>DATGKM010000197.1:0-29950 GCA_035294665.1 Bryobacteraceae bacterium | reverse complement strand
AGGCTCCCGGCCCCCAACCGCTGTTCCGCAACCCGTCCCCGCCACGCAGCGCCCGCCGGCCCCCGCGCAGCCGGCCCCGGCCCCGGCTTCTCCTCCTCCGCCCGTCACCGACGATGTTGCCCAGCGCCCCCACACCGAATGAACTACTCCGATAGCGAACGCATTCTGTTGAGCAGCCAGCGCGAAGGGCAAGTCTCCCGCTTCCGCTTCTGGGTGATGCTGGCCGTGCCGCTCGCGGCCATTCTCTTCCAGGTTTATGTGCCGCTGTTCTTTCAGTTTCTGGGCTTTCTGGAAATGCCGTTGCTGGTCGTCGTCTATTTCGCTCTCATGCGCCGCAGCCAGATCCATGGCCTCATGATCGGCGCGCTGGTGGGCTTGGCCCAGGATTCTCTCTCCAAGAACCCGCTAGGCATGTTTGGAATCGTCGATACCCTGGTTGGCTATTTCGCGGCTTCGGTGGGTGTGCGGTTCGACGTGGATAACGTTATCCTGCGCCTCTTCCTGGCCTTCTTCTTTTTCGTTTTTCACCAGTTCTTTTATTGGGTGATGACGCGCGCCCTGCTCGAACAGCCGCTCACGTTCGAAATCCAGCGCACACTCATCCTGGGGCTGATGAACGCCCTGGTCGGCATCTTCCTGTTTCACTTCCTCGACAAGCTGCGGGGAAGCGTCTAACCGCCGCCGCCCTTCTTCTGCGCCCTTCTGTGAGAAGCTGCCTCGTATGATGTGCCGCCAGCCTGCGCGTGCCGTGCCGCCCCCCCCCGGCCCGGCCGGGTTTGGGAAACACAGCCGGTATCCGGGCGCCCGGCGTCACAACCCGCCGCGTTACAATGGCCTCTTGGCGGGGCGGGAGCGAGCGGGGAACCCACCTCTTTTTCCTGGAGTCCACGTTTCGCGGGTTTCTGCGTCATGTTGTTAGGAACCCGTGACTGCGCTAACGAGACCGATGAGCGAAATCACTGAGCCAGATCTCGATCTGGAGCGACAGAACCGGTTCATTTCCGAAAACTTACGGCGGATTTTCGGACAGATTCACCGGCTCGTCCGTAATGTCGAGGATGCCCAGGACCTGACGCAGGAAGCCTTCATCAAGGCGTTCCAGCGGCAGGATCAGCTCAAGGACGAACAAAAGGCGGCACACTGGCTTTCCCGCATCGCCCATAACACCGCCATCGACTTTCTGCGGCGCAACGGCCGCAACACGTTTTGTGAAATCGAGGCCGCTCCGGAAGGGCGCTCCGAGAGTCCGGAACATTTGCTGCTGCGTTCGGAACAGCGTAACTATCTCGAAGACGGGCTGCGTTTGCTGAGCGAGCGCGAGCGGGCGGCGCTGCTGCTGCGGGATGTGGAAGGGCTGCCGGCCGAGGAAGTCGCGCGGTTGCTGGGTTGCTCGAAGGCGACGGTGCGCTCGCACATCGCGAATGCGCGCGTGAAGTTCCGCCGCTACGTGGAGAACAGGAAGCGGTAGTGTAATGAATCATCCGAGCCAGGCTACATTGGCGTTGCATGCGGGCGGCGACCTCGGGCCGTTCGCCAGATGGCGTGCCGGCCGCCATCTGGCGCGCTGCGAGCGCTGCCGGGAAGAAGTAGCCGCTTATTCGGGCCTGCGGCAAATTCTGCCCGAGTTGGGCGAAATGCCGGAAGTGCCCTGGAGCCGGCTTTCGGCCGAGATGAAAGCGAATATCCGGCTGGGGCTGGCGGCCGGGGAATGCGTGCGCGTCAACGAAGTGCCGCTCCGCAAGTCGCTGTTTTCGGGCGCGCGCGCGGCGGTGGCGCTGGCCAGCGTGGCCGCCCTCTTGGTCACCGGCTTGTTGCTCGAGCACCCTATGCCGCGGCCGGGCTACAGCCACGGCGGCCTCTACCCGCTCGGCATGGATGGCGTCGTGGTCGAATCCACCAAAGACGGCATCGTGGTGGGCCAGGGCCGGGAAGCTTTTGAACTGCGCCATCCCGCCGGCGCCAATGGCGTAACGTATTCGGTGGATGCCCAAGGCGCCATGCGCGCCCGCTATGTCGATCCCGCCACCGGGAACGTAACGGTGAACAACGTATATGTGGAGGAGTAACGCACTGCGGCATCTGGCGCTGGCCGCCGCGATCGGCGCCGGCGGAGCCGCGGCGCAGGAGGTCCCGCTCGATCCCCAGACCGCCGTCCAGGTGAATCTCCGCGACGATTCCCCGGTGACGTTGCTTTCCGCGGGCATGGGCGAATCGCGCGCCACGGCGCGCGGCGCGGCGCTGCTGATCGATCTCCACATGCTGCTGACCCTCCGGAACTCGTCGCCCAATCGGATTCATGGCGTGGTGTTGAGCGTGGTCTCGCAGGAAGTGACGGTAGGCGGAAGAGCTTCGGTTTCCGTCCCCAGCCTGAATGTGGGGCCTGGCGAGGCGTTTCCGGTGCGCATCGATTTGCAGCTCATGCGGCCCACCCAGGCCGCGGCCAATCCGCTGGTGAAGGTGGAGCTCGATGGGGTGCTCTTCCAAAACCTCTCGTTCTTCGGGCCGGACAAGCTGCATTCGCGGCGCACGCTGACCGCTTGGGAAATGGAAGCGCAGCGCGACCGCGAGCATCTGAAGCGCGTTCTCGCGCAGGGCGGCGCGGAGGGATTGCGGCAGGCCATGCTCGAAATCCAAAGCCGCCAGGACGACCGTCCCAAGCTGGATGTGCGCCTGGTGCGGCACAGGGCGCTTTCGGGCGCGGGCGTGGCGGCGGCCGGCCTGCACAACGAGAAGTTTGCGTTTCTGCAGTTCCCGAACGCGCCGGTCGAGCCGGTGGATGGCTGGGCGGAACTTTCCGCGCGCGGCGATGTGGCCCAGGCGGCCCACATCGAAGTGCATAACCGTTCGAACAAGCCCGTGCGTTATGTCGAGATGGGCTGGCTGGTGAGCGATCAGAACCAGCAGTACATGGCGGCTTCGGTGCCGCCGTCGGGTCCCGAACTGTTGCTGCGCCCCAACGAGACCGCGCGCGTGGATCAGGATACAGAGTTGCGCTTTGCCAGGAACGGCGAACCGCTGAGCGTGCGCAAGATGACCGGTTTCGTGAGCCAGGTGGAGTTCACCGACGGCAAGGTATGGATACCCAGCCGGCAGGATCTCGAAAGCGCGGCCCTGCTGCGAGTGCTCGCGCCATCGCCCGAAGAGCAGCGGTTGGCGAACATGTACCGGAACAAGGGTCTTACCGCCGTGGTCGAGGAACTGAAGAAATTCTGACTGGGGCAGGCGCTTTCGCCTGCCAACCTTCGAGCGTCCCTTCGTATAACTGAAACGCCCCCCAATAGTACGGATCGGCGTATTTGCCGCCGCGGATCAGGTCGAGCTTGGCGGCGCGCAGCGCGCCGGCCGGGGCGCGGGAATCCTTGAGGCCGGCATAGAGCTTCCGCATCAGCAGCGGCGAAGAGTAGTCGCTCACATCCCAAAGCCCGGCGATGACTCCGTGCGCGCCGGACTCGAGGAATGCCCAGGCGAAGCCTACCAGGCCCTCGCCTTCATAGGTGCGGGCGCCGGCGCTATGGCAGGCGGAGATCGTAACCAGTTCGGCGTCGACGTGCGTATTGAGCACATCCCGCACGGATAGCTTTCCGCCCGCCGGTCCTTGCGAGAGAATGACGGCGGAATCGAACGGAGAGTTCTTGTTGGCGGTGGCGTGGGCAGTGAAGTGGATGTACTCGTAATCCTCGGGCTTGGATTGCAGGTAAGCCGAGGGAGTGGCTTCGGAGCCGGCAAGAACTTTCCGCTCCACCGCTGGAAACAGATTTTCGATGCCCTGCATTTCCTCCCGGGCGTGCAACAGGCGGGGATATTCGGGATTCCATTCGGCGGCATCGCCCACCAGGAGCACCGAGCGGGCGCGCGAAGGCCGCGCCGGGCGATCGAGCAGCATGTCGAGCGAGGGCGCGAGCGCGACCGTCGCATCCTCAATCCAGTAATGCGGGCGCTCACCTGGAACGGGCAGGGTCTCGAAATTGAGGGCGTACAGTGGGCCATCCGGGACGATGATGTAGCGCGCGCCGGCTTTTCGTACCGCGGCCGGCAGAAGGGCTTCGAAGAGCTTCGCGCCTGCCGCGGTCTCCTCGGGGCGCAATGGACCGCCGCGCTCGATGGCGGATTGATATGGTTCCACGAGGCGGCGGATTTCCGTTTCGGGCGGCAGCCGGTAAGAGGTGAAGCCCGAGCCGGAGATTGCCCAGAGGTAGGAGCGCTGGGGACCGATCCAATAGGCGAGGAAGGTAACGCCCGCCGCGCGCGCGGCGGCGCAATACTCGCCGACGGTGTGGCGATGGGTGCGCGAACTGGGAAGATTGAGCCGCTCGCGGAGGAGGCGGGCGCGGCTGGATTCGGCAATGGCGAGGGCGCCCGGCGCGTCGCCGCGAGACATGAGGAAGTCGACGTAATCCTGATTCAGAGCGATGAGGCTGGATAGATAGCTGAGTTTGTTTTCGTCTTCCCGCAGCTTTCCGCTGGTCTGGTCGGCTAAGGCCAGGGCGGATTCAAATTCGGGTTTAACGGATTCGGTTCTACCCATTTGCGTATACATACGCGCCAGAGCGCGATACGCATCGAAAACGAACGACTGATCGCCCTCGCGCGAAGCGGTCACCTGGCGCAAAAGGGGTTCGGCCGCTTGGTAGCGGCCCAGGCAGGCTTCGACGCGGCCCTGGTTCACTTGCGCCTCATGGACATTGGAAATGTCTTCCGCGGTTTGCAGCACTTCGCGGTTGACCCGTTCCGCTTCTTCACAGTTGCCCCGATCGATGAGCGTGGTGGCGAGGTTGGCGAGCCACTCGAAATAATAGTGTTGATCGCGTCCCTTGGCCAGGCTTGCCGCCTGGCGGAAGTTCCGGGCCGCGTTCGTGAAATCCCCTTCGGAGTAAAAGATGTCGCCGAGGTGGCCCAGAGCAAGATGGCGATCTTCGGGAAGGGAAAGGCGAAAGGCCTGTTCATAGAGGCTTCGGGCGTCATTGATCCGCCCCAGCCGGTAATAGGCGGAGGCCAGGCTAATCATGACCTGTGCGGCCAGAGCCTGCTGAGTAGGATCTTTGCGGAACAAGTCGAGCGACTGCTGTAGAGGCGCGATCGCTTCCTCGGACCGATTGCGAGCCAGAGCGGCGAATCCGCGGTAGTTCAGAATGAACGGGACAAGCTGCCGATCGCCTGAGGCGCGGACGTAATCTTCGGCCCGCGAAAGCGCTTCATCGGCCTGGTCGGGTTCGGCGAGGCGGATCAGGACGCGGGCACGGCGCACCTGGAGGACAGCAGTCATGCGCGCCTGCCCCGACGAGCGGGACAGGGCGAGGGCGTTCCGCAAGTCGCGGTCTGCCTCGGCGAACCGGCCAAGATCCGCCTCGATGGCGGCTTGCTCTTCGATCCACCGTACGGCCAGGCTGGCTGGTGGACGCCGGTCTCGTAGCCATTGCAGAGCCTCCCCGCGCCGGTTGAGTTTTTCAAGGGTTTGGGCCTTTCGGAGAGCCAACTCCCAGTAGACTTGCTCCCCAGACTGGCGATGCCGGAGTTCGCTTTCGATTGTACGAAGGGTCTTTGCGGGGCCGGAATCCGGCGAGGGCCGGCCACAGTCGAGCAGCAGGGATAGGGCAAGGACAAAGCCGGCGCTAATTCGGATCGGTCGTGCCGCCGTTGGAACCAACAGCGCACGCCGAAAGACCTGAGCCCAAATCCACATGCAGCATCGTAAGGCGGCGCTCATGACCGCCGATCACCAGTTCGCCCAACACAACCGTTCCGAAATTCTCCACGGTGATGGTGTTCCCGCTCACGTGAAAACCCGGCGCGCTGGGGTTCAGTACCTTGAAGAGAGGAACAATGGTGGCACCAGCTTTGTTGGACGGCAGGGTGTCTTTGTTGGTGATGTTCCGCCATGAAAAAAACTTCCGCTGCTTCTCGTGCAGCGCGCCTTCGTTGCCTACGAACGCCTCCTCCAGAAATTGCCGGCGGAACGGCGCGTCATTTTTATAATGGTCGCTCAACTTCTTCAGAGTGTCGAGCGTGCTATAGAGGTCCACGCGGCTTTCCAGCTCGATCGTCCTGCCCGCGACCCGCAGATTTTGAAAGAACGATCCCTGAGGACTGATCCGCGGCTCATCACCCGGGTGCGCCGAACTCAACTGTGCGGTGCAGGAATCGAGCAGGACCACGTTGTCGATATTCAAATCCCGGATCGTGGCGGTGGCCGACGTTTCGTTCTGTCCGGTTCTGGGATTGCGGCTCCCCTTCACTTCCGAAGTAGAGCCTCCGTGCGAGATGTACTCCAGCAACCGGTACGGTTCCTGACGGGCCGAGCCATATCCGCCCATGGGAGACAGAGCGCTGGCCGCTTGAGAGGGGATTAATTGATTTGTGGGTCTAGTCAGTTCTCCCGAAAAGCCTACCGCATAGGCGTGATATAGGAAGCGCTCGGCCATCTTTTTTTCTACTCCGTCAGCGTGAATGAGATCCGTTCGAGCGGTGTTCTGCTCGCGCTTTCCAGGCCGTACAGCATCAGCGCATATGTGCCGGGCTGGAGGGGCGCGGTCCGCACGGCAACCGTAAGGGGATCGGGAGTCTCCCGCCCACTGGCAATTGTACTGGTAAACACCGGCCGACGACTCGCCGAGCGCTCAATTTGAGCCTCATAGGCCGTATAGAACTGTTGCCATTCCGGGGCGATCTCGAAAGCGATTACCGGCTGGCGCTTGGAAAAGCTCAAGGACTGCCGCGCGCGGGCGGCCCTTACGGAAACCGCCGGCGCGATGACTAACTGGCCGCCAGGCGACGGCCGGCGAAGGAACTGATAACCGGCGAGAACGGCTGCCACGGCCCAACCGGCCAAAGCGGCCGCGGGGACCAAGCGCCATAGGGTCCACGCTTGCCACCAACTCTTGCGTTCGGCAGCCGCGGGGCGGGCAAAAGCGGGTTGCGCGGCCCAAACTTCCCGCGCATTGGCGATCAGCGCCCGTCCAGCTTCGACTGCCTCAAGGCAGTCCGAACACTCGAAGAAGTGCTCCTCTAACTCTTGCCGCTCCGCCTCGTTCAGTTCGCCCAGAAGGTATCGTTCGGCCGCAAGCTTTCGGGTTGCTTCCGCATGATCCATCATCTGCATAGTATCCCAGGCGGGGCGGCGCCCCAAAGAACCGCTACCGCCTGTCTATTAGTGACGCAGGGGCGGCAGGCGTTACAAAAGTGACGGCATTG
The DNA here is from genome assembly GCA_035294665.1 of Bryobacteraceae bacterium. Classification (GTDB taxonomy): domain Bacteria; phylum Acidobacteriota; class Terriglobia; order Bryobacterales; family Bryobacteraceae; genus PSRJ01. The sequence goes on along the minus strand of DATGKM010000197.1, from coordinate 22,762 downwards.
GGCTGTGAAAAGCGCCACGCTGCCCGCAGCCACTAGGAAATCTCCGGCGGGGTTGCGGGTGCATCCGGCGCAAGCGAAAGTTTCGGCTGGCGAGGCGTTGTGGACAGGGCGTGAAGCGTTTCATTGATCCGTTCCAAGAGGCGCGAGACGATCACCGGCTTGGCTTCGTACGCCTCGCACCCATCGGAATACGTCGCGGCGATGATTTCCTCCGCCATGTGGGCCGACACCACGATGATCGGAATGCGATATGTATGCGGGTCGATCTTGAGGGTGCGAATGGCCGCGCGCCCATCCATGACCGGCATTTCCAGATCCATCAGGATGAGGTCCGGACGGTATTGTCGCGCCGCCAAAATGGCTTCTCTGCCGTTGGCGACGGCTATGATCTGGTGGCCGGCATTTTCCAAACGCCGGGTCAACAATTCCCTACTGAAATCGTTATCTTCCGCTAACAGAAGTTTGGGCATATAAGACGGATTCCGGGTTGTACGAAACGCTTGTCCTATCCTGTTTATCGGCTGAAAACCGGATTTAGTGAAGATAGAGCGGCACAAAAGATCAGGTACGAATGGCCTGCCGGAACAGACCGGCGATCTCCTGGTTGCGCTCCGGGGCGATGCCCAAACGCCGGCACTCGTCCGCCGCAATCTGCCAGTTGCCTGCCTCCACGGCGGCCAAAAAGCGGGGAAACTTCCGCAGGCCGGCCATGCCCAAATTGAATGCCATGTCGAAGAGGCCTTCCTGCGCCGGTTCGGGAAAAGAGGACCATTGGGGAAATCGCTTTTCGAGGTACCCTTCAAAGCGCGCGATATCCGCGACGGCCAGGCCTGGGAGGCAGGCTTCCGGCAGGCGGCAGGTGGTAAGGGGTTCGTAGTGGGCGGCCGGAAGGCCTAAGGGGGATTCCGATATTTTGGCGAAATCCGCCGTAATTTCGGCAGTGGAGGCGCGCCGCCCGGCAATTTCCCAAGGCAGAGATATGGCATCGCCAGCGGTGGGCAGGGCATGTCCTATTCCCGCGGTGACGGCACCGCCGGTGCATCGATACATGTACGGCACGCAGCCTTCAAAGCGCTCGAGCCGCTCTAGTACAGTTTCCTGGTTCATCAAACCCCACTACGGGTTTTAACACAAAGAAAGGGAAAATCAGGCACGGAAACCTGGAAATTGGGGCGGAAGTCGAGCGATTTCAATTACTTGAAAAATTTCGTGGACTTGTGACCGGCGGTGGTGCCGCTCCGCGGCGGGCGGATAAGCCGGCTGAGCGGCCAACGGCGGGGTGGGAGGAACTGTTTCTCCCGCGCGGAGCAGGCCGGGCGGAAGCCTGGCGGCTTACAAGCGATTGGAGCAGCACGGGCTTATCGCGGCTGATTATGGGCGGACTGCCGTTTTCCGGGAGTGGTCCCGGGGGCGCCCGGGTTATTTCATTATGGCGGCGCCGGCTTGGGCGGTGCGGTTGTCCTGGTCGCTGGTGCCGCCGGAAGCGCCGATTGCGCCAACGACTTTTCCTTCCGCCACGAGCGGGATGCCGCCTGCTACCGGCACCGCTCCCGTCAGCCCGAGCATGCGGAGGCCTTCTCCGCCCGCGGCCAAAATGTCCTGGAATGCCTTGGTCGGGCGGCGGAACAGGGCGGCGGATTTGGCCTTATCGATCGCCACTGGCACGCTGCCCAACTGTGTGTCGGGCATTCTTTCGAAGTACACCAGGTAGCCGGCCGTATCCACCACGGCGACGGCCATCTCCCAATGGTTTTTGCGTGCCTCGGCGATGGCGGCGGCCGCCGCTCTTTTGGCGGCATCGGGAGAGATCGAGGTGCCATACGGCATGACGTTCGACGGGGGAGTTTGCGCGGAAGCGGCTAAGCTAAAGGCCAGAGCGGCTAAGACTGGTTTTGAGAGCATGCGTTTATTATGGCTAACGCGCGCGGCTCAGAATGAGCTACAATCCGCCCATGACGGCTGCCCTGGGCGCGCGGCATTCGGCGCTAGTGCGCGTTACGCACTGGATCACCGCGCTGGCCTTCGTTGCGCTGCTGGTCACGGGAGGGGAGATTCTGCTTTCTCACCCGCGCTTCTACTGGGGTGAGACCGGCAACGTGCTCACCCGGCCGTTGTTTCAACTGCCGCTGCCGTCTTCGAGGGATATGGTCGTGACAGGCTACGGTTACGTGCTCCCGGACCAGAACGGCTGGAGCCGCTACCTGCATTTCGAGGCCGCCTGGGTGGCGGTGTTGACGGGGCTGGTTTACGTGATATCCGGCTTGATGGGCGGGCATTTCCGGCGGAATCTGCTGCCTGGCCGGGGATATCCCTTTTGGACAGTCGAGGATGCGCAGTCGTATAGCGTGCTACAGCGGACTGCTTACCTGTTGGTGGTCTTCGTTCTGTTTCCGCTGGTCGTCTGGACCGGTCTGGCTATGTCGCCGGCGATGGCATCGGTGTTTCCGGCGGCGGTAGCCGTTTTGGGCGGCCAGCAATCGGCGCGTACGATCCATTTCTTTGTGTCGATCCTGCTGGCGATTTTTCTATTGATTCATGTAGCGATGGTCTGGATTGCCGGTTTCCGCGCGCGGGTGGGGGCTATGATCACAGGCCGCGCGGGCGCCGGGATGGAGCGCGTATGAACGGCATTTCGCGCCGGAAGCTTTTGGCTGGAGGATTGGGCGGCGCGGCCGGCCTGGTGACGGCCGACAGGCTGGCGCGCCGGTATGGGCTGATCCCGCCCGATGGCGGTGGAATCTATGGGCCGGGCGAGACGCTGACGTATGCCGCGCAGCGGTTACTGACGCGCCATTCCATGGCCCGCGAGTTTGCGCGCAGCCAGATTTCCAATCCGCCGTTTGCCAACGAAGTGGCGCCGATGGGCGAGGTTTTCCATCGCCTGCAAAAAGAGGCCTTTGCCGGCTGGCGGCTGGCAGTAGACGGCATGGTGGCGCGGCCTGCCTCGTTTGCGCTCGATCAATTGCGCGGGTTTCCGCGGCGGAGCCAGATTACGCATCTGGCATGCGAAGAGGGCTGGTCTTACATTGCGGAATGGACCGGCGTGCCGCTTGCTTACATTCTGAAGATTACCGGCGCGCTGCCGCAGGCTCGATATGTCGTCTACCGGTCGATTCAGTCCGATTGGTGGGACAGCGTCGACATGGCCGATGCGCTGCATCCGCAGACCATTCTGGCTATGTGGATGAATGGCGGTCCGCTGCCGGTGGAATTCGGCGGGCCGCTGCGGTTGCGGGTTCCGCGGCAACTGGGCTACAAGAGCGTCAAGTACATTACGGGGCTGACGGTGACGGATAATCTGAAGCGGTTCGGGAAGGGGCTGGGATCGGCATCTCCGGAAGGCGGGTATGCGTGGTATGCGGGGATTTGAGGATTAGCGCGCGGCCATTGCCTTTTTGAGGATGGCGGCGGCTTGGGGGAACTCTTTTTTCGCGTTGGCGAAGAAGACGCCTTGAGCCACCATGAGGGGCGTCCAGCCTAGCTTGGTCTTGATATCGAGGCGGGCGCCATGATCGACGAGATACTGGACGATGGCGGGCTGGCCGCTGACGATGGAGGCGATTAGCGGCGTGCTGCCGCTCCATCGCGGATCGCCTTTCACCTTGCCGATCAACTCGTCCATGTTCAGCGGGTAATAGAGCAGGGTGTATTGGGGATCGCCCACCATGCGGTAATCGCCGAAATCGGCCTGGGCGTTGATGTCGTTGCCCAGGGGGGTATCTGTTAAAATTTCACCGGCCCTCGATCCAGTCCTTCGGCTTCGGCGTCGCTCATCGGCTGCCACTAGTCATCCCCGGCGGCCACGAACGGTTCTGAGCGGCGACGCCGAATGGAAACCCCGATTTACGGCGGGCAGGAACCAGTTCCGCCACCGGCTCTCCATGCCGGGCGATGATCACCATCTCCCCCGCCGCTCTCAGCACCCCTGATCCCTGCAACCGCCGCGCCGGGCAAATGCGAGGTCTTACGAAAGACGTTGCCAGTTCCCTCCGCTACATGCCTCAACCTTTTCACCGCTACAATGATGAATGCCCAACCGTATGCCTCTGCTCACGAAAAGTGGCGCACACACCGCAACCCGGCCGCTGTCACCATCTGCCGCCAAAACGGCGACAACGCCCGGAACGGTTATAAAAACGGTTACAATCGGCGTGTTGAGTCCAAATCTGTTATGTCGAAGCTATTGACTTAGAAGCACTTGGGCCCTTAGCTCAGCGGTTAGAGCAGCGGACTCATAATCCGTTGGTCGTAGGTTCAAATCCTACAGGGCCCACCAATCAGGCCGTTCTTGCCAGGGGTTTTTCGGTCGCATCCAGGATGGAGGCCAAAAGGTGGGATCGGCGGAACGGCCGTTTCAGAATGCCGACGCGCCCGGAAAATTCCGGAGCGCGGAGCGGCTCTTCGGCCCCATCTCCACACAGGCAAAGCACGTGGACACCCGATCCGGTGTCCGCCATTTTCTTTAATAAGCTCCGAAAATCCAATCCCGGCGTCCCGGGATCGATCACCGCCAGATCGAGATCCGGCTTACCCGAGACCAGCAATTGCTCGGCTTCCCGTCCGTCCTCCGAAGACATCACGGAATATCCGAACCGCTCCAGTGCCGACCGGACGAGTTTCGCGTCCCGATCTCCCCGTTGGGCCACAACTATAGCCGCGCCAGGTTGGTTGTCTGTAGCCATACTTTCATCATACTGCGGCAGACGCGGAAACCTTCACACTTTTTCCGCTTGCTGCGCATGATGGCGCACGTCGATTCCCTTCACCAGGAACACCACGTCTTCGGCCACGTTCGTCGCGTGGTCGCCAATGCGCTCCAGGTTCCGGGCGATGAACAGCAGGTCGATGGCGGCGGTCAGCACCGTAGGGTCGCGCTGCATCACCTCCAGCAGCGAGGCATGCACCGTGTCCCGCAGCGCGTCCACTTCGTCGTCGGAGAGCAGCACCGAATGAGCCATGTCCGCGTCGTTATTCACAAACGCGTCCAGACATTTCAAAAGCATGGACTGCACCAGCGAAGCCATTTTGGGAATGTCCGTCATGGGCTTCACCAGCGGATGATTCATCAGCGAAATCGAGCGTTCGGCGATATGCATCGCCAGGTCGCCGATTCGCTCCAGGTCCGTGTTGATCTTCAGGGCCGCCGTCAGCAGGCGCAGATCCCGCGCCACCGGCTGCCGCAGCGCCAGCAGGCGCGTAGCCAGCCCGTCGATCTCCATCTCCATGCGATTGATGCGCGGTTCGTCGCGAATCACCTCTTCGGCCAGTTCGCGGTTCTGATCCACCAGCGACCGCACTGCGCGATGGATCGCGGACTCCACCAGCCCGCCCATCTGCAGCAGTTTCTGATTCAGCTCTTCGAGCTCGATGGTGAAATGCCGCACAGATCCCTATCGTTCCCTTCTCCGGAATTCACTGAATTGTACCATTCGCGCGCCCGCGGGCCGGTCCAGCTCCGCCCTCTAGCCAAAGCGCCCTGTAATGTAATCTTCCGTTTCCTTCTTGGAAGGGTTTTTGAAGATTACGTCTGTCTTATCGAATTCAATCAGCCGGCCCAGCAGGAAAAACCCTGTGTAATCGGCCACGCGCGCCGCCTGCTGCATGTTGTGCGTCACGATCACCATCGTGCACTGGTCCTTCAAGCTGAACATCAGCTCCTCGATCTTCGCCGTCGCGATCGGATCGAGAGCCGAGCAGGGTTCGTCCAGCAGCAGCACCTCCGGATCGACCGCCAGCCCGCGGGCAATGCACAAGCGCTGCTGCTGGCCGCCCGAAAGCGCATACGCCGAGTCGTGCAGCTTATCTTTCACCTCGTCCCACAACGCCGCCCGGCGCAGGCTCTGCTCCACCTTGTCCTTCAACTCGCCCCGCTGGGCCATGCCGTTAATCCGCAAGCCGTACGCGATATTTTCGAAAATGGATTTGGGAAACGGGTTGGGCCGCTGGAATACCATGCCCACGCGCCGGCGCAGGTTGGTGACGTCCAGTTCCAGCACGTTTTCATTGTCCAGCAGGATCTCGCCCTCTACCCGCGAATGCCGGATGGTCTCGTTAATCCGGTTGAGAGTCCGCAGAAAGGTGGATTTGCCGCAGCCCGAAGGTCCGATCAGCGCCGTAACTTGATTCGGGTGAAAGTAGATCGAGATATCCTGCAGCGCCTGAAAATCGCCGTAGTAGAAATTGAGATTGCTGGCGCGCAGTTTGGGTTCGGCTCTTTGCACAAGTCGCGGATCTCCTTCGCCGGACGGCGTGCCTGTCGTCTGCCGGGCCGGGCCTGGCGCGCCGGAACTAACTCTCTGAGTCATAGCGTCGCTTTATTCTATCCTCGCGGCACGGATACGCCGCGCGCGAGCACCATGCGCGCCGCGATATTCGCGATCAGCACCAGCGCAATCAATACCAAGCCGGCCGCCCACGCCTGCCGGTGCCAGTCCTCGAAAGGCGAAATGGCGCGGTAGTAAATCATAACCGGGAGCGATGCCGTGGGTTCGTTCATGCCTCCCCAGAACTGGTTGTTCAGCGCCGTAAATAGCAGCGGCGCCGATTCGCCCGCAATGCGCGCCACGCCCAGAATAATGCCCGTGAGCACGCCTTTGCTCCCGGCCGGCACCACCACCGTGGCGATCATTTTCCATCTGCTGGCTCCCAGCGCCAGCGATCCCTCGCGCAACGCCATCGGCACTTCCCGCAGAAACTGCTCCGTCTGTCGGGTCACGATCGGAATGAGCATCACGGCCAGCGCCACCGAACCGGCGAAGGCGGAGAAATGTTTCATCGGCACCACCACCAGCGTCCACGCCAGAATCCCGACAATGATCGAGGGAATGCCGTTCAGCAGGTCGGCCGTGTAGCGCACCAGCGAAGCGAAATGCTTGTCGTCGAATTCGGAAAGGTACACGCCCGCGATGAACCCGATGGGAATGCCCATCGCCGAAGCCATCCCCACAATCTGCAGGCTGCCCACGATGGCGTTTGCCATGCCCCCGCCCACTTCTCCGGTGGCCTTGGGCAACTGGGTAAAGAAATTCCAATCGAGCGACTTGCTGCCGTTGTAAACCAAAAAAGCCAGAATGACGAACAGGGCCGAAACCGCGATGAGCGCGCACAAGCCGCTTGCCGAAAGCATCAGCGCGCTTACGAATTTCCGCCAACGCAGACGCATCAGTGGCATCCCCTCCTTTCTGAACCGCGACAGTTAGGCAGCGGCCTCCACGCTCGCCTCAAAGCCGGCGCGCTCATCGTTTCGACCCTTTCGAAGTGGTTGCCACGATCAACAGCCGCGCGATCCCGTTGATGATAATCGTCAGGCAAAACAGCACCAGGCCCAGTTCCACCAGCGCCGCCGCCCGCAACTTGGTCGAAGCTTCGGCGAACTCGTTGGCGATCACGGAGGCGATCGAATATCCCGGCGCAAGCAGCGAAGCGTGAACCGCCGGCGAGTTGCCGATCACCATCGTGACCGCCATCGTCTCGCCCAGCGCGCGCGCCAATCCAAGAAAAATCGACCCGTAAATCCCCAGTTTGGCATACGGCACGACAACGTCCCACGTGGTCTCCCACTTCGTCGCGCCCAAAGCCAGCGCCGCTTCCCGTTGCTCGCGCGGCACCGCCAGCAGCGATTCGCGCGAAACCGAAATAATGAACGGGAAAGTCATGATCGCCAGAACCAGCGAGGCCGTCAGATAGCCCACGCCAAATGCCGGCCCTTGAAAGAACGGAAGAAAGCCCAGCGTGTGTTTTAAAAACGGCTCCACCCGCGACCGCATCAGCGGAACCAGCGAAAGAAAGGCCAGCAAACCGTAAATCACGCTGGGAAACGCCGCCAGCAGCTCCACCATGAACGTGAGGGCGTTCGAAAGTCCGGCCGGCGCCAGCTCGGAAAGAAAAATTGCGGCGCCCACACCCAGCGGAATCGAGATGAGCAACGCCACCAACGACGTAATTACCGTGCCGTAAAGAAAAGGAAGCGCGCCGAATTCCTCCGTCACCGGGTTCCAGACGCTCGAGGTGAGGAATCCCCAACCGAATTTCTCGCGCGAAGCCGCCGACCCCTGCCACAGTTCAAACACCACCAGAACCACCAATAACAGGACAATGGCGGCGAAGATTAACGCAAGCAGACGGGCGATTGCGTCGCCCGTCTGCGGCGCCTTCTTTACTGCGCGTGCTTGCGCTGCTGCGGTAGCCATAAACGGAAATTACTGAACCATCGCGATCTGCTTCATCTCCTTCGCCGCCACTTCTTTGGGAAGCGGAGCGTAGGTCAGGGCCTCGACCTCCTTTTGCCCGTCCGTCAACATCCATTGCAAAAAGCCCTTGATGGCCTTGGCTTTCGCCGCATCCGGAATATGGCTCGGGATCAGCATCCAGGTGAAGGTGGAAATGGGGTAAGCGATTTTGCCCGCCGCGTCGGTAATCGAAACCCGAAAATCGGCCGGCATGTTCTTCGCGGCCCCGGCGGCCGCCGCCGTCACGCTTTCGAGCGCCGGTCTCACCCACGCCCCGGCCGCGTTCTTCACCGTCGCGTACGGCATTTTGTTCGTGATCGCGTAAGCCAGTTCCACGTAGCCGATCGAATCCGGTGTCTGCTTCACCAGCCCCGCTACGCCCGCGTTCTGCGGGCCGCTCAGCGTTTGTCCCGGCCAGCTTACCGACGTGCTGGCCCCTACTTTAGACTTCCATTCCGGACTCACCTTGGAAAGGTAATCGGTGAAGACGAACGTCGTGCCGCTCGCGTCCGTCCGGCGAACCACTACAATGTCCTCCCCAGGCAGCTTCACGCCCGGGTTGTCCTTGGCGATGCGCCCATCGTTCCACTTGGAGATCTTGCCCAGGTAAATGTCCGCGATCACATCCGGCGCGAGCTTCAAATCGCCCATCACACCCGGAACGTTGTAGGTCAGCACCACCGCCCCCAATACCGTCGGAAAGTGCAGTGGCTTCACCTTGATATCGGCGAGCTGTTTATCCGTCATCGGCATGTCGGACGCCCCAAAATCCACCGTGCCGTCCGTGAGTTGCTTGATTCCCGCCCCCGAACCAACCGGCTGGTAGTTGATCTCCACGCCGGGATGGGTTTTGTGATACTCCCCGAACCATTTCTGGTAAATCGGGGCCGGGAACGTCGCCCCGGCCGCATTGATCTTCTGAGCCTGCGCTGCGCCGCCGCCGAGCAGCGCGGCGGCGCAGACCGCCAAAAGACTCTTCATGTCGTGCCTCCTCTCAATTTTGCCATTCTCGATGTTACGGTTCTGTTAAAAATGATCGGGGTGTCTGCTAATATCCGATCGTGGGCGCCGAACCCGGCAGCGTGTAGCGAAGGTCGAACCAGACCGCCGTTTGAAACGCATCCTTCGGCGCGTTCGTGGCCACGAACCACGGCATACGCCAGAAATACGCGTACTGCACGAACGTCGAAATCGAGCCGTACTTCGGATCCCGGAACAGCGTCTGGTTCCAGCCGCCCGTGATCTCCTGCGTGGACCGGTTCTGGCTGTTCGGCGATCCCCGATAGCCATAGCCAATCAGCGTAGTTCCATTGGCGTCCAGCGCCACGTTGCGGCTCACATAGATTCCGCCATAGTAAACGTAGAACAGCGACTTGCCCAGCGTCCATTCGAAGCCATCCACCGTGGAACCGGAATGGATCGGCGACGGGCTGCCATCCGCGCGCAGAATGAAGTTCGGCGCTACGCCGAATAAATACCGGCCGGCGCCGTCGCTATAGAAGAGATTCTCGAAAATACGGAAGTTTTTGACGATTTCAAAGTTGCTGTTAAACGAGCCGCCGCCGCCCGTCTTGGTGAAGTATTGCTGCGCGCCCGGTCCCGTGGTGTTCGGATTAAAAATCTTCACGCCGTTCACCACGCCCGCGATTTCGAAATGCGCCCGCGAGCTGGGATCGAAGGCCAGTTTGCTGATGATGTCGGGCCGGTAATTGGCGATTTTGGTCAAGCCATTCGCCACGTTGGCATCCAGTTCGGTGCCGGTAAGACTCGACAGCGCCGCCGGTAGCGTCGGCACACCGCCGCCGCCCGATCCGCCGAAGTACTGGTCGCCATTTTCGGCCGAGACACCCCAGGTGATCTTCTCCGACGGGTGGAACAGGAAGCGATAGCCCGGAATTCGGCCCCACGTCAGCCCGTTCAAATAGTTCACGTCGAACTCCTGCCCGTAGAACAGATCCCCCGGCAGCGCCGAAATCTGCCGGCGGTTCGGGGTCATCATGCTCCATGACTGCCCCGCCAGGAATTCAAACTTGTCCTTCCTTACGCTCACCCAATACAACCGCAGCCGCAGCAGAATGCTATTGCTGGTTACTTGCGTGTTGTAAGCCGTGTCTCCCACGCCGCCCACGAAGTCGGACTCCCAATATCCGAGCACATGATAGTCCTTGTAAAGCGAGTCGAACCGCGCGCCGATGCGCGAGTTCTGCAAGCTCATCCGGTTTTCGCTGAGCCGTCCGATCGGCAGGTTGTTGTTGTAGGGAATGTTGCCGAAGTTCGTTGCCAGGCCCGCTCCGGAAGCCGTGCTGCGCCAGGTGTTGGTGGCATCCACGAAGCCCACCGGCGTGATGGCGGTGTTTCCGATGCGCAACTGCAAAGGAGAATCGGGAATCGTTTCCCCCGCCGTTCCCACTTTCGGCACGACTTGAGGTACCGCGGCAATCCCCAGGGAGCTCGGAAGCGAGGGCGCCACGCCTCTCGGAATGATCGGCGTGGTCGAGGCTACCTCGCCCAGGTTGGGAGCCTTGAGAACGTTCTCCTGCGCCGCCTCCGCCGCCTGGGCCGCGCCCGTGGTGTCCGCCGGCGCCGCCGGCTTGTCGCCCAGCGCCTTGTCCACCGCTTTCTGCTGCTCGGTCAGTGCCTGCTGCAGAGCTTCAATTTGCTTTTGTTGCTGCTCCAGTTTCGCTCTCAGTTTTGCCAGTTCGTCGGACCGGGTGCTGTTCCCGGTGTTCGCTTGCGATGCCGGGGTCGGCGGATCGTCCGCTGCCCGCGAAGCCACCGGGGCGGCGATTGCCGCGCACAGAACTGCCGTGATGACGAATCGTAGTTTGTTCATAGGTCCTTTCGCTCGAACGCCGCGAGTTTTGTAGTTTTAGTACTTCTATGAAGATCCGCGGAATGATACAGATAGCTGGTCTTGCCGGATCTGCCGTATGTTGCCGCGAACCTGTCAATCACGCACCTTGCTCAGTGCACACAAAGACAAACTATTTGGAAAGGTGAAAATTTACTCTAGGCGCGGATTATTGATTTACGATGACAGTCCGGTTAAGAAACCTGGTTCGCGCTTCCAATGCCAGGGAGCGGCAGTGTAATCGTGAAGCAGGACCCTTTTCCCAACTCACTCGACACCCGCACGCTTCCCTGCATCTGCTCGATCGCGTGGCGCACGATCGAAAGCCCCAGGCCGGTGCCGCCTGCCTGCCGCGAACGCGCTTTGTCCACGCGGTAAAACCGCTCGAAGATGCGGGATTGATCCTGCCGGGGAATTCCCATGCCCGTGTCGCTCACCGAGATCTCCACCTCGCCCTCGCCGCGGCGCACGGCCTTCACCGCCACTTCACCGTTCGGCTTGTTGAACTTGATCGCGTTGTCCATCAGGTTCACCAGGGCCTGCTCGAAGTGGATGCGGTGCCCGAGCACCTCCACATCCTCAACCTCCTCTAAACGCAGGTGGATGCCGTTCAACCGCGCCACCGGCTCGAGCGTGCTCATCGCGCTATGAATCGCTTCGGCAATCGAAATGGGAGCCGGCTGCGCGTCCGGCCAGCCGGCTTCGAGCTGCGACAGCGTGATCAGGTCCGCCGCCAGGTTGTTCAACCGCACGCTGTTGGCCTGAATCACCTGCACGAACTTGCGCCGGTTATGCTCGTCCTCCAGGCCGCCATCGAGCAGCGTTTCCGCATAACCGGTGATGGTCGCCAGCGGCGTGCGGAATTCGTGCGATACGTTGGCCACGAAATCCCGCTTGATCCGTTCCAGCCGTTCGAGCGGCGTAATATCGTGCAGAATGGCCAGGGCGCCGCGGTTCAAGTGACTGGCCAGCGGCGTGGCATACACTTCGAATGTCCGCTCCTCGCCCACGCTCATGCGCACCCGCTGCCGCAGCGTCTCGCCCGAATCCACCACGCTCTTCAGCAGTTCGAACAACGCCGGGTCGCGCAGCACCTTGATCAGCGGCACCCCTTCGGAAATTCCGCTCGCCACCGTTCGCGCGAAAAAGTCGTTATAAAACGAAACCCGCAGCTTCGAATCCACCGCCAGCACGCCTTCCGTCATCGAAGCCAGAATGGCTTCCCGCCGCGCCAGTTCCGTTTTCAAGCCGTTCACCAGTTCTTCCAAGCGCGGTGTGGCGCGCGTCAGCGCGCGCGCCAGGTCGCCCACTTCGTCGTCGCTCGGCTCCAGGCGCGGGCGCGCCGCGCGCTGGTCCGGCAGCGTGTTCACAAAAGCGGTGAGCTCGCCAATCCGGCCCGAAACAGACCGGCATGCCAACCACACCAGGCCCACACCCGCCAGGCCCCATCCCACAGCCGCAATTCCGGCCTCCGGATTGTTTCTACCCAGCCACACCGCAATCGCCAGCGGAGCCACGGTTGCCATCGCAATAGCGGAGATCCGCCGCGGGATGGAATTCATCTTGCCTAAACCCGCCCAATGGTAGCATGAGAACTTTCAGCCATGACCGCTCGTTGTAGGTCAGGCGCTTTCGCCTGCCAACCGCGCCCAGCGCGGCTCTTGTAACACACGGCTGATTCAATAACTGCCCGGAAAGGTCCTTGTGCCATCGCGCGAACAGCCCATCATTGAAGCCCGGCAGGTAGAAAAAGTCTACGGCGATCCCGGCGGCGCGCGCATCCCCGTGGTCGCGCCCACCGACCTCGCCATCTATCCCGGAGAAATTCTCGCCCTCCTCGGCCCCTCCGGCTCCGGCAAGTCCACCCTCCTGCGCATGCTCACCGGACTCGCCGAACCCTCCAGCGGCGAAGTCTTATGGCATGGCCAGCCGGTGCGCGGCCCCATCGCCAACGTTTCAATTGTGTTTCAAAGCTTCGCCCTCTTCCCCTGGCTCACCGTGCTCGATAACGTCCAGGCCCCTTTGAAAGCTCTGGGCGTGCCCATGGCCGAGCGCATGAAACGCAGCCTCAGGATTCTCGATTCCGTCGGGCTCGATGGCTTCGAGGGCGCCTTTCCCAAGGAACTTTCCGGCGGCATGAAACAGCGCGTGGGTTTCGCCCGCGCCTTGGTTGTCGAGCCCGAAGTGCTCTTCATGGACGAAGCCTTCTCCGCCCTCGATGTGCTTACCGCCGAGAACCTGCGCAACGAGCTGCTTGAGCTCTGGGAAAACCGCAAAATGCCCACGCGCGCCATTTTCCTGGTCACTCACAACATCGAAGAAGCCGTTGTGCTGTCCGACCGCGTCATTGTGCTGGGCAAGAACCCCGGCCGCATCCGCGCCGATTTCAAAGTCATGGTCCCGCGCCCCCGCGAACACCGCGATATCCGCTTCGAACACACCGTGAACTACATCTACACCATCCTCACCCAGCCCAATGTAGTTCCCGCGCCCAGTCCGGAAGTCATGCCCCAGCCTGCCCGCCCCGGCGCGCCGCCCGAACGCCAGGCCTATCCCATGCTGCCCCACGCCCGCCCCGGCGGCATTGCCGGAATTCTGGAATTGCTTCTCGATCGCAACGGCCACGAAGACCTCCACCGCCTCGCCGGCGAGCTGTCCTTCGAAGTCGACGACCTTCTCCCCATCGTCGAAGCCGCCTCCCTGCTGGGTTTCATCGCCGTCCGCCAAGGCGATGCCGAGCTCACTCCCGCCGGCCGCGAATTCGCCGAAGCCGATATCCTGGAGCGCAAGCAGCTCTTTCGCGATGCCGCCAAAAACGTCCCCCTCATCCGCCAGATCACCCGCTCGCTCGAAGCCAAGGCCAACCGCTCGCTCGGCGAAGAGTTCTTTCACGACATGCTCGAGGAGCATTTCAGCGAAGCGGAAACCAGGCGCCAGTTGGAAACCGCCATTCACTGGGGCCGCTACGCCGAGCTGTTCGATTACGATGCCACCGCCGCGCGCTTCTACATTCCGCCGGAAAACCGCGAGGTCGCCTCGGAAGAGCCCGTGGGAAGGAACGGCTAAGCGCTAATGTCTCCCGTCCTTTCGCGGACGCTCATGCGCGAGCGGACGTGGCCCGTTTTGATCGATGCGGCGGTCTTCGTGGTCCTGGGCGCGGGCATCTACGCGCTGCTCGCCATTGCCCGCAACTGGTTCGGCGCCCCCACCCCAAAAGCCGTCATTTCGCAATCTCCCACGGCCCTGCCGGCATACGCGTTTTACTCGCTGGTCCGCATCTTTGCCGCTTATGCGCTCAGCCTGATCTTCGCCATCGTCTACGGATACACCGCCACCTGGGGAGCGCTGCACGCCCGCCGCCTGGAAGTGGTCATGATCGCCATGCTCGATATCCTGCAATCCATTCCCGTGCTGAGTTTTTTGCCGGGAGTCATGCTGGCCATGGTTTCGCTGTTTCCCAACCGCCAGGCTGGCGTCGAGTTCGGCTCCATCATCCTCATCTTCACCGGCCAGGTATGGAACATGGCCTTCAGCTTCTACTCCTCTCTGAAATCCATTCCCCGCGAGCTGCGCGAAGCCGCCGCCATCTACCGCTTCAGCCCTTGGCAGCGTTTTTTCGAGCTGGAACTGCCGTTCGGAACCATCGGACTGGTTTGGAACTCCATGGTCTCCGTAGCCGGTGGCTGGTTCTTCCTGATGGCCTGCGAAATGTTCCAGCTCGGCAAGCAGGATTTCCGCTTGCCCGGGTTAGGTTCCTTTCTGCAAACCGCCGCCAACGCCGGAAATACCGGCGCCATCCTCTGGGGCTTGGGGGCAATGATCGCCGTCATCGTGTTGCTCGATCAGTTGGTCTGGCGGCCCGCCATCGCCTGGAGCGACCGCTTCAAATTCGAGCAGGTCGAGCAATCGAAAAACGCGCCCGCTTCTCCCATATTGCGCCTCTTCCGCCATTCGCGCGCCTTCCAGTGGCTGCGCGCGCGCGCCTTTACACCGGTCTGGGAAAAAATCAATTCCGCCATGGCGGAAACGAAAGACGCGCAAGCGTCTGCCACGCTCTGGCGCAAACCCGAAAAATCCACCCTGCGGAAGCTGCTGCCGGTGCTCGCCGCCATCGTGCTGCTGGCCGCGCTCGACTTGGTGTTTCGCGCGGTCTCGGTGCTCGGCGGCCTCGGTTCGGCCGCCGTGATCGCCACCCTCTCGGCGGCCGGCGCCACACTTCTGCGGGTGATGCTCTCCCTGGCAATCGCCTCCCTCTGGACCGTGCCGGTGGGAGTCGCCATCGGTTTCAATCCCCGCCTGGCGCGGATCGCCCAGCCGCTGGCTCAAGTGGCGGCCTCCGTGCCGGCCACCGCTCTGTTTCCCATCGTGCTGCTGGCGCTGATTCAAATCGGCGGCGGAATGGGCCTGGCGGCCATCATTCTGATGTTGCTCGGCACGCAGTGGTACATCCTCTTCAACGTGGTCGCCGGCGCCATCGCCATCCCCTCGGAGCTGCGCGAAGCCGCCGCCGTCTACCGCTTCCGCCGCCCGCAGCGCTGGGCCACGCTCATTTTGCCGGGCATCTTTCCATACCTGGTTACGGGCCTGATCACCGCTTCTGGAGGCGCCTGGAATGCCAGTATCGTGGCCGAATATTTCCAATTCCAGGGAAAAACTCTGACCACCTTTGGCCTGGGCTCGCGGATCAGCGCCGCCTCCGCCGCCGGAAACTTCGGTCTGCTCCTGCTTTCCACCATCGTCATGGCCGCGCTGGTGGTCTGCATCAATCGCCTGGTGTGGAGGCGCCTCTACCGTCTGGCCGAGACTCGTTACCGGCTTGAAACATAAAACACGGTAGCCTCCGTGCAATGAACGAACGCCAGATTCGGCTTTCCGAACGGCCGGGCGGCGCCCCCCTCCTGTCTCCTGTCTCCCGCGGCGCTTACCGGCTCACGGCTTCTTCTCCGTAATATTGTTGCCGAACATGAAGCCGATCTCCGCCACGGCCCGCGGTTGGTTCTGCAGTGTGCCGCCCTTCCCAAACACGTCTCCGGGCACCGGATTGATCGCATGCACGAAGGAGACGTCCCCGCGGAAGAAGAAGCCGCCGTACTGGAACGTGGGCGTCACCGTGATCGAGGTGCCCGCGCTACCCGGCCCGAAGATCAGGTTCACCGCGTCCTGCGCCGGGCTTCCCGAACTGGTGATGTATTCCCAGCGCACCGGAAGCGAAAAGCCATGTTTAAACGCGTGGCTGAGCAGGATCGCGCCGCCGGTGGTGGAGGCCCCCTTCACAATCCCGATCTTCAGGTTCGTCGGAACATCGGTGTACTGAAAGTACGGCTGGATGATCCAGGGCCCCTTCGTGTACGTATAAATCGCGTTGTAGATCGATCCGTTATTCTGTACCGGCGTGGCCAAGGTTTGAAAGCCGGTCTGGCCCAGGTTGCCTCCGGCTACGAATGAGATCGCGTGAGGGCCGTTGGCATAGGCCAGCGAGCCGCTCAGCCAGGTGTAGCGGTTCGAGTAAAATCCATCGTTCCAGCTCAGCGAGGCGGTGAATTTACCCATCGTCTGATTGACCTGGATGCCGCGGTTAACTGCGTTTTCCTGGTTCCACAACAGGCCGCGCTCAATGTTCATATTCTCGAAGCTGAACGTATACTCGGCGCCAATCAACGTGGGCAGTTCGCCAATCTCAATCGACGTGTTCTTCCCGGCTTGCAATTTCAGGAAGCCAACCGGAATGGGACCGTAGAGATCGGTAACCGTCTTCTGCGTATTCAGAAATGGCACCCCCAGCGCCACAATGTTGTAAGCGCCGGCCTGCAGGTAGAACTGAAATACGCCGTCGGTTTTCTGCAGAAATACCTGCCCATTGCTGAGAGCGGCGTTCGTAGCGTTGTCGCTCGGGGCGTAATTGCCGGTCCACATGCCCATCCCGTTCAGGATGCCGTTTACCGCGACTTTGCCGAATGGGCCGGCATCGAAAATGGCCGGCGGAAGAGCGGCCAAAGGGCCGGTGACGGAAGGCGTGGGCAGGGGCGCCGGAGCCGCGGGAGCCGGAGCCGCCGCGGGGGCGCTCTGGTCGCCAGGCGCCGGAGCAGGCGCATTCTGAGCTTTCGAAACAGTGGCCAGCGCGAGCGAAGCTACCAAGGCCGCTATATACTTACACACGTCGAGTCGCATAATTCTCCTGAGTGTCGAAATCAATTGGTTTGCCAGTGTTGGCAAGTGAACCCGCGCACGGCACGGTGCACGAAAGCGAGCAGTTATTCCAGGATGGTAAAGCCGCGCCCACATGCGCACAAGATAATTATTTTTATTCGGACTATTGAAAAACCTTTAGGTATCTCAGTTCGTTTCCCATGAAGACGATCATTGAACCGTTCCGCATCAAAAGCGTGGAGCCGCTGCGCCACACCACCGCGGCCGAGCGCGAGCAGTATCTCGAACGCGCCGGGTACAACCTGTTTCAGATCGAAGCGTCGCATATCCTCATCGACCTGCTCACCGATTCCGGCGTCAGCGCCATGTCCACCGAACAGTGGGCGGCCATGATGCGCGGCGACGAATCCTACGCTGGCAGCGAGAGTTTCTTCCGCCTCAAGCGGGTCGCGGACGAACTGACCGGGTTCCGCCACATGATTCCCACGCACCAGGGGCGGGCGGCGGAACGCATCCTGTTCAGCGTGCTGACGCGGCCGGGGCATATCGTGCCCTCCAACACCCACTTCGATACCACCCGCGCCAATATCGAATTCACCGGCGCGCAAGCCGTGGACCTGCCTGTTCCGGAGGCCGCCGATACCCAGGCGCGCCTCGCTTTCAAAGGCAACATGGATGTGGCGGCGCTCGAAGCTTTGATAGAAAGGGAAGGCGCCGCCCGAATCCCGCTGGTCATGCTCACCGTCACCAACAATTCCGGCGGAGGCCAGCCCGTGTCGATGGCGAATATCGAGGCGGTGCGGCAGGTCTCGGCGCGCCACGCCATTCCGCTCTACCTGGACGCCTGCCGCTTTGCCGAAAACGCCTGGTTCATCCGCGAGCGGGAGCCCGGATACGCCCAATGGTCCCCGAAACAGATTGCCCAGCGCATGTTTTCGCTCGCGGACGGCTGCGCCTTCTCGGCCAAGAAAGACGCCTTCGCCAATATCGGCGGCTTCCTGTGCACCAACGACGATCGGCTGGCGCGGCAGGAAACCGACCTGCTCATCCTTACCGAAGGCTTTCCCACTTATGGAGGCCTCGCCGGGCGCGATCTGGACGCCATCGCGGTGGGCCTCGAAGAAGTGCTCGATCCGGATTATCTGCGCTATCGCGCCATTTCCACCGGCTATTTGGGACGCCACATTGCCGATCGCGGCGTGCCCATCGTGGAACCGCCGGGCGGCCATGCCATCTACATCGATGCCGGCCGCATGCTGCCCCATATTCCTCCCCCGGAGTTCCCCGGCCAGGCGCTTGCCGTGGAACTATACCGCCACGCCGGAATCCGCTCGGTAGAAATCGGGTCGGTCATGTTCGGCGCCGCCGCCCGGCATGAGTTGCTGCGCCTGGCCATTCCGCGCCGCGTCTATACCCAGAGTCACATCGATTATGTAGTGGAGGCGATCCTCGAAGTAAATGCGCGCAAGCGCCAAATCCGCGGCATGAAAATCGTGGAAGAACCGCCTTTCCTGCGGCATTTCAGCGCCCGCTTCCAGCCGCTTTGACCGCTACGCCGCTCGCCCGCGCGCCCGCCACCTTCCGCGGAGTCTCGCCGGTTTCGAAGCCGAAGCGCTCCGGGTCGCGGCCGATGATCATCGCGGCAATCGCTTTCGGCACATATTCCCGGGTCTCGTCCGGCAGAGCGTGAATGCGGTACAGATACCAGAAATTGCGCTGCTTAATGGGATCGCGGACGGTCTTCTCAATGGCCTGCTTCACCTTGGCCGGGCCGCTATTGTAAGCGGCCAGCGCGAGCATCACGCTGCTGCCGGCGCCAAAATCCAGAATCAATTGCCGCAGGTATTTGCAGGCCGCTGCCGTGGCTGCGGTGGCGTCGAGCCGCTGATCGATTCCATCGCCTACCCGCAAGCCCAGCGCCCGGGCGGTGGGCGGCGTCAATTGCCACGGCCCGGCCGCGCCGGCCGCCGATTCCCCCGGCCCGAGCGCGCTTTCAACCAGCGGAAGATAGGAGAGGTCCGCGGGCAAGTGGTCGGTTTCGATGATCCGGCGCATCGCGTTGAATTCCGGAGCCTCCCGGCCCAACGCCCGCGTCATCAGCGGTCTGTCCGGCCCTTCGTACTGCTGGATGTAATGCTTCAAGCGTTCCGTGAATTCGGGCGGAACGCTGTACTCTTCGGCGCCGAACTCGGCCAGCAGGCGGCGAATCTCGCGCGTCACAAAATCCTCCGGTTCCCTCTGCCCGCGGAGCCGATATAGAAATTCCCGCTGGAGCCGTTCGCCCTGATTTTCGAACGTATCGATCTGCGAGATCAGCCGGTCGGCCTCGCCGGCGTTCGAGGTTTTGGCCAGCTCCGTTTCCAGTTGTTGAATGTGGACATTGATCGCGCTCTCCTCCCGATGCAACGCAGAGATCTTCCACGCAGTGAAGCCGGATAAGCCGGCCAAACCGGCGCCCAGCGCGGCCACCGCCACCCGGAATCGCCGGCTCGAACGGTGGAGTGCGCGATCGAGCGCCTCGCGCATAATCGTCATCGTCTGGCCGCTATTTCCCTCCGCGCGGGCCCGCCGGGCTTGCTCCACGCCTTCCGCCAGAAACTGGTCGATCGTATTGGCGGGCGATGGGGAGTTGGCGGGGGAAGGCGAGTCGCCGGCCGGCGCGCCGGCTGTTTCCGGAATCACCTGAGTCTGGTTCAGTTCTTCGGCGGGAGGTTCGCCGGTAATGAACAAAAGCTCCGGACCCTGGTTCCCCAGCCGGATAAAACAATTCGGCGCTAGTTCCGCCTCGGTAACGCGTTCGCCGTTCACGAACGTGCCGTTGGTGCTCTCCAGGTCGCGGATGCGCAATCCGCCATCCCGCTCGATGACCGCGTGGTGCAGGGAGACCGTGGAAGCGCTCTGTCCTTGAATCACCAGTTCGTTATCGGGCGCGCGGCCGATCCGCGTGGTTCCATCGGGAACCTGGAAACGGATGCTCACCGGAGAGCCAGGCCGCGACAGAAGCCACGCTTTCGTATCCGCCTTGGTATCCCCGGCGGGTTGTATCTCTTCTGGCATTCCGGTGTATCTCGCTGCCGAGCACGCCGTCCGCCATAGTACCTAGCGGAACGGCCGCTTCCTTCAAAGCCACTGTCCCATGATCGCAATGGCGCGTCGTCATTGGCAAACGGTATCCTACCATTGAGAACCCCAGCTAAAATGACCAAACTTGTTTTGCTGCGGCATGGCGAAAGCGACTGGAATCGGGAAAATCGCTTCACCGGTTGGACCGACGTGGATCTTTCGGAAAAAGGGCGGGAGGAAGCGCGCGAAGCCGGCGTGGTTTTGCGGGCCGAGGGTTACACTTTCGATCGAGCCTACACTTCCGTGCTGAAGCGCGCGATTCGCACCTTGTGGATCGTGCTGGATGAAATGGACCTGATGTGGATCCCGGTGGAGCGATGCTGGCGGCTCAACGAGCGCCATTACGGCGCGCTGCAGGGCCTCAACAAGGCTGAGACCGCGGCCCGCTTCGGCGAAGAGCAGGTAAAAATCTGGCGCCGCGGTTACGCCATTCAGCCGCCCCCGCTGGAGCCTTCCGACGATCGCTATCCCGGCCGCGACCCGCGCTACGCGAGTCTGAGTGAGCGGGAACTGCCGCTCACCGAATGCCTGAAGGACACGGTTGCCCGCTTCCTGCCGTACTGGCATGGAACCATCGCGCCCCAGATCCGGCAGGGGCGGAAAGTGCTGATTGTCGCGCACGGCAACAGCTTGCGCGCGCTGGTAAAGTACCTCGACGACATTTCCGAGCAGGACATCGTCGAGCTGAACATTCCCACCGGCATGCCGCTCGTCTACGAACTGGACGAGAACCTGAAACCGCGGAACCGCTACTATCTGGGGGACCCGGAGAAGGTCCGGCTGGCTATGGAAGCGGTGGCATCTCAGGGCAGGAAGAAGTAATCAGACGAGTGTTACCACGGCCGCGCTCACCGGCTTATCGCCGACCGGCAGGATGGTAAAAAGCGGCGCCGACTTATAGTGCCGCGCAGCCAGCGACGCAATCCGGATCACCGCCATATCTCCCGATTTTTCGTCCAGCACCAGGGCGTATTGATTGTCCGGCGTAATCAGGATGTGGCGCGGTTCGCGGCCGATCGGCACCACCGCGGCCAGCCGCCGGGTATCAATATCGAGAACGGTCACCGTGTTGGTTTCTGGGTTGGTGACCAGCAGGTACGGGCCAACCACCGCCATGGCGGCCGGGGCGCGCCCGGCGAGAATGGTTTCGCCCACTTCGGTGCGATACGGATAGATGATCGCCACCGCGTCCTTTCCCGGCCCGGAGACGAAGATCTGCCCGCCATCCGGGGTGAAACAGAAATGCTGCGGTTCGATAGCCAGCGGCAGATGCACGATTAACTCGCCCGTGCGCGCGTCCAGCATCGAGACGCTGCGGTCCGCGGGACTGCCCGCGATCACCTGCTCCCCTTTCTGCTGAAAACGGACGACGTTGGTATCGCGAGCTACCGGCGCGG
Source organism: Bryobacteraceae bacterium (assembly GCA_035294665.1). Taxonomy (GTDB): domain Bacteria; phylum Acidobacteriota; class Terriglobia; order Bryobacterales; family Bryobacteraceae; genus PSRJ01. The sequence goes on along the minus strand of DATGKM010000197.1, from coordinate 1,016 downwards.
CGCGGTCCAGCGCGCCGCGTTCCAAATCGGCCAGGAATACGCCGGCCGCCGCGCGCGAAACCACCGCCGCGCGATTGCCGCCGCTATCGAAGTTGATGTCGAAATCGTCGGGAGGCGCGGAGAGCCGGATGCGCCGCCGCGGAGCAAGGGAATCGAAAGGCAGTTCCACCAGCGCCGCCGGCTCGCGAAGCAGCAGCCACAGCGCATCGGCGCCGGCCAGCATGCCGGCGGCGGGGCCGCCCAGGCGCACGCGGCGAGTGATGGCGATCCTGGCGGCGTCCACCTCGTAGAGAACTCCGGCCTCGGCCGCCAGGGCAAACACCTTCGGCAAGCGCGGGTGCGGCAGGATGGCCGTTGGAGCCGCATCCAGGCGGATGGGCCGCCCCATCCGAAAGCTGGAAAGATCCACCACCGCCAGGGAATGCGCATCCTGCGCCGCCACAAAGCAGTATCCGGGAAAACCGGTGGCCTTCCGCCGCCCGCAACCGGCCCAAGCCGCGCCGCCCATGAGCAGCGCCCGTCTGGAAACTGGCCCCTTCATCCTGGCAACATTGTAGCGTCCGGTTGCGCCGGTAAGGCCTGCGCGAACGGCATGTTATGCTGTGAGCAGATTTCCAAGCGGCACGGCGTTCGAACCGGAGAGATGGCCGAGTGGTTGAAGGCGCACGCTTGGAAAGCGTGTATAGGGGAAACTCTATCGAGGGTTCGAATCCCTCTCTCTCCGCCAGCATATTGCCCGCGAAACACCCCCAGTCCGCGCCCGCCGGTGTTCGCCCCGTGATCGACGCGGCGCAAGCAGGTGCAGGCGCATCAGCAGGGCGAAGAACCGCCCACGCTTCCACGAAAAAGGGAAAACGCCGGCGGATCACCGCCCTCGCAACTTTTTCTTCCCCACGAAATCAATCACTTCCCGTCCCCGCATTCCGGCAATCCAATGTCGCCGTGATACTCGAAAAGTGAGGTGAACCTCCATGTCCGAAACGCACAAAATCTCCGAAGCCCAGCACCAGGCCAAC
>DATGKM010000196.1:0-16119 GCA_035294665.1 Bryobacteraceae bacterium | reverse complement strand
CCGGGCCGTTCCGAAGATTCGCCCATGAGAAGGGAAAGCGGGCAAACGCAAACCCTTCTCCGTTCGCGGCTCTGTGCGGCCTCCCGTTGGTCGGCCCCGAGCTGCACAACAACTTTGGAGTAGACAAACCATCATAGGAGGAGAAATCATGTCCATGCATTTCGGAAAACCTTATTTTGTTGGGCTGGCGGCGATGGGAGCGGTCTGTCTGTTCGGCACGGTGGCTGCCGCGCAGGCGCCCGCGGCCGCGCCATTCATGACCCATCAGTTGAAGCCGAATGTTTACTGGATCGAAGGGGGCGGCGGAAACAGCACGGTCATCGTGGGAGACAAAGGAGTGATCGTAGTCGATGCGAAGACCACCGCGGCGCAAGGCAAGGAACTGCTCGAGGATATTGCCAAAATCACTCCCAAGCCGGTGACCACGGTGATTCTCACGCATAGCGATGGCGATCACGTCAACGGATTGGCTGCGTTCCCCAGCGGGATCACCATCATCGCCCAGGAGAACAATAAAAAAGAGCAACAGGCTGCGCTGGCCGCCGGCGGCCGCGGCGCTCCTCCCGCGGATCATCTTCCCACGCAAGTGGTTTCCAAAAACAAGGAGAATCTGAAGATCGACGGCGTGAAACTGGAACTGCTGCATTGGGCTCCGGCGCACACCAGCGGCGACCTGGTGGTCTATCTGCCGGACCAGAAGATTGTGGCTACGGGAGACATAATCGCAGGAAACGGCGACCCCCTCATTCACCTGGAGAAGAACGGTTCTTCGGAAGGCTGGATCACCACTACGAAAGGGATTGTGGCGCTGAACGCGGATACGTTTGTGCCCGGCCACGGCGATATCCAGACGAAGGCGGCGATCCAAAAGCGGCTGGCCGATACGGAAGCCAAGCGGGCGAAGATCAAAGACCTGGTGGCGCAGGGCAAGTCTTTCGATGAGATCCGGGCGGCGGTCGGCGATCCCGCTCCCGCGCAAGGGGGCCGCGGGCCGAGATTCGCCAGCTTCACCGAAGTTGTTTATAAGGAGTTGACGGCGAAGAAGGGCGCATAGACGCGCCCGCCCGAGGCGTCAAGATCTTGCTTGCCCGGGGCCAATTCCTGCAAGCTTGCCGCAGGGGCCCTCCAGTAATGTAGGATGAACAGGAATTGAGGGCCTATGCATCACGTCTCCCGTATTCAGGAAAGCGGCGCGCAGACACCCGCCGGATACGCGGCGCATTCGCGCGGATTCCGCCGCGCTACGTATGTCGATCGCTCGACCGGTAGCGTACACATGGGAACCGGGATCTGTTTTCTCGCGCCCGGCGGCGTCATTGAACCGCACTTGCATTCCTTCGAAGAGAGCTTCTATTTGCTGGAAGGGTCGCTCGAGGCGGAAATCGGCGGCGGCAAACACGAACTGGTTCCGGGGAACTTCGGGCTGATTCCCACGGGCACACCGCACACCTTTCACAATCGCGGCGGGGCGCCGGCGCGATGGCTGGAGATGCAGGCGCCGCAGCCGCGGCCGCTCGAGTACGGGCGGGACACGTTTTTCGTGAATGGGACCGCGAACCCGCCGGGGGGCGCCGCCCGGCTGGGCCATTTCGATGAATCGCAACTGCCTCGTCCGGGCGGCGCTTCGCAGATGGAGGGCTTCAACCCGACCACGGGAGTGGCAATCAAGATGTTCGTCGACCGCTCGTTCGGCGCGGTGCACCAATCGTTGTTTTTGATTCAGTACATGCCGGGCGCGAAGATCGACCTGCACGACCACACCTTCGAAGAGTCGTACCTGATTGTGAGCGGGCGGGTGCGGGCGACAGCCGATGGAAAAACATACGACCTGGGCCCGGGCGATGTGATCTGGACCAGCGTGGGCTCGATTCACAGTTTCGAGAACGTGGGCAGCGAGCCGGTGCGATGGATCGAGACGCAGGCGCCGCTGCCGCCGGCTAAGGAAGTGTTCCGGTTCGAAAGAGACTGGGTGCGGTATGCGGCGGCGCCGGCATAGGTTCGGAAGCCCTGGCCCCACTATTTGGAGGATACTTTGTTGATCAATGAGACTGCCGCGCGCACGCGCCCTTATACCGGCGAGGAATACATCGAGAGCCTGCGCGACGGGCGGGAGATCTGGATTTACGGCGAGCGCGTCAAGGACGTGACCACCCACCCGGCATTTCGCAATACGGTGCGGATGCTGGCCCGGCTGTACGATGCGCTGCACGGCGAGAAGAAAGGCACGCTCTGCACGGAAACCGATACGGGCAACGGGGGCTACACCCACAAGTTTTACAGGGCCACGCGGAGCGCCGAAGAACTGGTGGGCGCGCGCGACGCGATTGCCGAGTGGGCGCGCGTAACCTACGGTTGGATGGGGCGCAGCCCGGATTACAAAGCGGCATTCCTGGCAACGCTCGGAGCCAACGCGGAGTTTTATGCGCCTTTCGATGAGAACGCGCGCCGCTGGTATAAGAAGGTGCAGGAAGAGGCGACGTTCGTCAACCATGCCATCGTGAACCCGCCGGTGGACCGCAACAAAGAGCTTTCCGAAGTGCGCGACGTTTACATGCACGTGGAGAAGGAGACCGATGGCGGGCTGATCGTGAGCGGGGCGAAAGTGGTGGCGACGACTTCGAGCCTGACTCACTACAATTTCATCGCCAATAACGGCGCGCTGCCGATCAAGACGAAAGATTTCGCATTCGTGTGCATCGTGCCGACCGACGCCGCGGGCGTGAAGCTATTCTGCCGGCCTTCCTATGAAATGATCGCGCAGGCCGCCGGCAGCCCGTTCGATTACCCGCTCTCCAGCCGGCTGGACGAAAACGACTCGATCATCGTGTTCGACAAAGTTTTCATTCCGTGGGAGGACGTTTTCGCTTACGGCGATATCGACAAGGTGAACAACTTTTTCCCGCGCTCGGGTTTTCTGCCGCGGTTCATGTTCCAGGGATGCACGCGGCTGGCGGTGAAACTGGATTTCCTTGCCGGGCTGCTGTTGAAGGCGGTCGAAGCCACCGGCGCCAAGGAGTTCCGCGGCGTGCAGGCGCAGGTGGGCGAAGTGCTGGCCTGGCGGAATCTGTTCTGGGGATTGACGGATGCGATGGCCCGCACCACCACGCCCTGGACGAACGGCTACGTTCTGCCGAATCTCGATTCCGGGCTGGCCTACCGGGTGATGTCGAACATGGCGTATCCGAAGATCAAGGAGATCATCGAAAACGTGCTGGCCAGCGCGCTGATTTACCTGCCTTCGCACGCCAACGATTTTAAGGCGCCCGAGATCCGGCCGTATCTCGAGCAGTACGTGCGCGGTTCGAACGGCTATTCGGCGGTGGAACGGGTGAAGCTGATGAAGCTGATGTGGGACGCAATCGGCACCGAATTCGGCGGACGGCACGAGCTATACGAGCGCAACTACTTCGGCAACCACGAGAGTATCCGCTTTGAAACCCTGATGGTTGCGGAGGCCATGGGCCAAACGGCAAAATATAAAGGATTTGCCGAGCAGTGCATGGCGGAATACGACCTGGATGGCTGGACGACGCCCGATTTGATTAATCCGGAGAAGCCGCGGAGCGCGGTAGGGAGTGAGTAAGGAGACAGGAGTTAGAACTCAGGCGCCGATGGGGCCCGGGGCCTTCGATACTCGGCAGTTTCGCAACGCTTTGGGGCGCTTTGCCACCGGAGTTACGGTAGTGACAACGTGTCACGAAGGCAAGATGCACGGCATGACGGCCAACGCGTTCGTGTCGGTTTCGCTCGAGCCGCCGCTGGTGCTGGTTTCGGTGGACCGGCGGGCGGCCATGCATCGCCTGTTACCGCGGACCGGGCGCTACGGCATCAGCGTGCTCGCCGAAGAGCAGCAGGCGCTGAGCAACCATTTCGCCGGACGCACGGTGGAAGGGCTGCATGTGCGGTTCATCGACCGGCTGGGCGTGCCGCTGATTGAAGGAGGAGTCGCCTGGTTCGTGGTGAAGGTGGTGGATGCGCATGTCGCCGGCGACCACACCTTGTTTATTGCGCAGGTGGAGCATTTTGAAATGGGCGAAGGGCGGCCGCTGCTCTTCTATGGCGGAAAGTACCAGCGGGTGAGGCCGGAAAAGGCGAAGCCGGCGCCTTGGCCGGAGGACGAATTTTCGCTGTTCTCGATCGGCAATATCGATCCGCCGGTGACGGAGCGCTAAGGCGCGAAGTGGCCGGATCGAGGCGCCGGTGGGCGCGGCTTGGGCACAGGGTGCGCCGCTGGCCGCGGCTTGGGTACTCGGTGCGCCGCTGGGCGCGGCTTGGGCTGCCTGCGTTTTGATTTTCGTGTTTCAGAGCCGATTTATCTTCATTATTCGACGGGCGGGAGCGCGTCCTGGGAGTTCTGGGCGGCGTTTGGACCGGCGGCCGCGACGGGGGAGGGGGCGAGACCGAGGTTCGTGGGGGGCTCGGAGGAATCGGCGCGGAACGAAGCCAATTTTGACGCGGCCTGGCTATCAATGGCGGCCGGTTCCGGCGCGGCCGTCTCGCCGGTGGCGCGGGCGGCGGCGTGCTTTTGGAGTTCTTTGAGGGCGCGGTAATAGGAGCGCTCGACGCTGTCCAGGCGGCGGTAGAAGCGGGCGAGGCGTTTGGCTTCCTTGGAATCCGGATCCAAAAAGGCATCTTCACTCCACAGCCTGGGCTGGATTTTGCGCAGGCGGCGGAGTTCCCAATCGGCGGTGACGAGAGTATCGAGGAGGGCGATTTCGACCGGGCTCGCGGGCTGGAACTGCAAGCGGTAATTTTCGGCCAGGGCCTCGAGTTCGGCGGCGTCTTCGCCGGGGATAATGAGCGATTTGGCGTCGAGGCCGGATTTGAGAGCGTTGAAGCGAGTGACGGCGAGTCCGGCGGGCGACGGGCCGGTGCTTTTGGCGGCGTTGAGCCGGTTGGCGGCGAGTTGCGCGAGTGTAGCCATGGGACTTCTCCTGGTTTGGGTTGGCAGGCGAAAGCGCCTGCCTCACTTCCTCCTTAACATGGCGACAGAACGGGATATTCGGGGAAATGGAGTAAGTGGTTTCTAATCAGTGAAAAAATTGGCAAAAAAACCTGTGACTGAAAGAGATCGGGGCCTGCCGTACAGGCGGATGCCTTACGCGAAAGCCCCGTGATTCGCCCGCCGAACTAGGCGAATTTCCGGCCCGGATTCTAAGCTCCTTTTGCGCCCCCGGCTCTCCGCTTTTTCCCGATGAGGAGAGCATATGGTCCGAGGGCTTGGCTTCCGATGCCTTACAGGAGCGTTCGCGATCCTGTGCCTGTTTGCGTGCCGTTTAGAGGGGCAGGCGGGGTTGGATTTCGAGAAGCTGCGCCCGGCAAACCGGCTGCGGGGGCCGATTGATGAGACCGCGCGCGTGCGGTTGCGCGGGAACCGGCATCCGCTGGCGCGGGCGGAGTACGATGCGGGGCGGATGGCGCCGGAGGAGCCGCTGGAGCGAATGATACTGGCGCTGGCTCCGGACGGCGCGCAGCAGCAGGCGCTCGAGGAGTTGCTTCGGGCGCAGCAGGATCCGCAATCGCCGTGGTACCGGAAATGGCTCACGCCAGAGGAGTTTGGGACCCGATTCGGGGTTTCCGAGAGCGACTTCGAGGCGGTGGCCAATTGGCTGGAAGAGAAGGGGTTTCAGGTGGAGCCGATGGCCGCGGGGCGGCGCGTGGTGGTGTTTAGCGGGACGGTGGGGCAGGTGGAGTCGGCATTTCACACCGAGATGCACCGGTACCGGGTAAGGGGGGAAATGCACCACGCGAATGCGAGCGATCCGGAGATCCCGGCGGCGCTGGCGCCGGTGGTTAGCGGGTTCGTCTCGCTGCACGATTTTTCCGCCAGGCCGATGCACGCCGCCGAGCCACTGCGCCTGGCGATGGGGATGGCGCAAGCCACGCCGGCATTCACCAGCGGCGGATCGCATTACCTGGCGCCGGCGGACTTCGCCACCATTTACGATTTGGGGCCGCTCTATGCGAGCTCGACGAACGGCGCGGGCTACACCGTGGCGATTGTGGGGCGGAGCAATATCAATCTTTCCGATGTGGCCACGTTCCGCAATCTTTTCGGGCTGCCGGCCAACACGCCGAAGGTGATTCTGGCGACCGGGACCAATCCGGGGCTGGTATCGGGCGATCAGGAGGAAGCCACGCTGGACGTGGAATGGTCGGGGGCGGTGGCGCGGAACGCCACGGTGGAACTGGTGATTGCCGGCTCGACGGCGGCTTCCGACGGGGTCGACCTGGCGGCGCTGTATGCGGTGAATCAGAACCTGGCGCCGGTGCTGAGTGTGAGCTTCGGGGCGTGCGAGGCGGCCATGGGCGGGGCGGGCAACCAATTCATGAATGCGCTATGGCAGCAGGCGGCGGCGCAGGGCATGAGCGTGTTCGTAGCGGCGGGGGATAGCGGCGCGGCGGGCTGCGACGATCCTTCGGAAAGCACGGCGACCGCGGGGCAGGCGGTGAACGGGCTGTGCTCTTCGCCGTACAGCACGTGCGTGGGGGGGACGGAATTCAACGATACCGCCAATCCGGCGCTCTACTGGTCATTCGGAAATTCGAGCGGGTATGGCTCGGCGCTCAGCTACATTCCGGAGACGGTATGGAACGAGAGCGGGAGCGTGGCGGGCGGTTCGGGTTTGTGGGCGGGCGGCGGCGGCGCGAGCATCGTGTATGCAAAGCCGGCTTGGCAGAGCGGAAACGGGGTGCCCGCGGGAGGCCAACGCTACGTGCCGGACGTTTCGCTGGCGGCCGCGGGACACGATGGATACCTGGTTTGCCTGAACGGGCAATTCTGGGTATTCGCGGGGACTTCGGCGGCGGCGCCTTCCTTTGCGGGAATTGCGGCGCTGGCGGCGGCGCGCGAAGGGGCGCGGCAGGGCAACGTAAATCCCACGCTGTACGCACTGGCGGCGCAGCAGGCGAGCGGGGGGACGGCGGTGTTTCACGATACGACGGCGGGGAATAATTCGGTGCCGGGGGTAAAGGGGTTCAGCGCCAGCGCGGGATACGATCCGGCGAGCGGGTTGGGGTCGGTAGACGCAAACCTGCTGGTGAATGCATGGGGGAATGCGACGAAGCCGACGCCGGCGTTTCAGCTTTCGGCGGGGACGACGGCCGATTCGATTACACAGGGGGCCAGCGGCAGCTTGAAGCTGACGGTGACGGTGAGCGGAGGTTTCCATTCGGCGGTGAGCTTTTCGGCGGGGACGTTGCCCGCGGGCCTGACGGCGGCATTCGCGCCCGCATCGCTGGCGGCGCCGGGATCGGGATCGAGCAGCCTGACCCTGACGGCGGCGGCGCAACTCGCCACCGGAGTTTATAACCTGACGCTCACGGCCAGTGGAGGAGGAATCAGCCAGAGCGTGCCGCTGGCGGTGACCATCGCGCCGCGGTGCGCCTACATTTTGAATCCGGCGAGCGCGCAGCAGCCGGCAGGGGCGGGTAGCTATGCGGTTACGGTAGCGGCGGCCGCGGGTTGCACGTGGACGGCGGTGAGCAACGCATCGTGGATCACGGTAACCGGCGGGGTTTCGGGCAGCGGGAACGGGCAGGTTTCTTACGCGCTGGCGGCAAATTCCGGCGCCACGCGCACGGGCAGCCTGACAATTGGGGGCGAGGCGTTCCAGATCGTGCAGACGGGACCGAGCGGGACGTTCACGCTCCAGCCGGCTTCGATGAACGCGGCCGCGAGCGGAGGAATGGGGATGCTTTCGATCACGGCGCCCGGGCCGAATACGCCCTGGACCGCGCAAAGCAACGTTCCCTGGATCACGATCGACGGAGCGGCCTCAGGGAGCGGCAACGGGTCGATCGTGTACACGGTGGCCGCCAACAGCGGGACGGCGGCGCGCACGGGAGCGCTTCTGGTGGCGGGAGTGGCGTTTACGGTGACGCAGGCGGGGGCGCAGCCGGGTTGCAACTACAGCGTCCGGCTGGGCGCGATTACGGCCTTCGGCAGCGGCTTTACGGGGTCGGTCTCGGTGACCGCGGGCAGCGGCTGCAACTGGACGGCGACGACCGGCGTTCCGTGGATCAGCATCGTTTCCGGATCTCCGGGCACGGGCAACGGGGTGGTGAACTTCACAGTGCAGCCCAACACGGCGCTCACCTCGCGCACGGGCGGGCTGACGGTGGCGGGATATTCAATTGCATTGACCGAGGCGGGAATGCGCGCGGCCGCGCGGGTGATGGGGCAGTGACGGCGCGCTAAATAAACATCTCTTCGTCCTGCGTAGCGTGCTCTACCGAAGAGCGGCGGGAACCATGGATGAGCGTGGAAACGGCGGCGGAAATCGCCGCGCCGATGGCGTTCGCTTCGCGCACGGGGCGCATGGCGGCGCGGCGGACGTTTTCGCCCACCTGCTCCACCTGTTCCACGGTGTGGTCGACCGAGCGATCGATTTGTGCGATGCGGGCGCGGGCGCGGGTGCTGGCGTCATCGAGCAGGCTGCCCAGATGGTCAACCTGCTCGCGGCCGGATCTTACGATGGCCGCGGCCTGGGTGCTCATTTCGGCGATGCGCGGGCGATTCTCTTCGAGGATGAGGTGCGTGGAGGCCAGGATGGCGGTGACCTTGTCTACAGCCGGCCCGGCCTTTTCGACCACCGGCACGGCTTTTTCGAGCACCGGGCGGACTTTTTCGAGCGTCGCCGCGGCCTGCTCCGCCAACGGTTTCATCTTGTCAATGACCGGCATCGCCCTGGTAGTCACCGCGTCCCCCATTTCAATCAGGGTGGCGACTTTTTGCTGCATTTTGCGCAGCACGACGAACAAAGCGATCACGACGATACTTTGCACTACAAAGGCAATGCAGGCGAGAGTGACCGCCACGGCGACGATGTTCCGAAACAATTCCTCGGACATTTCCTGGCCCCGCGGGGTTAGTGGGCGGAGGTCTCGGAATCGCCGCCCCGCGGGGGACGGGGTACTTCCGGGTTGACGGTTTCGCGGTAGGCCTGCCGGCCGGCTTCCATGGCTTCCGAAAAGGTTTCCCTTTGCCGGCTGATGACATCCCGGCCACGGTCTACCCATTCGGAGGCGGCTTGCCGCAGGTCCTCGCCGCGCTGCTTGAGGAAGTCGGATCCCTCGTTGGCTTTGTTTCGCAGATAATCCCGCGTCTCCGCGCCGGATTTGGGGGCCAAGAGCATTCCGATGCCAACTCCCACGCCCAGACCCAACAGGAAGCTCGACAAGCTGTTCTTATCCATGTAGTTCTCCTATGTGTTCGCGGTTTCTCAAGAGTGGGAACCCGCCCGCGTGAGGCCAATTCCAGTATACTCCCCAGTGAAACCATTTATGACCGAACGCAAGCCGCGATTGCTGGATGACGATGCACTGTGGTCGTACGCACTGCGGCTGTTGGCCGGGCGGGCGCACTCGCAAGGCGAATTGCGGGAAAAGTTGCGGCGCCGGGCGGCGCGGGCGAGCGCGGTGGACGAGGCCATGGCGCGCCTTAAAGAGGATGGATACCTGGACGACCGCAAGTTCGCCGAGGGATTCGCGGCGGCCCGGCTGGCCAGCGAGAAGCTCGGCCGGGGGCGCGTGGTCCGCGACCTGCGCCTGCGGCGGGTGGCGCCGGCCTTAGCGGAACAGACAGTCGCGCAGGTATACCGCAACGTGAATGAGGAGGCGCTGATCGAACAGTGGGTGCGGCGCAAATACCGGCTGACGCCGCCCGAGAACCTGTTCCGGGAAGAAAAAGAGATGGCGTCGGCCTATCGCCGCCTGTTGCACGCCGGCTTTCGTTCAGGCGATATTCTGCGGGTACTCAAACGGTTCGCGCGAAACCCGGAACTGCTAGAGACCTTCGAGCCCCCGGAGGATTCCTTCGAAACGGAATGACTCCGCGCAGACCGGAGTGCGGGCGAAGGCGAACTCCTCCACCACGCGTCCGCCGATGAGATGCTCCTGGATGATGCGCTCGAGCACTTCCGGATTGGCGGAGTGATACCAGACGCCTTCCGGGTAGACCAGGGCGATCGGCCCCTGCTCGCAAATCCGCAGGCAATTGGCGCGGGTGCGGTAGATGCGGTCCTGAAGCTTCAGTTCGGCCATGCGGCGCTTGAGATAATCCCAGGCCCCGGTGCCCGCTTCGGCGGTGCAGCACTTGGGCTTGGCCTGCTCGGCGCACAGGAAAATGTGGCGCTGAATATCGGGGATATGCAGGTTTTGCGCGATCTGTTGCAGTCTTGGCACATCGGCCATGAATTTTAATCTCCTTTGGGTCGCGGCCGCGCGGCAGCGCCGGTATCGAGGTCCTGGCTGGTATGAAAGTAATTGTCGTTGCGGGCGAATCCGGAAATGGCCGCGACTAGGTTTTCGGGGAACATCTGAATCGAGGAATTGTAGTGCTCTAAGATTTCATTGTATTTGCGGCGCTCGACGGCGATGCGGTTTTCGGCTCCCTCGAGATCCTCTTCAAGGCGCGCCAGTTTGCCGGAGGAGCGCAGCGCGGTTTGGCCCTCGGTGAGCACGAGCAAACGGGAAAGGGCATTGGAAAGGCGGTCGTTAGCGGCGAATTTTTCCGCGGGCGAACGGCCGTGGAGCAAGCCCGCGCGGGCCTGGTCCAGATCGCGGAAAACGGCGGAGGCGGGCGCGGGTAAGGCGCCGAGCGACTGTTCGAAGCCGGGAATGAGTTCGGCCCGGTGAGTGAGGGCCCGATCAACCTCGATCCACTCCGAGTCGATGGCGTGCCGCTCCGCGATCAGCCTTTGGCGCACATGGAGCAGCCCACTGGCGGCGGCGAGGACGATTCCGGCGGCAGCGACGCCATAGAGCAGTGCGGCCCTCATGAGCCGGGCTCCGGCGCGGCAGCGGCATCCAGGCCGGCATCCAGGCTATCAACCGCCTGGACGACTCTGCCGATGGTTTCGAGGTATGGGCCGAGCAGCGCGGCCGCATCTACCTGGCGGGGCGGGCAGCGCCCTTCGCGCAACTCCAGGAGCTTTTCGAGAGGCCGGCGATCGATACCGAAGGTGGCGGCGGCGCGCTCCACGATTTCCCGCTTTTGGGGCGGGACGTCCACGCCGGAGAGCGCCAGGGCGTGGCGGAACAGGACGCAAAAGGTGGAAACGGAATCGGCCAGCAGGCGGCGCAGCAGGTCGTCATGCGACATCATTCCCGCGGCCTTCTGGCGCAACCGGAACAGCTTGGCGCGAAGCTCGCGTTGCACCTGCATACGGTATAGAGACGTGGCGCGGGTGAGGTCGATTACGAGGCCGGAGAGGACATCTTTTCCGTAGAGCAGGCGGTGCTGCCGGCGGATATCCAGGAACTCGATTGCGAAACAATCGGCGGCGGCGGCCATTTCGGATTCGGAGAGCAGCAAGGGCGAGGGATTGCCTTGGCCGCGCCACCAGCGGAACAGGTCCTCGCAGGCGGCCAGTTCGCGGGGCGTAACGGCGGCGAGCACGCAAAGGACGTTGATATCGGAATATTTGGGATGGTGATCGGAGCCGGCGGCCGATCCATAGAGCACAACGGAGACGAGCCTTTCGGCAAAGGCCCGTTGCAGCTTGGCGGCGAGTTGCCGGGGCAGTTGTTGGAGGAGGTCCGGCACGGCTTACCAGTCGGCGGCGGCCCCGCCGCCGAAGCCTCCGAAACTATCGCCGGAATCGTAGCCGCCGAATCCGCCGCTGCCGCGGCTGCCCCAGTTGGACCGGTGGTGGAGATTGCTCAAACCGTTCAGAAAGCCGGGGTGGCGCGCCCAGAAGCCGTGGTTTCCAGGGCCGGCATAGCCATGCGTTCCGCCGCTGAGGAGCAGCCAGGCGAGGAGCACGAGCGCTCCGGGCAGAACGGCCCAGGGGACCGAATCCCAAATGGTGGGGCGCATGTGGCGGGGCAAGGAGGCGCTGAGTTTCACCCGCTTGCCGCGTGCGATGGCGTTCCCCAAAGTGGCCGCGGCGGCCATGAGGGCTTCGCCATAACGCCCGCTGCGCAGGGCCGGGCGCATTTCTTCCAGAAGGCGAGCGTGCAAGCCGCCGGGAAGAATCGCGTCCATACCGCTGGCGGCTTGGAGAGCGCTGCCGCGGTCGCCAATCGACAGAAGCAGCAGAACGCGCTGGTCAGGCGCGCTGTTTTGGGCCGCGGCGCTGTTTTCGGCCGAGCTTTTGCCGGCGGTCCAGGCGCGAAAAATGGCGGCGGCGACTTCATCGGCCGGTTCGCCTTGGAGCGAGGGAACCGTCACCAGGGCGATCCGCGCTCCGGTGGCCTGCTCGACGCTCTTGCAGTAATTTTCGATCTGCCGCCGGGTGGCGGCGCCGGCTACACCCGCGAAATCGCCGAGGCAGGCTTGCGGCTTATAGGCGTTCCAGTCCACTGCTCCCGCAACCAGCGTGGACAGCGCCGCCAGAATGCTTAGCCGCGGATAGATGTACATGCGGACTTTTTAGTGTAGCGAAAACGCTTTTCGCGGGTCTTTGGGGCCGTGATCGGCCTGGCCTTAGGATAAATACAGATGCCTCGAAACGTGGAGATGAAGGCTCGCCTGCGCGACCCCGGCCGCGCGGAGCAGATCGCCGCGCGGCTGAGCGGCACGAGCGGCGAGGCGATCCACCAGGTGGATACATTCTTTGCCTGCGAACGGGGGCGGCTGAAATTGCGGATCCTCGGGTCCGATTCCGGCGAACTGATTCTCTACGAGCGGCCCGACCTGGCGGGCGCGCGGACTTCGCGGTACCTCATCGCGCGCACGCCCGATCCGGTGAATTTACACAAGATCTTGAGTGCCGCTCTGGAAACCACCGGCACAGTCATCAAGGCGCGGCGCCTGTTTCTGGTGGGACAAACGCGCGTGCATATCGACGCGGTCGAAGGTCTGGGGAGTTTTCTGGAACTCGAAGTAGTGCTCGGTTTCGGGCAGGGCGAAAGCGAAGGGAAGCAGATCGCGGAACGGTTGCTCGCGGAATTCGAAATCGCGCCGGACCAACTGATCGCGGAAGCCTACGTCGACCTGTTGCGGAAGAAGGCTCGCGGCGCGTGAGGCGGCTGGTGATCCGGCCGGGCGCAATCGGGGATCTGATCGTTTCGCTGCCCGCGCTCGAAAGCCTGAAAACGGATTACCTCGAAATCTGGGTGGCGGGTCCGAACGTGCCGCTGGTGCGGTTCGCCGACCGGGTGCGGGCGATCGCTTCCACCGGGCTCGACCTGCTGGGTGTGACGCAAACGCCGGAAGGATTGATCGAGACGCTGCGCGGCTTCGATTCCATCGTTTCCTGGTATGGGGCGAACCGCCCTGAATTTCGACAACTGGTGGCTTCGCTCGGCCTGCCCTTCACGTTCCACCGCGCGCTGCCGGCGGAAGGCGAGGGGCGGCATGCAACCGATTTCTATCTGGAGCAGGTGGGCGCGCCTTGCGGGGCGATTCCCTCGATTTGCTGCAAGGCGGCGCGCGAGAATTTCGCCGTGATTCATCCCTTTTCCGGTAGCCCGCGCAAGAACTGGCCGCTCGAAAAATTCCGGCGGCTGGCGCGAGGATTGGAGCGCACGATGGAGGTGCGCTGGTGCGCCGGGCGGGAAGACCCGCCGCTTCGAGGCGCGGTGTTTTTCGAAGACCTTTATGAGCTGGCGTGCTGGCTGGCGAAGGCGCGGCTCTACGTGGGAAACGATTCCGGCATCACTCATCTGGCCGCGGCTGTAGGCACGCCGGTGCTGGCGCTGTTCGGGCCGACCGATCCGGCGGTGTGGGCGCCGCGGGGGCCGCACGTGCGCGTGGCGCGGTGGAACCCGGAGTTAGCATAAAAGAAATGCCGGAAAATCGCTTAGGCAACGGCTCGCTGACGGTCGCGGCCCGGTCTAATCGGGGCCGCGCGCGTAAGCAAGCGGTTTGGATAGGATTGGTAATCTTCGCGGCCAGCGGTCTCGCGCAGACCGCGCCCGTGCCGCAAAAGACGTTGGTCGGGATCCTCCGCTCTCCCGGAGGCAGTGCGACCGGCCTGGTCCAGTTGCGCGCGCCGAGTTTCCAAAGCCTTTCGCCGCGCGAGCAGGCGCTGGCTTACTGGCTGAGCGAGGCCGCCATCGCGATCGATCCGATCGTCTACGACCAGAACTCGCGGTATGGGCTGCGGCAGAAACGGCTGCTCGAAGGAGTGATGCGCGCGTCGCCGGATATACCCGCGTTCGGCAAGATCCGCGAGTACAGCGAGCTTTTCTGGGCAAATCGCGGCAACCATAACGATCAGACCGCGCAGAAGGTGATGCCGGAGTTCACTTTCGAGGAACTGCGGAAGGCCGCGAGCGCGGCCCTGGCCGGAGGCCAGTACAAAAGGGCCGCATACGGTTTGCCGCCGATCGCTTCGCGGGCGGATCTCGACCGCGAACTGAACCAACTACGGCCCTCCATCTTCGATCCGGCATTCGAGCCGACGATTACGGCCAAAAGCCCGCGCGGCAACCTGGATATTCTGCAAGCGAGCGCGAACAATTTTTATTCCGGCGTCAGCCTGGCGGACCTGAAGGGTTTTCACGAGATGCATCCGCTGAATTCGCGGCTGGTGAAAACCAAGGATGGCAAGCTGGTGGAAGAGGTATACCGCGCCGGAACGCCGGATGGCAAAATTCCGCCGGGCCGCTATGCGCTGTTCCTGGGCAAGGCGATCGGGTATCTCGAAAAAGCGCGGGCCGTGGCCGAACCGGGGCAAGCCCCGGTGTTGGACGCGCTGATCCGGTATTACCAGACCGGCGATCCGGCCGACTGGATCCGCTTCGGCATCGCGTGGGTGCAAAACAACCCGCAGGTGGATTTCGCCAACGGGTTTATCGAGGTGTATCGCGATGCGCGCGCGGCGAAGGGAACCTCGCAGAGTTTCGTCACGATCACCGACCAGAAGATGACTCACCTGATGAGCACTTTGGCCGCGAACGCGCAGTATTTCGAAGACCACGCGCCCTGGCTTCCGCAATACAAGAAACAGGGGGTAAAGCCGCCGGTAGCCAAAGCGGTGGAGACGGTGGTGGAGACGGGCGATTTCCACGCCAGCACCATCGGCGACAACCTGCCCAACGAAAACGAGATTCATGAGAAGTACGGCAGCAAGAGCTTCCTGTTCACCGGCAGCACGCGCGCCATCTTCGCGGCGCGCGGCACCGGCGAGATCGACGAGTTCGCGGCGACCCCCGAAGAAAAGCGGATCAGCTACGAATACGGCGCGGAGGCCAACGACCTGATGACCGCGCTGCACGAGATCATCGGCCACGGTTCCGGCAAACTGAATCCGAAATTCCCCAATGGCACCGAAGCGCTTTTGAAAGAATATTACTCGGCGATGGAAGAGGCGCGCGCGGACCTGATGGCCCTGTGGAACATCACCGACCCCAAGTTGCGCGAGTTGGGCCTGGTCTCCAGCCCGGAAGTGGCGAAAGCCATGTACTACCGGGCCGTGCGCGTGGCGCTGACGCAGCTTCAGGCAAATCCCAAAGGCGACACCCTTGAAGAGGACCACCAGCGGAACCGGCAGTTGATCGTCAACTACATCATGGATCAAACCGGCGCCATTCGGAAAATCGAGCGTGACGGCAAAACCTATCTGGTGCTCACGGATTTCGACAAAATGCACCAGGGCGTGGGCATGCTATTGGCGGAACTGATGCGCATCAAGGCGGAAGGCGACTACCCGGCGCTGAAGGCGCTGATGGACAAATACGCGGTGCACTTCGACCCGGCCCTGCGCGACCAGGTGATCGCCCGCTATAAGAAGCTCGATATCCCGGCGTATTGGGAAGGCGTCCACGCCGTGCTCACGCCGCAGCTCGACGCGGGGGGCAATGTAAAGTCAGTCGCGATTTCGTACACGAACGATTTCGTGAAACAGCAGCTCGGGTTCGCGGAGATGTA
The DNA here is from genome assembly GCA_035294665.1 of Bryobacteraceae bacterium. Classification (GTDB taxonomy): domain Bacteria; phylum Acidobacteriota; class Terriglobia; order Bryobacterales; family Bryobacteraceae; genus PSRJ01. Next base: position 299 of record DATGKM010000196.1, on the reverse strand, counting down.
CCGGTAGGGCAGGGGGATATCGAGGCGCGGTAATCACGGGACAAGAGTTGCCGGTACGAGGTCGGCAGTCTCGCCGGCTAAGGCAGCTCGATCCTGGCCCGCCGCCCGGCGATCGCCGAGGTGAGCGCAAGTTGTGGCGGACGGCGGCTTGGGATGTGCTGAAGCCGATCTATCGCGCGGCGACCAGCGAAAAGGCCCAGCAGCAGTTAGCAACCTTTGCGGAGGAATGGGATGGCCGGTACCCGAGCATCAGCCAGATTTGGCGGCGGAACTGGGAGCAGGTCGTGCCGTTTTTCGCG
>DATGKM010000195.1:0-33440 GCA_035294665.1 Bryobacteraceae bacterium | reverse complement strand
TCCGCCAGGCTCTTGCCGGCCTCCTCAATGGCTGCTCGTAGAAAAGGGTCGCCTGCCAGTTATGCCTCCGCGTCGAACACCAGGTGCAAGTACGATTTTGCCTGATATTCGATGCGCAGGGGAATCGGCATTTCCGCTCCGGGATCGAACCACAGGCGGAAGTTATGCTCCTTGCCGCCGGCTTCGCGGCGAACCTGCCCGGAGGCGCGCAAAACTTCGCTGCCCTGGCCGATCGCCCCGCGCTTGCGGTATTGCCCGGTAGCCTTGGCGTCGGTGGCGCGCCGCAGAGAGAGGCGATAGCGGTGGCCGTTATAGATATAGCTGGTTTGCTGTTCGGCGCCTCCAGACGAAAAACTTTCCCGCAGCAGCCGAGCGAGCGACTGCAGAAACGTGCTTTCGCCCGCCGCCCGCGAATTCGCTTCCAGCGGAGTCTTGGGCGTTTCCGCCAGGGCCTTGTGCGCGACTTCGATCAGTTCGTCCTGGTTGCGGATGGTCCATTTCGCCGGCGCGCTAAAATGCGCCAGCACACTCTCCACCTCGCCGGCGGCCACCCGCCCCTCAATCGCGGAATAGACCGCCTCCGCCGAATGCGATTCGATGGCCTTGCGCGCCTCTTCGGCGCTTTCTTCGGGAGATGACGTCATCAAGCCGAAATAGATCGATTCCGTCGCGCCGCTCTCGCCCAGCCGCGCCATTTCGCGAATGAAACCGATGCGGTTCAGCCCGGCGGCGCGGTCGGGCAGCGAGAAGCCGGTGAACTCCAGAAACCGCAGCGTTCCGCCTTGCGTGAGGGGAGACTCCCGCCAAACCGCGCTGCCGCCGCCCACGTCCGCGCGATGAAACAAGGTGATCCCCAAAACGATCACGTGTGCCTCCGCCCGGTAGCGCCGCTCCGCCGCCCGGGTCTGCCCCCCGCCCGCCCGCGCGGGCAACGCCGCGTCCCAGGTGAGCTCAGAAAGCGAGGCCGCCCGCAGCAGACTGGCTCCGCTCAAACCGTAAAGGATGCGCCGCAAACACCAGCGGCGGCTGAATTGTCCCGTCAGATGCATCTCACCTCTCATCGCGGAAACGAATCTTGCACCCTCATGTTGCAGTGTAAACCTTCGGGAACCGGGCACCCCACACGGCCGTTTTGCCGAGGCCGCGCCCCGTGCCAACATAAAGCACATGCGCATCGGTTTTTCCCTTCCCAATGGAGGACCGCTGGCCTCCGCTGAAACGATCGTCGCCATCGCCAGGCGCGCTGAGGACCTTGCTTATGACACGCTCTGGACGTTCGAGCGCCTATTGTACCCAGTAAGGCCGCGGGATACCTATCCCCGAACCCCGGATGGCTCCTGGCCGCCGCTCTTTCGCCGCATGCTCGACCCGCTCGAGACCCTGGCCTTTGCCGCCGCCCAAACCAACAAAGTGCACCTCGGCACCAGCGTGCTGAACATCCCGTTCTATAATCCGGTCACGCTGGCCCGCCGCTTAACCAGCATCGACTATCTTTCGGGCGGACGGCTGCGAGTTGGCTTTGGCCTCGGGTGGTCGAAAGACGAAATGGAAGCAACCGGCGCGGATATGTCGCGGCGCGGCGCGCGCAGCCCGGCTCGGCGATGGCTGGAATCCGGCGGGGTTGCCGCTCGATGCCATGGCGCAGATGTTTTCTTCGATCAAACAAATGGCGGCAGCGGCCGGACGCGATCCTGCCCGCCTCGAAATGGCGGTCCGCGCCAACCTGCAACTCACGGAGAAACCCCTGGGGAAAGACCGCCGCGCCTTCACCGGCACACTGGATCAGATCAAAGAAGATACGGCCGCGTGCCGCGCGATTGGCGCTCACGAGGTCCATTTCGCTCCCGGATCCGGCCGGGGATCGGACACCGTCGAAGGCTGGCTGTGGCTTATGGAGCAGTTACGGCCGTTCGTTTAGCCTGCCTGCAACCGCTATGGCTTCGGGATCACCGGTGATCAGCCGCGCCCCCCGGCTGAAGGTCAGGTATTGAAATCCCCACTGGATGAACACCAGCACGCGGCTCTGGAACTGCACCAGATACATAAGATGAACGAATAACCACACCAGCCAGGCGGGAAGACCGTGTAGATGCAGCCCGAAAATATCGGCTACTGCCGAGGCGCGGCCGATTACCGCCAGATTGCCCTTATCGAAGTAGCGAAACGGGACGAATTGCGCGGCTTTGCCTTTGGCGCGCGCCGTAATCACGCGCGCGGCATACGCCCCGCCTTGCATGGCCACCTGGGCAACGCCGGGCAGCGGTTTGCCATCCGGGCCGGGAAACCTGGCCAGATCGCCCACTACGAAAATCTCCGGGAATCCCGGAATCGTAAGGCCCGGTTCCACCGAAAGGTGGCCTTGCCGGTCCAAAGCCGCGCCGGTCCGCTCGGCCAGCACGCGCCCGAACTCTCCGCCGCGTACGCCGCCTGCCCACAACACCGTCTTGGTGGGTAGCCGCTCCATAGTGCCGTGCTCGTTTTCGATAGCCACGCCTTCGCCATCCACGGCCACCACCTTCACACCCGTGCGGACGCGCACACCCAACTTCCGCAGCGATTCCGCCGCATCCCGGGAAAGATCTTCCGGAAATGTGGGCAGGATGCGGGGCGCGCCATCCAGCAGCAGGATCTCCGCCGTTTGCGGGCGAATCGAGCGGAACTCGTGCTTCAACGTGTGCGCCGCAATCTCCGCCAGCGCGCCCGCCAGTTCCACGCCCGTGGCGCCGCCGCCCACAATCGCGAACCGCATCCACTGCCGCAGCGCTTCCTCGTCGCTCGCCCTCTCCGCCGCTTCGAATGCGAACAGAATCTTGTGGCGGATGGCAGTTGCCTCCTCCACGCTCTTCAGGCTGGGCGCCCATTGCCGCCATTCATCGTGGCCGAAGTAGGAAGTCTGCGATCCCGTTGCCACGATCAGCGAATCGTAAGGGAATACGCCTCCATCGCGCAATTGAATCGTGCGGGCGCGCGGATCGAGATCCACCGCTTCGCCCAGCAGCACCTGCGTATTCTTTTGCCGCGCCAGAATGCTGCGCAGCGGCGCGCAAATCTCCCCGGGCGAAAGCGACCCGGTAGCCACCTGGTAGAGCAGCGGCTGAAACAGGTGGAAATTGCGCCGGTCGATGACCTTCACCTCCACCGGCGCATGGGCCAGCGCGCGCGCCGCATACAGCCCGCCGAAGCCCCCGCCGAGGATAATCACCCGATGGGCAGGCATCGTCAGCCTCTCAGGCCGGTGTGAGTCCCAGCCCCGGCTTGGCCGGCAGCATCAGTTTGCCTTTTTCCACCCGCACGCCATGAAACGGGTCATTGGCAATCAGAAGGTTCCCGTCCAGATCCGCGTAATCCACCAGCGGCGAAAGGTGCGCGGCCGCCGTCACCGAAACCGAACTCGAAACCATGCAGCCGAGCATCGTCTTCATCCCCATGGCTTTCGCCACCTCGATCATCCGATAGGCTTCCAGGATGCCGCCTGCCTTGTCGAGCTTCACGTTCACGCCGTCAAAAGCCTCCCGCAGCTTGGGGATATCGAAGGCGTGCCGGCAGGCTTCATCGGCAATCACCGGAATGTGCACCCGGCTGCGCACCCAGCGGGTCTCTTCGATCATCTCGGCCGGCAGCGGCTGCTCGATGAATTCCACGCCTTGCTTTTCCAGCCAGTTGATTTTGCGCACCGCTTCTTCTTTGTCTTTCCAGCCTTCATTGGCGTCCACGCGCAAGGGCTTTTTCGTGACGCTGCGCACCGCTTCGATGGTGGGCTCATCGGTCGCCAGACCCACCTTCACTTTCAAAATCGGATACTCCGCGGCCTCGCGCGTCTTCTGGCGAGTGATTTCCGGCGTATCGATGCCGATCGAAAACGTGGTTAGCGGCGTATCTTTCGGATCGAGACCGAAATAGGTATACAGCGGAATTCCCAGCTTCTGCCCCACCCAATCCATCAACGCGATATCGATGGCTGCTTTGCCGGCCCATTCGCCGTCCACGGCGCGAAAAACCTGCGCCATGGTTTTGGAGAACTGCATCGGATCGGCGGCCAGCAAAAGCCCGCGCACCGATTCAACCGCCTTCCGCGCCGATTTCGCGTCCTCCTTGTAGCGAACAATCGGCGCGCCTTCCCCATGCCCCGTGACTCCATCACGCGAGTAGGCGACGTGCAGCGTGTCGCGGTACTCGCTGGAGGACATCGTAGTGGTCCAGGTGTGGCGCAGATTCAGGCGCACGATCCGCGTCTCGAATCCGGCGCCGGGCGCGGCCCGAAGTGACAGAGCGGCGGGCGCGGCGGCGGCCGATTGAAAGAAAGTTCGCCGGTTCATGTTTCCAGCGTATCGTACCCATCGAGAAAAACCAGTCTATCGACCAAAACCAAGCTCTAAAGAAAAACCGGGCTTCCGCCGATTGCTATGTCATGAACGAACTGCTCTTGGCCCTCTGGGCAATGACCTGCACGCATCCGCGGTGGGAGATGCCGCCCGATCCGCCCGCCATCGTAGTCCAGGCGCCTTCGACCGGCGGGCAGGGCGTCGGGCAGACCGAGGTCTCTCAAAAGGACCTTCCTCCGGCGCGAACGTCTAATGAAAAACTGCTTCAACTAGAGCGGTCTGAAACAGGGCATTTGTTGAAATGAAGAGAGTTAGGGTGAAAAACCACCGCTCAACTTGAGCGGTGAAATGAGCCCTCCGTCCAGGCGGTGGGACGGAAATGAGTTCCTTTTGCGAGCCTGGGGCGCCTTCGGCTGCTAACCGTTCACCGGTGCTTCGCAGCCATCTTCTTCTCCAGCGCGCGCATCAGGCGATCTTCCACGTCCTTAGGGATCGGATACAAGTCAACCCCTTTGTAGACGCGGATCGTCTTCCGGGTCGTGTCGGCGATCACCCAGCAGTTCGGACATTGCGCGATGTGCTGTTCGAGTTGTTCCCGCAGCGCGGAATCGGTATTTTCGTCGAGATAATCGCTCAACTCTTTCAAAAAATCTTTACAGGTAAGCAAAGGCGTCGTCTCCCTTGCGCTTAAATGTCCGGGTCAGCTTCTCGCGAAGTTGCAAGCGCGCCCGCAGCAGCCGGCTTTTTACGGCCGGAACGGAAAGGCCCAGAGCTTCGGCGGTTTCCTCCGTGGAAAGCTCGTCTATATCCCGCAATGTAAAAACCATGCGGTATGGCGGGGCCAGGCTTTGAATCGCGGAATCCAACAGTCCGCCCAATTCTTCGCGCGAAAACCGCTGCTCCGGGTTCTCATCCCAGGCCGCGATCTCCCGGGTCACCGTGTCTTCTCCGGTGTCGATGCCGTCATCCAGGGAGACTGACTTATCCGTTTTCCGCCGGCGCAGTTTCATCAGCGCCTGGTTTACGGCAATCCGCACAATCCAGGTGTAAAACTTCGATTGCCCCTGGAACTGATCCAGATGTTCGTATGCCTTGAGAAAGGTCTCCTGCAAGACGTCTTCCGCGTCTTCCCGGTTCTGGGTAATATGTTGCGCGAGCCGGAAGATCTTGCCTTCGTAGCGGCGCACCAGTTCGGCGAAAGCGCGGTCGTCGCCTTCGCGCGCCTGCGCCACCAGGGTGGTTTCGTCGGTTCCGTTCAGGCTGGAGACTGGCATCGGCCTGCCATCATGATAACGCACCCGTCCGGCGGGGCTACCCCCGCGCCATCACGCCTGATAAACCGTTTTCCCGCCCACCACCGTGCGCACGATCGCTATGTCCTTGATCTTCTCTTTATCTACCGTGAATGGATCTTCGGCGAGCACCACGAAGTCCGCCAGCTTCCCCGCCGCTATCGAGCCTTTGATGGCTTCCTCATGCGAGTGGTACGCTCCGTTCAGTGTGTTCACCCGCAGCGCTTCCGCCACGCTGATCCTCTGGTTCGCGCCCCATGTCTCGCCATTCCAGCCGGTGCGCGTCACCATCCCCTGCATGCCCATGCGCGGATCGAACGGTCCCGGACTGAAATCCGAGCCTGCCGCTGCCTGAATGCCGGCATCCAGAAAGCTGCGGAACGCCATCATCCGCTTCATCAACTCCTGGCCATAGAAATGGAACTTATCGGCGTTGTAATAGGCATAGCTCGTGAACGGGGCCGGAACCGCGCCCAGCGCCTTTATCCGGCGAATGAGATCGCCGTTAATTAACGTGCAGTGCGTAATCTTCGGGCGGACATCGGTTCGCGGAAACAGCCGCTGTGCCCTCTCGTAGGCTGTCAGTGTCATGTCGATCGCGACGTCGCCGTTCGCATGGCAATTCACCTGAATGCCCGCCCTGTGGACCCGTTCCACCCAGGCATTCAGTTCGTCCTGCGTCTCGGTCACGTTGCCCCTATAGTTCGTGCCCGGATACGGCTGGCTGATCGACATGGTGCGCTCCGAAAACGACCCATCCACCGCGTGCTCGGACGTCGCTCCGAAACGGATCCACTCGTCGCCGAAGCCCGTCTCGATGCCCGCTTCGATCATCGCGTCCAGAACTTTGCCGCCGGCTTCATAGCTCACGCGATGCAGCAGGTCTCCGCGCGCCCTCACTTGCTGCAAAGCGGCCAGATCGCCGCCTTCGTGATGCACGCTGGTCACTCCGAACCGCACGAACTGCTTCGAAATATAGGCCAGCCCTTCGCGGTTGCGCCGCAGCGTCTCGGCCGCGCTAAAGACGGACCGTTTGCCTGCCTTATCCACGCGAGCCCGCGCCCGGTCGGTAACCCGGCCGTTCAGTTCGCCGTTGGCGTCGCGGTCATAGGTTCCGCCCGGCGGGTTCGGCGTAGCTTTATTGATGTCCGCCATCGCCAGCGCCTTGCTGTTGTAGTACGAAGTGTGCCCGCCGCGATGGTGTACCACCACCGGCAGGTCCTGCGAAACCTGGTCGAGATCGTGGATATTCAGTTCGCGGTTATCCTTCACCTTCGTGTCATCGAAGAAGAACCCTTCAACCCACGTCCCCGGCGGCGTTTGGCGAGCCTTGGCCCTGAGCTTGTCGATGATGCTCGCGATGGTGACGAACTCCACCACATACGGATTGCCCACCAGCACTTCATAAAGCAGCACGTTGCCCGGAGCGTGATTATGACAATCGATGAAGCCCGGCACGATTGTCATTCCCTTGGCGTCGATTGTCTGGGTGTTCTTCCCGCTCAGGCCACGAATCTCCGCGCTGCTGCCCACAGCGATAAATCGCCCGCCCTTCACCGCGAACGCTTCCGCCGCGGGCTTGCGCGAGTCGACGGTGTGTACCTTCGCGTTGAGGACAATCAGTTCGGCATCCCGCGGACGGAGACCGGCGGTCTGCGCCCAGCCGCGCGCTGCCGCCGCCCCGCCGCCGATCAGATACAGAAACTCGCGCCGGCTCCGCATGGCACTCGATTATATATGAGGCGGATGGGCAGTACTTTACAACACCCAACCCACGCACACGCCAAACTGTGGTGTGATGTTATTTAGCTTCCCCATTCGAGCGAATCCCTTATGCGCAAAAACCATCTCGCTACGATTGTGTTACTGTTCACGAGCGCTGTGGCCGCCGCTCAATCGCCCATCCCCCGCACTGCCGATGGCAAACCCAACCTTGAAGGCATCTGGCAGGCATACAGCAGCGCCGCCGCGGATCTGGAAGATCACGCCGCCAGCCTGAACATGCCGGCCGGCCGGTCGGTCGTGGAGGGCGGCCGGATTCCCTATCAGCCTTGGGCCGCCGCAAAAAAGGCCGCGAATTTCCAGAACCGGCAGAAACTCGATCCGCTGAACAGCTGCTACATTCCGGGCGTGCCCCGCATCATGTACCTGGATTATCCGTTCCAGATTTTCCAAACGCCCACGGCCATCGCCATGACGTTCGAGTTCCTGCTGGACTATCGCCTCATCTACACCGATGGCTCCCCGCATATCGCGGACCTGGAGCAATGGATGGGCGATTCGCGCGGCCACTGGGAAGGGGACACCCTGGTAGTCGACGTGGCCAACAACAACGACAAAACCTGGTTCGATATGGCGGGCAATTTTCACAGCAATGCCCTGCACGTCATCGAGCGCTACCACATGACCGGGCCGGACACCATCGCATACGAAGCCACCATGGAGGATGCGAAAGTGTTCACCAAACCGTGGACCATTCGCCTGGAATTTCACCGCCGCACCGATCGCGACCGGCTCTTTGAATACGCCTGCCAGGCGGAGGTGGAAGAGGCCAATGGCGCCTTCACTCGCGAAAAGCGCACCTGGTATCCGGGAGAGGGTACGCCGCCGGCTCCCATGAAGGTTCCCGATCTGCCGCCGCTGCCGAAGGTTGCCGCCAATATTCGCCGCACGCCCGATGGCAAACCGGATCTCCAGGGCTTCTACGAACCCAACAGCCGAGGCGCCAATCAAGGCTTGGAACCGCAGCCGGCCGGCTCCGGCTGGCCCGGCGGCCGCGGAGTGGTGATCGATCCGGCGAATGGTAAGCTGCCGCTGCAGCCGTGGGCGGTTCAGGAAAAGATTTCGCGAAACCTTCCCGAGCGCGGCTACGACGATCCCACCGCGCACTGTTTTCCGGCCGGGGTGCCGCGCGCCATGTACGTTCCCACTTCCTACCAGATCATTCAGACGCCCGATTACATCGTGGTTCTGCACGAGCGCGTCGCCTGGCGCATTGTGGACCTGAAGCGGCGCACGCATCTCACCGACACGATTCGCCTCTGGCAGGGCGACTCCATCGGCCACTGGGAGGGTGACACGCTCGTGGTCGATACCACCAACCTCAACGGCAAGGAGTGGCTGAGCGAGGGCGGTGACATCATGAGTTACGCCGAGCACGTGATCGAGCGATTCACGCCCATCGGACCCGATCTCGTTAACTACCAGGCCACCGTGATGGATCCGGTAGTGTACACGCGCCCCTGGACGCTCTCGATATCGCTCAAGCGCGAGAAGTTCGACCTGACCGAAGGCGCCTGCCGCGAAGAAGATCAGGATCTGCCGCACCTGAAAGCGATTAAAGACGCCGCGGCCGCCGGCCGTTCCGAGCCGCGACCGTAAGGGAGCGGTCAGTTTCGACGCCGCTCCCTACAAGGTTGCGGCCTGCGCCGCTCTTGTGCTATTGGTAAACAGTCCTGAGGTTCTCGCCGGGCGCCGCCCGGCGGGTGAAAAGGGAAGCGGGTGAAATTCCCGCGCGGTCGCGCCACTGTGACGAGCGAGCGGGCCGGCACTTGAAGCCACTGTTCCAATCGGAATGGGAAGGCCGCCGGTTCGCCATGACCTCGAAGCCAGGAGACCTGCCTCGGATCGGCGGCTGGGAGGCGCGTCACCTCGTCCATACGGCACATTCCGCGCATTGTCGTTGCGGGCACCCATAGCGGCGCCGGCAAAACCACGATTGCCACAGCGTTGATGGCAGCCTTGGCGCGCCGCGGCCTGCGCGTCCAACCATTCAAAGTGGGGCCCGATTTCATCGACCCCGGCTTTCACGCCGCCGCCTGCGGCCGCCCCAGCCACAACCTGGATGGCTGGATGCTCCCGCGCCAGGCTAACCTGGAAATCTTCAGCCGGGCCGCGGCAGGCTCGGACGTGGCGATTGTCGAAGGAGTGATGGGCCTCTTCGATGGCCACTCGGCGTGCGGTGATGCAGGCTCCACCGCGGAAATGGCCAAATGGCTCGCCGCCCCCGTGCTTCTCGCCGTCGATGCCTCCGCCATGGCGCGCAGCGCCGCCGCGCTGGTCCGCGGGTTTGAAAGCTTCGATCCCGCGCTCGAACTGTCAGGCGTCCTGTTCAACCGCACCGGCGGGCCGAAGCACGCGGAGATGCTGCGGGAGGCCGTTCAAGCACGTTGCCGCGCGGTTCCGCTGGGCTTTCTTCCAGCCGATGAGAGAATCGCCCTGCCCCACCGCCATCTGGGGCTGGTGCTGGCGGGCGAAGCGCTCACCGCCCAATGCCTCGACGCCATGGCGGACTGGATTGAGCGGCATGTCGATCTCGATGCGCTGCTGGAACTCGCGAACCACTCGACGGCGCTCGAAGTTCCGCCCTCGCCCACCCGTGACCGGCCGCATGCGGTCAGCATCGGCATCGCTCGCGACGCGGCCTTCTGTTTCTATTACGAGGAAAATCTCCGCCTGCTGCGCGAGTGTGGCGCGGAGTTAATCGAGTTCAGCCCCATCGCGGATGCGCACCTGCCCGCTGCGCTCGATGGCTTGTACCTCGGCGGCGGCTACCCGGAACTCCACGCTGCCGCGCTCGCCACCAACCAGACCATGCTCGAATCCATCCGCGAATTCGCTTCAGGCGGTGGGCCGGTTTATGCCGAATGCGGCGGCTTCCTGTACCTCACCGAAGCCATTGTAGATGCGGCCGGGCGCGCGCACCCGATGGCCGGCATTTTCCCCACGCGCGCCCGCATGCAATCGCGTCTCGCCGCGCTGGGCTATCTCCAGGTCGAACCGGCCTCCACGCTCTGGCTCCGCCCGGGCATGGCCCTGCGCGGGCACGAATTCCGTCACTCCGCTATCGACCCCATGCCCAGTTCCATCGAGCGCGCCTGGGGCGCGCCCGCCGAAAGCTACCGCGCCGGCTCCGTGCTGGCCAGTTACATTCATTTGCATTTCCTCTCCTGCCCGGAATTCGCCGCCGGTTTCGTGCGCCACTGCGCGCAGTGGCGCGAGGGGAGGAGTCAATGATGCGCTTCTCGCTCGCGTTGCTGGCGTCTCTTTCGCTGAGCGCCGCCGGCCTGCCACGCCGCATTGTATCGCTTTCCCCGAACCTCACGGAGATCCTTTACGGCGTGGGCGCGTTCGGCCGCGTGGTGGGCGTCTCCGATTACTGCACCTGGCCGCCCGCGGTCAGGAGTTTGCCCTCCGTGGGCGGCTGGCAGAATCCCAATCTCGAACGGTTGGCCGCGCTTCGGCCCGATCTTGTCGTTCTCGATAGCGCGCAAGCGCCATTCATTCAGGACAACTTGAAAGCCCTGGGCATGCCGGTGCTGGTGGTCGCCGACGATAGCGTCGAAGACGTTTTCCAGGCTATCGAAACGCTCGGGCACGCTACCGGCTGCGAACCTCAAGCTCGGCGGCTGGCCGATTCCACCCGCGCGGCGCTCACTCGCGTTTCGCAAAGCACAGCCGGTCTCGCGAAACCGCGCGTGGTGCTGATTGTCGATCGATCTCCCGGCTCGCTGCGCGGCCTGGTCGCGTCCTCGGCCGAAAGCTTCTTGGGCCAACTGGCGGCCATCGCGGGAGCACGCATCGTGGCGCCGCCGTTTCACGGCGCGTACGGCTATATCAATAAGGAAGATCTGCTGGCGCTCGATCCCGACGCGATCCTCGATTTTGTCCATGAAAGGACGGGGCATGTGCTTTCGCCCGCCAATCAACTCTCCCCGTGGCAGGAGTTGCCCGAACTGAGAGCAGTGCGCGCGGGCCGCGTATACCCCATCAATGAAGACTACGTTCCGCACGCTTCCGAGCGCATGGTGCGGACGGCGGAACTATTTCGAAGATTGATTCACGAAAGGAAGACTCCATGAGTATTGCCACCAAGCGCGGCGATGGCGGCCAGACCAGCCTGCCGGGAGGCGCGCGCGTTTCGAAAGCGCATCCACGCGTGGAATGTTACGGCACGATCGATGAGCTGATTTCGCAGCTTGGCCTGGCGCGCGCGCTGGCAGGCGATGCCGAAGTAAACGAATGGACGCGCCACATCCAGCGCGAGCTCTTCAAAGTCGGCAGCGCCATCGGGACCGCGCCGGGTTCGCGCCAACCGGCGCCGCCGGTCACCGCCGAAATGATCGCCGCGCTCGATGGCGAAATAAAGCGCCTGGAAGCCTTGCCGGGCATTCTGAGCGATTGGTCCGTTCCCGGCGAACTGGCCGGCTCGGCGGCTTTCGATGTCGCGCGCACGGTCTGCCGCCGCGTGGAACGGCTCGCGGTGGCGCTTTACGAATCGGGCGACCTCACCGATTCGCAGATCCTGGTGTACTTGAACCGGCTCTCCGATGTGCTCTGGCTGGTCGGGCGGGCGCTCGAACTACGCGCCGGGGCCGATGCCTCGCTGCGATCCAAAGACCAACCGGGCGCCCGCTGGTCGCGCGCCTGGTAAATGAGCATGCCCGCGCGCGCGTTGATGATTCTGGGCACCGCTTCCCACGTGGGCAAATCCCTGCTCACCGCGGCGCTCGGCCGCATTCTGGCCGATGAGGGCTATCGCGTCGCGCCCTTCAAGGCGCAGAACATGTCGCTCAACTCGGCCGCCACGCCAGATGGCCGCGAAATCGGCCGCGCGCAGGCGCTCCAGGCCGAGGCCTGCCGCGTTGCCGCCCGCGCCGAAATGAATCCGGTGCTCATCAAGCCTGCCACCGATACCTGCGCGCAGGTGGTGGTCCTCGGCCGCGTGTGGGGACAGGTTTCCGCGACCGATTATCACCAGCGCCGCGTGGAAGAGCTGTTTCCCCTGGTGGTGAACGCCTATCGCACGCTCGCCGCCGAATACGAAATCGTGCTGCTCGAGGGCGCCGGCTCTCCCGCGGAAATCAATCTGAAAGCGGGCGACATCGTGAACATGCGCATGGCGCAAGCCGCGGGAGCGGCCTGCTGGCTGGTGGGCGATATCGATCGCGGCGGCGTCTTCGCCTCGCTGCTGGGCACGGTCGAGTTGCTCGAACCCGAAGAACGTGCCCTGCTGCGCGGATTCATCCTGAACAAATTTCGCGGCGATCGGGCGTTGCTCGAACCGGGCGTCGAAATGATGTCCCGCCGCATCGGTTTGCCCTGCGCGGGCGTCGTGCCGTTTCTTCCCGACTTAGGTCTGGACGAAGAGGATAGCGTTTCGCTCGAAGAGCGCCCGCCTGCCGGCCGCGTCTGGAAGATATCCGGCGAAGGCCCGAACCGGCGGTTGCGTATCGCGGTGCTGGCCTTCCCACACCTCGCTAACTTCACCGATTTCGATGCGCTTGCGGCGGAGCCTTCGGTTGCGCTGGCGTTCGTGGACAACGCGGAGGATGTGGCGCAAGCGGACCTGCTCATTCTGCCTGGCTCGAAGCAGACGTTGGATGATCTCGCGTGGTTGCGAATGGCGCCGCGCTCCCGCGGTCTCGAATCGGCCATTCAGGCCTTCCGGGGAGGCGCGGGCCTCATCGGCATTTGCGGCGGCATGCAGATGCTGGGCCTGTCTATTGAAGATCCGCACGGCGCGGAAAGTAATGGCTTCCCCCGCGGCATGCAAGGGCTGGGAATTCTGCCGATCCGCACCGTTCTGCGGGCGGAAAAGGTCACGCGCCCGGTTCGCGGCCGCGTGCTGCGCTGGGCGCGCTCTCCCGCTATCGAAGGCTACGAAATCCACATGGGCGAAACGGTTTACGAAGAGGGCGCCTGCCCGTTCGCCGAAATCCAGCGCGCGGGCGAGAGCGCCGCTTGCGCCGATGGCTGCGCCGCCGCGGAACGGCCGGCGTTCGGCACCTACATCCACGGGCTGTTTCACAACGACGAGTTCCGCCATTCCTTTCTGGCCGCGGCCAGAGCCGCGTGCGCGCTTGGCCCGCTCCAACAAAAACGCTTCTTCGCCGCTGAGCGCGAGGCGCGCATCGATCGCCTGGCCGATCACGTCCGCCGCGCGCTCGATATGCGGCTGATCCACACCTCACTAGGAGATTTCCGATGATGCCGTTCGAACCATTCCGCTGTTTTCTGCCGCTTGCGCTTCTGCTGCCCTGCGCCCGGGCCGCCACGCTTGAAGGCGCCGTTACCGACCCGCAATCGAAACCCGTGCCCGGCGCCGCCATCCTGCTCACCTCCACCACCAATGCGCTGCGCTGGAGCGCCACCACCAGCGCTTCCGGCTCCTGGCGTATCGATAACCTTCCGGCCGGCGACTACCTGCTGCGCGCCGGCGCCTCCGGCTTTGCAACCTTCCTGACCGATCCGTTCCACCTCGATCTCGCCGCCTCCAAAACCGAAAACATCGTGCTGCAAATCGCCGGATCGCGCGAGGAAATCGTAGTCACGGCATCCAGCACGCCGCAAACTTCGCTCGAACTATCGAAATCGCTATCGGTGGTGGATGCCGCGGAAATTCAGCAGCGTGACGCGCTCGATCTGGCGAGCGCGCTCGACCTCACGGCCGGCCTGCGCGTCCAGCAACTGGGCGGCCCCGGCGCGTATTCGAATCTTCAGCTCCGCGGTCTGCGCCCCGAAGATACCGCCGTGCTGGTGGATGGCTTCCGCTTGCGCGACGCCTCCGCGACACAAGCCGATGCTTCCGGGCTGATTGAGGATCTTCTTACCACCGATGCCGGCCAGATCGAAGTGCTGCGCGGCTCGGGTTCGTCGCTCTACGGCACGAACGCGATCGGCGGAGTGGTCAACGTCATTACCGACGAAGGCGGCGGGCGCACGCGAGGTAATGTGCTTTTAGAAGGCGGGTCGCTCGGACTCTTCCGCGGCCACGCCCAAATCGCGGGTGGCTGGCGCGGCGACACCATTCCTTTCAGCCTCGGTGTCTCGCAGCTTTATGTCGCCGATGGCGTCGGCGGCGACCTGCCCTATCGCGACACCAACGCGCAGGGTAGCATCGGTTTTCACCTCTCTCCCACCACGCACCTGTTCATGCGTTTCTACGGCGCCAACGCGTTCGGCAAGCTCGCCTCCGAACCTGACGTCCTCGGCAATCCTTCCGGTTTTGGCATCGTGCCCGCCATTCCCAACGTGACGTTCCTCCCCGCGCCGGATAATCCCGATTACACTCGCGCGGCCCGTTTTGCGAGCGGCGTAATTCGCCTCACCGGCCAGCCGGCGCCGGCCCTCGGTTATTCCCTCAGCTACCAGGCGGTTTCCGATAGCCGCCGCTATGGCGATGGTCCGGCGGGCACCGGCTATCAACCTCTGGGCAGCACGCGCTCGCTCTACGATGGGCGCATTCAAACGGTCAACGCCCACGCCGATTACCGCCTCGACCGCCACCAGCTCATCACCGCGGGCTATGAATTCGAAAATGAGAACTACGCGAACGACAACACCGATTTCACCAACCCGGCCGCCGGCTCTGCCACCAACGTCACCCAGCGCAGTCACGCCGCCTACGCCCAGGATCAGATTCGTCTGCTCGATGGCCGCCTCGAAATCTCGGGTGGTTTCCGCGCCCAGTTCTTCGCTCTGAACGCTCCCGAGTTCTTGCCCGCCGCTGCCGCGCCCTACCAGGGCATCGCGTTCACCGCGCCCGCTCCCGCCTACACCGGCGATGGTTCGATTGCGTATTTTTTCCGGCGTAGCGGGACCAAACTGCGCGCTCACATCGGCCGCGGCTACCGCGCGCCATCCCTATTTGAGCGCTTCGGTGTGGGCTTCGATCCCGTTTTCGGCTACGCGGTGTATGGCGACCCGCGCCTCCATCCGGAGCACATGCTCAGCCTCGATTCCGGCATCGATCAATCGTTCGCGCAAGGCCGGGCCAAAATATCGGCGGCCTACTTTTACACTTGGCTCGAAAACGTAATCGCCTTCGACACCACCGGTCTGATCGATCCCACCACCGACCCCTTTGGCCGCTACGTCG
The DNA here is from genome assembly GCA_035294665.1 of Bryobacteraceae bacterium. Taxonomy (GTDB): domain Bacteria; phylum Acidobacteriota; class Terriglobia; order Bryobacterales; family Bryobacteraceae; genus PSRJ01. Next base: position 17,946 of record DATGKM010000195.1, on the reverse strand, counting down.
GCTACATCTCTACGCGCGGCGGCATCTCGCGCGGGGTGGAGTTGGCGGCCTCGTTGACGCCCGCCCGCGCCCTCACCTTCAGCGGCGCCTACACTTACGTGAATGCCATCGAGCGCGCACCCATCGTGGGCGATACGCTTCAGACCTTCGCCGTTCCGCGCAACCAGTTCTCGATTGCCGCTACCGGCCGCCTGTCGCAAAGATTCCTTCTCACAGCGGAAACGCGGATCTCCAGCTCCTACCTCGACCCGATCTACGGTTCCACCATCACCCAAGTCTTTCGCTTCCCTGGGCTCCACAGTGTCGATCTGGCAGCGAGTTATCGCATCCCAATATCGGAATTCCGCAGCCTGCGTTTCTTCGCGCGCGTTGACAACCTGCTCAACCAAACCTACTTCGAAGACGGCTTCCCGACCCCGGGCCGCACCGGCAGGGCGGGCCTGCAGTTCGAGTTCTAACTTTGCTTAAGCGGCCAAGTAGCTCGCCCCGGCTCTGATCGAAGCCGCGACGGCGAGCGAGCGCGGCCCCGCCGCTCACGCGGCAACCGGCTGATGAGCGTCTGGCCGATAGCTTTGCTGAAAATAGACGGATTCGAAGTGACTCCCGTCAAGCCATTATTGTCAATGAGTGAATTGAGCTGGCCGGACCGGATGAGTTTCCGGCTTAGGAAATCCAACCACACGCTCTGGCCGAACTGTTTCAACTCCAATCAAGGATTCTGATCTGCCATAAGTGCTTACCTTTCCAAGTAACTTCGTTTCTGAGCCGTAACGTCGCTTCTGAGCCGCGACCGTTAGGGAGCGGTTCGCCCTTGCCCCGCGCTTAGCCCTGCGCCCGCAACGAATCGTGTCCTCGCCTCAGCCGCATCGTCATCAACCCGTCGACCAGCCGGACGAAGTCCCGCTTCCGCCGCACCAATCTTGCCAGTTTTGCCGCATCCTCCGGCAATCGCACCGCGCCGGCTGTCTCGAGAACCCGGTCGTCCGCAAACGGGTACAATTCCGGCCACACCAGTTGCGCCTGACGGAAAAAGATATCCGCGCCCACGTCTCCAATGCCCTTAAATTCTTTGAGCAGCTTCCGTTCGCGTAGCGGATCGGGACGGCCTCTACCGGCCCGCGCGGCTTGGCGCAGGTTCCGCAAATCGCCGTCGTATTTCTCTAGCACCATTTGAGAAGTCTCGCCCAACATCGTGGAGGTGCGCTCGTCATAGCGAGCGTATCCCCCCTCATCGAGCGCTTTCACGCGTTGTTCCCAAGTGGTTTTCGCCATCTTTCGCGGTGTTGTCCAGCCGCGGGCGAACAGCGCCCGCGCGGATTTCATCGCCAGTTCGTGACCGATGCGCGCGCTCAGCAGCAGCGCGCCAATCAACAGGCAGAAAAGGTTTTCGGCGTCGTTGGCGGCCACATCGATTCCGATCTCTTCGGCGAGCGTTCTGCTCTGTTGTTTCAGTATCGCCTTCGCTGCATCGCCAATTCGTACGGCTGAACCTGCTGCCATCAGTTCTCTCCTACTCACCCGCCGCCGGAACCGGCTGTTCCGCGGCGGTCTTCGCCAGCATCGCGCGCGCCTCCTGGTCGGTAGTTTGGAAAAAATCCTGATACCACTCGCCCACTGAGTAGAAATCCTCCGGCGTTTCGAGGCAGACGATCTCGTCCGCAAGCTCGCCGATGGCTTCGCACGTTCTGGGGGAAGCCACCGGGACAGCGGCCAGAATGCGGCGCGCGCGCCTCTGCCGCAAAGCGATAATCGCGGCCTTCATGCTGGCGCCGGTTGCCAACCCGTCGTCGATCAGAATGACGGTCTTGCCGGCTACCGCCAGCGCCGGCCTGCCCTCCCGGTATTCCCGCTCCCGCCGTTCCAATTCCTCCTGCTGTTTGGCGGTTTCCTTGGCTATGTCTTCCGGAGAGATACGCAGCGAGCGCACCACATTGTCGTTCAGCACTTTTACGCCGCCGCTGGCGATAGCGCCCATCGCCAGTTCCTCGTGTCCGGGTACGCCTAGTTTGCGAACCAGAAAGACATCCAGCGGCAGATGCAGCGCGTGCGCGACTTCATAGGCGACCGGCACCCCTCCGCGCGGCAAACCCAGAATCACACAGCCGGCGCAGTCCGCATATTTGCGCAGGCGCTTAGCCAGTTTGCGGCCCGCGTCGCTTCGGTCCCGAAAAGGCATTGCGGCTCTCCAGATCTACTGTCGCTTCTGCACATGCGAGGCCAAACGCAATCGCCGGCACACGCCAACCAACTCGCCCAGCACCCGGCTCACCGGCCGGTGCGTTTCCAATACCCACGGCTCCGTATCGCCGCAAACGATCGCAAACAGCTTGCGCTCGCTTGCGTACGCTTCCATCGCGCCCACAAAGTGAGAAAACAGGGCGGAATCGTACCGGATTACGAGAGTCTCCAGGATGGCACTCACAGTGATGCGGTCCACGCCTGCCAGCTCCTGCAAGCCGCCTGGTACGGCCACGTGCTCAAGCCGCAAACACCCGCTCGAACTTTCCCGCGGCCTTGCCCAGCGATGCCGCGCGCCGCCGGATGTCCTTCCACGGATCTTCCACTTTCTCCAGCCGGCTAAAGATCGTCTTCACAGTCACTCCGTCCGGGCGGAAGTTCTTATTTTTCAGCTCCGCCCAGTCGAGCGGAACGGCCACCGGCGCTCCGTCCCTGGCGCGAATCGCGTATGGGGCAACGGCCGTCTGCGCATGCGTTGCGGTTGGTATCGATAAATACACGGCCTGCGCGCTTCTTCTTCGACTGCTCCATGGTGAATGCGGAGGGGTCTCGATTCACCACCATTTCCGCGATCTGCCTGACGAAGGCGCGAACCTCATCGAAATTCCGTTCGCGGCGCAGCGGCACTACCACGTGCAATCCGCGGGAACCCGTAGCTTTTACATATGCCGGCAAATCCATGCCTTCCAGGATTTCCTGTAGCAATTGCGCTCCGCGAATCACGCGGCTGAGGTCGCTCGTGGAAGGATCGAGATCGAACACCATCTGGTCCGGCTGCCACGGCTCATCCACCTGGCTCAACCAGATGTGCGGAGTGATGCACGCCTGGTTGGCCAAATAAACGAGTGTCGCCGCATCGTCGCAGATGACGTGCGTTACCGTTCCTCCGGCTTTGGGCACAGTGGCCGTGCGGATCCATTCCGGATAATACTTGGCCGCGGCCTTCTGGAAAAAACCGCCGCCGTCGATTCCGCCGGGAAACCGCTGCATGGCTAACGGCCGGCCCCGAAGGTGCGGCAGCATCCATCGGCTCACGCGCTCGAAATACCGGATCACATCGCCTTTCGTAATGCCATCTCTGGGGAACAGCAGCTTTTCCGGGCGAGTGATCCCCACGTCGCGCCCTTCGATGTGAAGGACCGTGGCGGGCTTAGCGCTCATCCGGTCAGGCCATCCTTCTTCTTCAATACCTGCCGCACAAACCACTCGTGCTTTTCATGAATCTGCACGGTCTTCGAAAACAGGTCCACGGTTCCGGGGTCGTTATTTTCGTCCGCGGCTCGTGCGCCGTCCCGCGTGCCTTTGATCACCGCCATCAGATTGGCATCCGCTTCTTCGATCATCTCGCGCATGGATTGCCCCGCTACCGCGGAATGCACCTTGGCCGTTTCCTGCATCTGCCGAAGCTGCACGATTTCGATATCCGGCCCGATCATCCGAATCCGTTCGGCGAGTTCATCGATCGTCTCCAGCACCTCCCCGGCGAACTTGTCGAACATCTTGTGGAGATCGCGAAACAAAGGACCATATGTCTGCCAGTGGTAATGCTTGTAGTTGGCGTACAGCACAAATGCGTTCGCCAGCTGCTCCTCAAGATGACGCACAACGGGATGATCCTGGCGATTCTCCCGTGTGATCTCGCGCGCAACATCGCTTGTAACAGGCATAGTTACTCTCCGTCTTTCAGAACTAGCAATTTTCAATCCAACGGTTGGCACCGGAAGTGCACCTCCCGTTCGTGGGATGGGTCCATGGCGAATCGTGAATTGACGCCTTCCGGGACCTGCTGCGGGAATCCCATTATTGGGCGCGCGAGGCCGGCCAGACCGTGGTGCGGCAAGCCGACGTCGAGCGCGCCCTTGAAGCCCGGCAATACCGCTCCGACCGCCTGCGCGAACGCGTGCTCGAAGAGATCGAGCGGGGCGCCATTGTTATCGATACCGAAGGCGAGCGCGTCGGCCAGGTGAACGGGCTTTCCGTGTTCGCCTTTGGCGGCTTCCTGTTCGGCCGGCCCAGCCGCATCACCGCGCGCACCCGCCTGGGACGAGGAGAACTGATCGATATCGAGCGCGAGGTTTCCCTCGGCGAGCCGATTCACTCCCAAGGCGTGCTGATTTTCACAGGCCTCTTGGCCGGCCGCTACGCCCGCGACTTGCCGCTGTCGCTTTCCGCCAGCCTGGTTTTCGAGCAATCCTACGGCAGCGTGGATGGCGATAGCGCCTCGCTGGCCGAGCTCTGTGCCCCGTTGGAGTCCATTGCGGATGCGCCGGTCGGTCAATCGATCGCCGTCACCGGCTCTATCGGCCAGCACGGGCAAGTGCAACCGGTGGGCGCGGTCAACGAAAAGATCGAAGGCTTCTTCGATGTGTGCCGCCGTCACGGCCTCCAAGGCGCACACGGCGTCATTCTCCCCCGAGCCCACGTCGAGCATCCGATGTTGCGGCAGGATGTGATTCAGGGCGTCGAGCAAGGCCGGTTCCATATCTACCCCGTTGCGTGCGTCGACGAGGCGGCCGAAATCCTCATGGGCATTCCCGCCGGCGAGCCGGACGAGATGGGCCGCTTTCCATCCTTCACGCTGAATGGTGATTTGGAAGAACACCGCCTCGAGGAAGAACGCCTCATTCGGGCATGATTCGCGCCTGATGCACGCCTGACTTTCGCGCCCGGCCCGCCGCCCGGCCTGTTCGTTGCGCGTCCAATCTGCTACCCTTTCTGGAAAAGGAGGCGCCAGGCGCGAATCATGTCACGCGGGCCATTCCATCCCATTGGGCGCCGGCATGCGTTGGGCATGTTGGGGTTTGCCGGGCTGGCGGCGCGCGCTCTCCCGGCTGCCGTCCGGGCGCCGCGCTTTACTGCTATCGATCACGTCGAGTTCAACGTGAGCGATCCGGAAAAATCCATAGCCTTCTACGCCCGCGTTTTCGGCAACACGGTGCTCAAGAACAACCGCACCACGCGCCGCTACCTGAAGCTGGGTCCCGCCTTCATCGCCATGGATCGCGGCTCGCAAATCCACGTCGATCATTTCTGTCCCGGCATCCCCGATTTCCAGATCGCCGATCTGCACGGCTACCTCGAAGAGCGCTCTATCCCGTACAAGGATTATCCCAGCGGCCGCGACCTCTACGTCACCGATCCAGATGGCACGCGCATGCAACTCGGCGGCGCCAATTCCTGGGAACAGCTCCTGAAAGGCACCGCATCGCCGGAATCCATCCCTGCCGCCGAGCCAATTTTCCGGCCCACAGGTATCGACCATATTCTCCTGAACGTTTCCGACCCCGAAAAATCGGCCGCCTTTTTCGAGCAGCTCCTCGGCCCCGTTGCGGGCCGCAATAATAGCCGCACCTGGTTCCAGGCCGGCAAATCGCGTATCGGTTTGCTCCAGACTCCCGCCGGGCAGCGCGCCGGCGTGAACCACTATTGCGTGGCCGCCGAGCCATTCGATTTCGAGACCGCCACCCGGAAGTTGGCGGAAGCCGGCGCCAAAGTAGAATCGCCGGAAGTGAGCGGAGCACCCGAATTCCGCGACTTCGATGGCTACCTGGTGCAGGTAATGCCCCCCCAACCCAGGCGATAATTCCCGCACACTCAGGAGGTTTCCATGAGGCATTTCGTACTGCTTGCAGCGGCCTGCGCGGCATCTCTCTACGCGCAGGATCAGCCCCCGGCTCCCTCTCCCAAGACTCCGGCCGCGCCGGAACTGCCTGCGCTTTCCGGCCGCGGCGGCCCGAACGCACGAAACGCCGGGCCGCAGCCCTACGCGAAGGTCGTCACCAAAGATGCCAAAACGCAAAAGGGCATTTTCACTGTTCACAAAATCGAGGAACGCTACTTCTACGAGATCCCCAAGGCCGCGCTCGATAAGGAATTCCTCTGGAATACGCAGATCGCCAAAACCACGCTGGGCCTCGGCTACGGAGGCGGCCAGTTGGTCAGCCGCGTCGTGCGCTGGCAATTGCAGGGAAACCGCGTCCTGCTGCGCGATATCAACTATGGCATCACGGCCGATCCCAGCCAGCCGATCAGCCAGGCCGTCAAAGCCGCCAATAACGATGCCATCCTGATGTCGTTCCCGGTCGCGGCCTTCGCTTCCGATGGCGCTCCCGTGATCGATGTCGGCCGCCTCTTCACCGCCGATATCATCGAATTCAGCGCCCGCCAGCGCCTGGGCGCCACCGGCTTCGACGCCTCCCGCACCTTCATCGAACGCATCTCGGCCTATCCCGAAAATATCGAAACGCTTCCGTCACCTACACCCGGAATCCACTGCCCGCCGGGGCGAACGCGCTGCCCCAAATCCAGCCCGCCGGCGGCATGCGGCCCGGCAGCGCCACCCTCGAATTGCATCACAGCATGGTGAAGCTGCCCGAAAAACCCATGCAGCCTCGCTTATTCGACGAACGCGTCGGCTACTTCACCACCAGCAGCCTGAATTACACCTTCGATCCCTACCAATTTGGTCCCGTGGGTGAAGAAAGGCGTGGAAGAGTGGCAGGTGGCATTCGAAGCCGCCGGATTCAAAAACGCCATCATCGCCAAACCCGCGCCCACTGCCGAACAGGACCCCGAATTCAGTCCCGAAGACGTGCGCTATTCCGTGATCCGCTGGCTGCCGTCCACCACCGAAAACGCGCAGGGGCCGCACATCTCCGATCCCCGCACCGGCGAAATCCTGAACGCGGATATTCAGGTCTATCACAACGTGCTGAACCTGGCGCGCGACTGGTATTTCGTGCAGGTGGGGCCGCTCGATCCGCGCGCACAAAAGTTGCCGTTGCCGGACGGCCTCATGGGCCGGCTGATTGAGTTCGTGGTCGCGCACGAAGTGGGCCACACCCTAGGCTTCCAGCACAACATGAAAGCCAGCGCCCTGTACCCGCAGGAGAAAGTGCGCGACCGCGATTGGGTGCACCGCATGGGCCACACGCCTTCCATCATGGACTACGCGCGCTTCAACTACGTGGCGCAGCCGGAGGACAAAATCGATGTGGCGGACCTGGTGCCGCGCGTCGGCCCCTACGATATCTGGGCAACCAGGTGGGGCTACGCTCCCATAGCCGGAGCGAAAAAGCCTGTGGACGAAGAACCCACGCTCGATCGCTGGGCGCGCGAGCAGGACAAAACGCCCTGGTACCGCTTCAGCACGGCCAACGCGGCCGGCTCCGATCCCGCCGAAAACACCGAAGCCGTGGGCGATGCCGATGCCATCAAATCCACCGCGCTCGGCCTGAAAAACCTGCATCGCGTCGCCGGGCTGTTGATCCCTGCCGCCGCCTACCGCCAAGGCGAACATTACGACGATCTCGCCGAGATCTATGGCCGGATGCTCGCGCAGTGGGCGCTCGAGATGAACCACGTGGCCGCCCTGATCGGCGGCTTCGATAGCCAGGAAAAAGCCATCGGCCAGGAGGGCCGCATTTTCACTCCGGTCTCCAAAGCGCGCCAGCAGGCGGCGGTCGCTTTCCTCGTGGAAAACGCCTTCGCCACTCCCAAATGGATGATCGACCCCGAAGTGCTGCGGCGCATCGAGCCCGCCGGAGCGCTCAGCCGCATCCGCAACGCGCAGACAGCCGTGCTGAATAACGTTCTGAGCAGCGCCCGTTTCGCGCGCCTGGTCGAGCAGGAGGCCATCGATGGCCCGCAATCGTATACACCCGCAACATTTCTCGCGGCCATCCGCAAAGGCGTCTGGAGGGAACTCGACGATTCGCAGGTGGCAGTCGACGCCTACCGCCGCAACCTGCAAACCGCCTATCTCGACCTGGTCAATACGAAACTCAACGCCCCCGCGCCCGCCTTGCCCGCCGGCCTTCCGCCCGAACTGCTTTCCGCGCTGCGCGCCAACACGAGCAGCGATGAACGGTCGTTCTACCGCCTAGAACTCCGCACGCTCGATAGCTCGATCGCATCCGCGCTCGGCAAAGCCGCTGGCCGCGAAACCCGCGCTCACCTCGAAGCCGCGCGCGACCGCATCGCGCGCATTCTCGATCCGCGATTCGCCCAGCAAAACGCCGCCGCGGCGAACAACGTGCTCCGCATCGGCACGGGCGGAATACAGGATGTCAGCCTCGCCCCCGACCCTGAAGCCTGCTGGCCGGATTATATGATCCGCCCGTGAGTGTTGTGTTGGTTAAATCTAGGAAGCGCAGCTAGCGCGGATGGCCACCAAGTCAGGGACCGACGCTCCCCATTTGGTGAAGGACGCCGCCTTGCGTCTGCTGGAGGAAGACGCCCGGTTCCGCGCTGACGTGCGGGAAGGCATCGCACAGGCCGACCGCGGTGAATTCATTGAAGAAGAAATGGACGCCCGCTTCGAACAGATGTTGCGCTCTTGAACCAGGCATGTCCGCTGGACGCCCGCCGCCGCCGCGGACCTCGAACCAGGCACACACCCGGTAGTGGGTCAGTTTGAGTCCGCCCGCCGTCTTGACAGCGTCGCCCTGGAGACGATATACGAAGTAGGCATGAAACGGAACCTGCTTTGGCCGGTGGGCGTGGCCTTGCTGGCGTGCGCGGCTGCCGTGCCGGCGCCGGCGCACCACTCTTTTGCCGCAGAATACGACAAGGGAAAGCCGCTCAAATTTACCGGCACGGTCACCAAGTTCGATCTGACGAACCCGCACTCGTGGATCTATATCGATGTGATGCAGCCGGATGGGAGCGTGGTGAACTGGGCGTTTGAGACGGCTTCTCCGAGCAATCTCTACCGGCGGGGGTTTCGCAAAGACACCATCCAGCCGGGAATGGTGGTGACCATCGAAGGCTACGGCGCGAAGGACGCCACGCACACCGGCAACGGCCAGCGGATCACCATGCCGGACGGCAAGCAGTTTGTTCTGGGGACGGAAGAGAATCCCGGTTAAGGCGATCCCGATGGCTACATGGATGCTTCGGTTGATCCTGTGTGCCTTGTGCATCGCGTGGTGCGCAGCCGCGCAGACTTACAAAGCGCCGCGAACCGCGGAAGGCGTGCCCGACCTACAGGGGATCTGGCAGGTGCGCAACGCGGCCTCCTTCGATGTGAGCGAAGTGGCGGAAGGGCACGAGATTCCGTATCGGGCCGACGCACTCGAGCGGGAGCAGAAAGGCGAGCGCGCCGACCCCATCGCGCATTGCGCCATGCCGGGCGTTCCGCGCATCACCTACATGCCGTTTCCGTTTGAGATTATCCAGCGGCCCAAGAGCGTGGTGTTCGTGTACGAATACCTGCACAATCATCGCATCGTGCCTACTACGCCGCGTGAACATCTGGATGGCATCGATTTCTGGCTAGGGGACTCGGTAGGACGCTGGGAGGGCGAGACGCTGGTGATCGACGTGACCAATCTCAGCGACAAAACCTGGCTCGATTCGGCGCGGCACACGCACAGCGACGCGCTGCACGTGGTCGAGCGATACAAGCGCACGGGTCCGGACACGATTCAATACGAGGCCACGCTCGAAGATCCGAAGACCTATACGCGCCCGTGGAAAATCGGCATGCTGCTTCATCGGAACACGGAGCCGGGGTTTGAGTTGCGGGAGCAGGAGTGCACGGAGGGAGACGACGGGCGCGCCATACAGCCCTTCTACCGTCCGGCGCCCAAAGGCGATCCGCTGGAATTTGTGCGCACCTACCCGAAGGAGTTTTCAAAATGAGAGCCGCCGCACTGGTATCCGTGTGCCTGTTACCGCTGCCGCTCGTGGCGCAGTATGTTCCTCCCAAAACGGCCGAAGGCCTTCCGGATCTGGAAGGCATATGGCAGCCGCGCGCTTCGGGCGCGGCCTATTCGATTCTGCCGCATCCGGCCGGGTTCTTTCTGGGCGGCGAATCGAAAACCGGCGTAGTGGAAGGCGGCGTTCTTCCGTATCAACCCTGGGCCGCGGCGCAGGTCAAGCAACTGACGCAGCACATGGAACTCGATCCCACCGGCCATTGCCATTACGAGGGGATTCCGCACGCCATGTATTTCGGTTTCGAGCTTTTCGAAAATCCCAAGCAAATCGCGATTCTCCACGAGAACATGCACGCCTGGCGGATCATCTACATGGATGGCAGCAAACACCCGAAGGACTACCAGGCATGGATGGGCGATTCGCGCGGCCACTGGGAAGGCAACACACTGGTGGTGGACGTGGCGGATTTCAACGACAAGAGCGTCTTCGACATGGCCGGCCATTTCCACAGCGACGCGTTGCACGTGGTGGAGCATTTCATCCCCGTGGACGCGGACACCATCAATTACCAGATCACCGTGGACGATCCCAAGGTGTTTACGCGGCCTTGGAAAATGGGCTTCCCACTAAAGCGCGCGAAGAAAGATTACCAGATGCTCGAATCCGGCTGCTTTGAAGGAGAGCGCGACCAGGCGCATTTGAAAGAGGGCATCGCCACGCTGCCGGCCGATCACTACAAGCAGTAGCCGTCACTGGGGGAAAATTTCGTGAGTGAGGTCCTCGGGCGGCTTGGCCCGGGCGGCTTCCCACCAGCCCAGCGCGAAGGACGCCGCGCTCAGCACCCAGATGGCAAAATCCAGAGCGCCTAATGGGTGGCGGATGGAAACCACGATCAAACAGGCGGCCGCCCGTATCCCCCAACCGTAAAAGCGCGTGAGCTTCTGCTGCCCCTTGCGGGCGTGCGCGCCGGAGCGTCCCGCGAGGTACGCGAAAAAAATGCCGAGCACGCCCAAAACGCCGCGCAAAAATTCGAACGATACAGACATTACCCTAAACATGCCTCACGAGCGCGCAGGTTGCAAGCGGTATACTCGGCTTTTGAGGCAGATGAAAATCGGTAGAGCATATCCTCTGGCGGCGGCAGTTCCGATGGTTGTGGCGCTCCTAGCCGGCGCGGGCGCCGCGTTTGGCCAGGCCAGCCCTCCGGAGCAAACCACGGTCACGATCAACGGCAAGAAAATCAGCATCCGGTACAGCGCGCCTTCCGTGCGCGGGCGCAAAATTTTCGGTCCAGGCGGCTTGATTTCGCACGACCCGACTTACCCGGTGTGGCGCGCCGGAGCGAACGATGCGACCGCCTTTCACACCGATGCCGACCTCACGATCGGCAGCCTGCATGTCCCCAAAGGCGATTACACGCTATGGGTACAACCCGACCCGAATCAGTGGATTCTCATCCTGAATCAGCAGACCGGCCAGTGGGGCCTGGAATATCACAAGGACCGGGACCTGGGGCGGGTGCCCATGCAGACTACGAAACCGCCTAAGCCGATTGAAACGCTGAAAATCGCGCTTTCCGCAAGCGGCGGCAACCAGGGCAAGTTGGAAATCGCCTGGGACAATTACGACGCTAGCGTGCCGTTCACGGTGCAATGAGCCTTGGGCGGGATTCGATTTCCGCGGCAATCGCAGCCGTGCGTGCCGGGGACTCCGGCGCTCGTACTAATTGCTCTCTGACGATCGCGGCTTGCGGGTGAGCGCGTTCGGTGCTGCTAACATGATCTCCCACGGCGAACTGATCGGCGTGTGGGTGCTGGCCGCGGTTGGCGCGGCGCTGGTAGCGCTCGCACCGGCAAGAAAGCGAGAGCGGCCGGCGGGGTGAGCGCCTGGCGGCGATAGCCCCTTCGGGCCGCCCCCTTGACGCTCACCCGATCCTGTTATAGAGTTCCTCCCCAGTTTGTTTTGGAGGAGGTTTCGTTGAAACTGGTGAAAAATGGAGTGACACTGCTGCTTTGCGCAGGCGCGGCACTGGCACAGAGCGATCGCGGGACCATCACGGGAACCGTGTCCGATCCGGGCGGCGCCGTGGTGGCGGGCGCGATGGTGGAGATCAAAAACGTCGAAAACGGGGCGGTCTACCAGGCAGGCAGTTCGGCCACGGGCAATTACACGCTGGCGCAACTTCCGGCAGGCCAGTATGAATTGTCGGCCACGGTGCCGGGATTCAAGAAGTTCGTGCGGAAGAATATCGTGGTCGAAGTGGCGCAGACCTATCGTGTGGATATCGTGCTGGAGGTAGGCGCGAATACGGAGTCAGTGACGGTTACCGAGGCGGCCCCGCTGTTGAAAGCGGAAAGCGGGGAACTGAGTCACACGGTGGATACGAATACGATGAACAATCTGCCGGTGCTGGGGATTGGCGCATCGGCGGGGGCTTCGGGATTACGCAATCCGTATGCGGTGATTCAGATGCTGCCGGGCACGACGTATAACCCGGATGTGGATATCCGGATTAACGGGATGCCGGCCAACACGCAGGCCCTGCGAGTGGACGGGCAGGATGCGACGAATGGATGGTATTCGGTGCAGTCGCAGACGCAAGGGAGCGTGGATGCGATCCAGGAGTTCGCGATCCAGACCAGCAACTACGCGGCGGAATTCGGGCAGGCCGGAGGCGGGCTTTTCAACATCACCATGCGGTCGGGCACCAACCAGTTTCACGGGGCGGCCTACGAGTATTTCGTAAACGAAGCGCTGAATGCGGGCACGCCGTTTACGAACAATGGGAAAGGCGGGCTGCTGCGGCCCCGGCAGCGCCGCAACGATTGGGGCTTCAATCTCGGCGGGCCGGTGGTTCTTCCCAAGCTCTACAATGGCCACGACAAGCTTTTCTTCTTTTTCAATTTCGAGCATTTCGGCGAAACCATCATCACCAACAATGTTTCGGGCACGGTTCCGACTCTGGCATATCGCCAGGGAGATTTTTCGCAAGCGCTCACCGGAAGGTACCTCGGCCAACCCGATGGCTTGGGCCGGCCGCTTTACGAAAACACGATTTACGACCCGGCGAGCGACTTCGTGGTGAACGGAGTAACTTACCGGAATCCGTTTCCCAACAATGTGATTCCGCAGTCACAGCTCGATCCGGTGGCGCTGAAGATTCAGAATTACATTCCGCTGCCCACCAGTTCGGGACTCATTAACAACTTCTTACCTACTTACGCCAATCCAAAGTACACACTTGTGCCTTCGACTAAGATGGACTACCAGATCAGCTCGCGATCGAAGCTTTCCGGTTTCTGGTCGCTCAACCGGCAGAATAATCCCAACGCGGGCGCGATTCCGCCTCCGGCGCAAAGCAATGAGCCGCGGCTGGTGAATTCCAACACCATACGGGTGAACTTCGATGAGACGCTGACCCCGACCTTGCTGCTGCACTTCGGGGCCGGACTGATGGACACGCGCATCAACGATCATAGCGAGCGATTCAATCCGGTCACGGAACTGGGACTTACGGGAACGAACTCAACTCTGTTTCCGGTGCTCGGATCCGTAGTTGGCGCGGCGAACTCCACTTTGTTTGAGCCCAACGGCGGGGGGCTAAATTACACCACGGGTCCCGGGAACCAGATTCACCTGACTTATCGCAAGCCTACCGCCAATACTAGCCTGACGTGGGTACGGAACAACCACACCTATAAATTCGGCGGCGAAATGATGGTGGACGGGTATCAGATGTTCAACGAGACTTACTCGATGGGTTGGTTCAATTACAGCCCCGCCGAAACCGGCCTTCCCTCACTGAACGGGCTGAGCTTGCCGGCCACGGTGGGATTCAGTTACGCCAGTTTTCTGCTGGGGGCCGTGGATAACGGATTCGACGCGGTGCCCGCGGTGACTCACATGGGCGCTCACTCGATTTCCTGGTTTGCGCAGGATTCGTGGAAGGTGAACCGTAAGTTCACTCTGGAATACGGCTTACGATACGACTTTTCGACTTATCTGAAGGATGGCCATGGCTATTACGGGATTTTCTCTCCTTCGACGCCGAATCCCAATGCCGGGGACCGGCCGGGAGCAATTATCTACGAAGGATATGGCGGCGGCCGATGCAATTGCGCCTTTGCGCATAACTATCCATTCGCTTTCGGCCCGCGGCTGGGGATGGCGTACCAGATTACCTCAAAGACGGTGCTGCGGGTAGGTTCGGGCGTCTCGTACTTCAAGACGGACGATAATAATCTCGGCTACTCGGCCGGCTCCGAATTCATTTACCAGACGGCTTCGTACGGTTATCCGGCTTTCCGGATGGCGAACGGAATGCCCTACAAGCTTACGTTTCCGAATTTCGATCCGGGGCAGTATCTGTTTCCCGGAATATTGGGTTCGGCGCCGCAGGAAATGGATCAGAACGCCGGAAGGCCGGCGCGGCAGCTCCAATGGAGCGTGGGAATCCAGCATGAGCTGGCACCCAACTTACTCATAGAGGCCACTTACGTAGGCAATCGCGGCGCGTGGTGGAATGCCGGTGGGATGATCTGTCCGAATTGCGTTACACCGCAGATTCTGGCGGCCAACGGGCTGAACATCAACAACGCGGCGGACCGGCAATTGCTGGCGTCGCCGATCAGTTCGGCGATGGCTATCTCGCGAGGGTTCGGCACCCCGCCGTATCCCGGTTTTCCGCTCTCGGCTACGGTGGCGCAAGCGCTGCGTCCATTTCCGCAGTACGGCAACCTGAGCAACTGGCACTGGGTGCCGGACGGGGACACCTGGTACGAGGCGCTGCAATCCAAAGCGACCAAACGGTTGAGCCACGGAGTGGAGTTCGGCGCGAACTTCACCTGGTCGAAGCAGCTAACGGAAGGAGTAGAAGACGATTTCGGGCGGGGAGACGGAGTGATTCTCAACGACGTATTCAACCGGCGAAATCAAAAAGATCTTTCCCTTTTCGACCAGCCGTTTCAGTTTGTCTTTTCGGGAAGCTACACCACGCCGCGTTTGCCTGCCGGCAACCGGCTGACCGACAACAAGGCGCTTTCATGGATTGCGCGCGACTGGCAGATCGGCACGCTGCTGCGATATACGAGCGGAACGCCCATACCGTCTCCGACTTCGACCAACAGTCTGGCCACTTATTACTTCCAGAGCACGCTTTTCAACCGCGTGCCGGGAGTGCCGCTGTTTACGGAGAACCTGAACTGCCACTGCTTTGACCCGACCACCACGTTTGTGTTGAATCCGAATGCCTGGTCGAATCCGGGACCGGGACAATGGGGAACGGCAGCGGCGTACTACAGCGACTTCCGCTATCAGCGGAGGCCGGTGGAGAACATGAGCCTCGCGCGGAACTTCCGGGTGAAGGAACGGATGAATCTGCAGATTCGCGCCGAGTTTACCAATATCTTCAACCGCACGGAGATGAACAACCCGACCGTGGCAAACACGACTCCGCTAACAACGCAGTCCAGGAATAACTTGGGACAGACGACTGGGGGCTGGGGATACATCAATACGGGGACGGTGTTTGCGCCGCCGCGCTCGGGGCAACTGGTGGCTCGCTTTCAGTTCTAAAGGCTGTTTCAGAGCCGGCGGTAGTATCAACCGCTCCCTGACGGTCGCGGGCTCGGAGGTGACCTCCACCTATTAGTTATTCGCTGGGGGCGAGCTCGCGGTTACGTCTATGTCTCGGGAGAGCGTGGGAACTACGCAGGCCACACCAGTTTTCGGCCAGGATGATGGAATTGGCGGGGTTGCGGCCGTCGTACCGGACCAGCACGGGGCCGATAGCGGCTTCCAGGTCCTGTGGCAGCAGGTGCTTCAAGGCGGAAAGGTCCTGGGAGGCGGTGTAGGCAACCCCGCGCACCGCGTAGGAATAGAGGACGCAATCGTCGCGCATTTCGAGCACGGTGGCATCGCCCATCTTGCCCGCGGAAACCAGGGCAGCCCGGCGGCGGCGTTCCAGTTCGGCCGGAGACACACGGGACCTTTTCCAGGCGCGATACCCGGCGGCCACACCGAGGCCCGCGAGCGCCGCTGCTAAAGCGAACGCCAGCGCTCCCGCGTACGCAGAGAACACGCCCAGCTCTAACGGCATGTTCGTACGATTACCCAATCCTTCCGCCCCGAGGGCTACAGGTACTTCGTGGAAAAGCTCGCCGTAATCTCTCAACAACTACGCAGTTTCCCGCGTGGACGGCCTTGAGCGATTATATCATTGCAGCCTCAGAACGGCCGGAAACTACTGAATGGTCGAAAGTTAGGTTAATTACGGGGGCGGCGGAGCCCGTGGCGGCGGACCGGAACGGTCGTTTTGGTACGGAGCGTCCTGAAAATGCAGTATTGAATGTGTGTCGATAGTTTGGCAACATCGGAATCGTTACAGAATTTAACTTTTATGTAACCGGAGGTGTCAAACAAATGCGCAGTATCGTAGTGACTGCGGCTCTTTCTTTGCTTTCGACGGGCCTCTGGGCTCAGCAAGCGCAGCAGTCAACGGCGACGGGAGATTTTTCGTGCTTTGAAAATCTGCCTACGCCGGAGTATCCGGCGGCCGCCTTGCAACAGCACGTCGATGGCTCGGTGTGGACCTGGGTGCAGGTAACCCCGCAGGGGACGCCTGGCAAGGTCGATACGCAAGTGGTATCGGCGTGGAGCAGCGGTGAGAAACTGCTGGTTCCGGCGGTAGAAAAAGCAGTGCAGGCGGCCAAGATTAAGCCGGATTGCGCCGGAAAGAGGCTATCGGTGGTATTCCGTTACGAGTTGCACGGTCAGGAGACCGCGAATCCGAAAGTGACCTCGCGGCGGGAGGCCCCGGATATTGTTTGGATTGAGAGCCAGCCGGCGATCACGAACCAGACCGCCAGCCGGAGCTCGAGCCACTAAAAAAGCCGGCTACTTTCCGTCGACGGAAAACGCCAGCAGCACATGCCGGGCATACCGCCGGCGGTGACGTAGCCGGAATTGGCAAAAAGCATGCCACCCGCGATTGCGGGACCCGGGCCATCGATGGAGGCGCCGCGACCATTGACGCGATTTACGGTGGCATAGACGCGGACGGTATCGAAGTCCCAGATCACTTTGCCATCGGCGGTGGAATAGGCGCGGAGGTGGCCGTCTACCGAGCCGGAGAAGGCCACGCCGGGAATGGCCGTAACCGCCGCCGATTGTGCGGGGCTGCAGCGCGGCCGGGTACCGCAGCTGGGGGTGGTGTGTACCAGACCGCTGCCCATCGCTGAGGCGCAGGGCGAACATGCCGCCGCCTTGCTTGGGATCGGCATTGGTCTGTGTGCTGTAGGTCAGCATGATACGGCCGATATCGGAAACGGCCACGTAGACGTTGCTGCCATCGACGGCCGATCCCCACTGCACGCCGCCCATGGTGCCCCCTTTGCCGACGCGCACCTGCCAGAGGACCTTGCCTTGCTGATCGGGGTCGATCGCATGCACGATGCCGGATTTCTGGCCGGCGATGAGCGCCCGCTTGCCGTTGGGCAGGTTCACGAGTATGGGTGACGATCCGAAATCGAAATCGGGGCCGCTTACGGACGGACAATTGGTCTTGTCGGGGAGGCGGCAGGCTGCGACGTACGCATCGGATTCGGTCATCTGGCGCGACCAGAGAATTTTGCCGGTATCGAGGTCGAAGGCTATGAAGGCGTCGCTCAGGCGGGTGTTTGGCTCGCTGTAGTTATCGCCGGTGGTGACGTAGAGGGCGTGGCGCTTCTCGCCGATGGCGGGGCTGCTCCAGATGGGCGCGCCGGAAGGGCCCCACAATTGCGTGCCGATTTTGTTCTTTTTGGTGGGGCGGGGCGGATCGGGAATGGTGTAGGTCTTCCAGATTACCCGGCCTGTGGCGGCGTCCAAAGCCACCACGCTACCGCGGAATCGGCAGCATTGGTAGCCGAGAATTGTCCAATGCAAGATGAACCTGAAACGGGACTTGTTTCTAATGCAAGATGATCCTGAAAATGGGAGGTGCTGGATAGGCACGCCGCTGGGGAATGCAGATCAGAATGCGGAATGCGGAATGCCGAGAGTCTCACC
>DATGKM010000194.1:0-55140 GCA_035294665.1 Bryobacteraceae bacterium | reverse complement strand
GGTGAGACTCTCGGCATTCCGCATTCCGCATTCTGATCTGCATTCCCCAGCGGCGTGCCTATCCAGCACCTCCCATTTTCAGGATCATCTTGCATTAGAAACAAGTCCCGTTTCAGGTTCATCTTGCATTGGACAATTCTCCGGCCGGAACCCTACCGCGAGACATGCTACAATTGCGCTTTATGCTCATCACCGTCGCCCGGCACCATCATCACCATCTCCACGCCTTCACGCGACGGGCGGTGTTCTGATTCGGAATCAAACCGAGTGAATCGATGCCCGCCGCGGGGAGCTAACGGCCCCGGGCGGGTTTTTTATTGCCGGCAGCCACGCCGCTGCCCCGGAACGAAGGAAACTAAAAAGGACGAATGAATCTCGATTTTCAAAAATCCGACGGCCTGGTTACCGCCGTCATTCAAGACCACGCCTCGAACCGCGTCCTCATGGTCGGCTATATGAATGAGGAGGCCTTTCGCAAAACCGTCGAAAGCGGCTTTGCTACCTTTTATAGCCGCTCCCGCAAGAAGCTCTGGCTGAAGGGAGAAACCTCCGGCCATCGCCTCGTCGTTAGGGAAATCGCCACCGATTGCGATCAGGATGCCGTCCTGGTTCGCGTCGAAGCTCTAGGCCCCGGCGTCTGCCACGAAGGCTACCAGAGCTGCTTCTTCCGCAAGCTCGAAAACGGCGCCTGGAAGGTCACCGAGGAGCGCGCGTACGACCCCAACCCGGTCTACGGAGGCCAGGCGTGAAGCTCAAGCTCGGCATCCCCAAAGGCAGCCTGGAAAACGCCACCATCGAGCTGTTCCGCCGCGCCGGCTTCGCCATCACCACCAGCAGCCGCTCCTATTTCCCCGGTATTGACGATCCCGAAATCGAGTGCATGCTGATTCGCGCCCAGGAAATGGCCCGTTACGTGGAGGACGGCATCCTCGATGCCGGCCTCACCGGCCGCGACTGGATCGAGGAAAACGAAGCCCACGTCGTCGCGGTAGCCGACCTCATCTACGCCAAGCAGAGCTTCGGCAAAGTGCGCTGGGTGCTGGCGGTCCCCGAAGCCTCCGATTTCCACTCCGTCGAGGATCTCGAAGGCAAAATCATCGCCACCGAACTCGTGGCCACCACCCGCCGCTATCTCGCCTCGCACGGCGTAACCGCCAAAGTCGAATTCAGTTGGGGCGCGACCGAAGTCAAACCGCCCGTACTCGCCGATGCCATTGTCGAAGTCACCGAAACCGGCTCCTCTCTTCGCGCCAATAAGCTCAAAATCATCGACACCATTCTCGAATCCAATACCCAGTTGATCGCCAACTGCCGCTCCTGGGACGACCCCGCCAAACGCCGTAAGCTCGAAGACATCAAGATGCTGCTCGAAGGCGCGATGAACGCTCTCGGCAAAGTCGGCCTCATGCTCAACGTCCACAAGAACGATCTGGATGCCGTGCTGGGCGTGCTGCCGGCGCTCAAGCGGCCCACCATTTCTCATCTGAGCGACCAGCAATGGCTGGCCGTAAACACCATCATCGATGAATCCACGGTGCGCGATATCATCCCGCGCCTCAAACAAGCCGGCGGCCAAGGCATCGTGGAATATCCGCTGAACAAGATTGTCCTGTGATCCGCATACTGGAAAGTAAACAGGTGAGCCGCTTGCTGGCTCGCAAAGCCGCGCGTTTCGCGGAAGCGGAGGCGGTTGTCCGGCCCATCCTCGATGATGTGCGCCGCGACGGCGATAAAGCCCTGCTCGAATACGCCCGCCGTTTCGACGGCTTCGCGGGCCGTTCCGTGCGCGTGCCCGCCGCTCAACTGCAAGCAGCCGAACAGTCGCTCTCGCCCGAGTTCCGCCAGGCAATCGAAACGGCCGCCGCCAATATCCGTGCCTACGCGACAAAGCAACTGCCCAAGCAATGGATGTCGCAAAACGGCTCGGGCTTGCGCTACGGGCAGATCGTCCGCCCGCTCGATACCGTCGCCGCCTACATTCCCGCCGGCCGCTACCCGCTGCCTTCCACCGTGCTGATGACCGTCGTTCCCGCCCAAGTTGCCGGCGTGCCAAATATCTGCATCTGCTCTCCGAAGCCCGTCGGTGAAGTATTCGGCGCTGCCGCAATTTTGCAGGTTTTCAACGTCTTCCAGATGGGCGGGGCGCAAGCCATCGCCGCTTTCGCCTTCGGCACCCGCACCGTCCCCCGCGCCGACCGCATCGTGGGTCCCGGCAACATCTATGTGGCTGCCGCCAAAAAGCTGCTAGCCGGTGAAGTGGGCATCGATTTCGTTGCCGGCCCCACCGAAATCCTCATCGTCGCCGCCGAAGGCGACCCGGCCCATCTCGCCGCCGACATGCTCGCCCAGGCCGAACACGATGCCGACGCATCCGCCGTGCTCCTCACCACCTCCAAACGCCTGGCCGCCGCCGTCGCCAAGGCCATCGAGCATCAATTAACCTCGCTCTCAACGGCAGCGGTCGCCGCCAGATCCATCGCCCGCAACTCCGCCATTGTGCTCGTAAGCTCGCTCGATGAAGCCATCGAGATCGCCAATCGCTTTGCCCCCGAGCATCTCAGCATCCCCGACGAAACCCTGCTCACCAAAGTTCGCCACGCCGGCAGCGTTTTTGTCGGTCCTTTTAGCCCGGAGGCAGCCGGCGACTACGCTTCCGGCCCCAACCACGTCCTGCCCACCTCCGGCGCGGCCCGCATCCGTGGCGGCCTGTCGGTCACCGACTACCTGAAGGTAATCTCTGTCCAGCAGCTCTCTGAGTCCGCCCTCCGCCGCCTCGCCCCCGCTATCACAACACTCGCGCGCGCCGAAGGCTTAGAGGCGCACGCGCGTTCCGTGGAAGTGAGGCTCCAATGAAACCGCTCAAACTTCCCAAAGGCGCGCGCAAGCCCCGCCCCGCCGTCCTCGCTATGAAACCGTACTCGCCGCCCACCGCGGGCCGAGCCGGCAAGCTCCGCCTCGATTTCAACGAAAACACCGTCGGCTGCTCCCCGCGTGTCGTCGAAGCTCTGCGCCGCGGGCTCGATGCCGGCGCCCTCTCCGTCTACCCCGAATACCACGAAGCCAAAACCGAAATTGCCGAGTACTTCCGCGTCGATCCCAGCCAGTTTGTTTTCACCAACGGCACCGACGAAGCTATCCAGGTCTTCCTCAATACCTACGTCGATGCCGGCCAGCACGTGCTCCTGCTCAAGCCGTCCTATGCCATGTACCGCTTCTATGCCGAAGTCGCCGGCGCGCACGTCTGCGAAATCGAGTACCCCCAGCCCGATATGGAATTCCCGCTCGAGACAGTCCTGCGCGCCATCACCCCCGAAACCCGCGCCGTCATCGTCGCCAATCCGAATAACCCCACTGGCACCGGCGCTTCGGTGCTCGCTATCGAACGAATCCTCCACCGCGCCCGCAAAGCCGTCGTGCTCGTCGACGAAGCTTATTACGAATTCTCCGGCATCACCGCGCTGGGGGAAATCGAGCGCGTCCCCAACCTGTTCGTCTCCCGCACCTTTTCCAAGGTCTTCGGCATGGCCGCCATGCGCCTCGGCTGCCTCTTTTCGCATTCCGCCAATATCCAGTTCCTACACAAAGCGCAATCTCCTTACAGCGTGAACACGCTCGCCGTGCTGGCCGCCCGCGCGGCGGTGGCCGATTCCGCTTACATCCAGAATTACGTCGCCGAAGTGCTGGCCGCCCGCGAAGTCCTCTGTGTGGGCCTCGAAAAACTCGGCATCCCCTACATCCCCAGCTCCGCGAATTTCGTCCTCGCCCGTATCGGCCCGCGCGCCATCGAAATCCGCGATGCCCTCCGCGATTGCGGCATCCTGGTCCGCGACCGCAGCTATGAAGCCCCCGGCTGCGTCCGCATGACCGTCGGCACACGCGAGCAAACCCGCCGCCTGTTGGCCGCGCTGGAAGAAATCTGGTTCCGATGAAGATACCCGCAATTCAGATCCGCCGCGCGCAAGCGGATGACGCCGCTTTTCTCGCCCAAGTCATGCTCTCCGCTTCCCGTGGGCACCTACCCAAAGGAATCTGGGATCTCAGGATCGGGGCCGGAGAATGTGCTTGCCTGGACTACCTCCGCCGCCTCGCCCTCGCCGAACCCCATTCGCTGTGCCACTACAGTGCCTTCTTCATAGCCTCCGTCGGCGATCGCCCCGCTTCGGCGCTGTGCGGCTTCGATCCGCGGGGCGGTGCGTGGTCGCTTGTGGCCGAAGCAATGGCCAATGTCCAGCGGGATCTCAACTGGTCGCAGGCCGAACTGGATGCTTCTGATCAGCGCCTGGCCCCCATCTGGCAGTGCTTTTTGCCGGACGCGGGTGCCGATTGGGGCATCGAATTCGTCGCCACGCTACCGGAGTACCGCCGCCGCGGCTTAGCCGGCTTGCTGCTCGACCAGGTCCTGCACGAAGGCGCGGCCCGCGGCTCGAAACTGGCGCAGTTGGTGACGTTCATCGGCAACGATGCCGCCATCTCCGTTTACTTGCGCGCCGGCTTTCGCATCGCCGATGAGAAACGCTGCGATGCTCTGCTGGCTGCGTTGAACGCCCCGGGCTTTGTGCGCCTGACCCGAACCCTATGAAGCCTCTCCTCGTTTTCGATATGGATGGCGTCCTGGTCGATGTCACCGAATCCTACCGCGAAGCCATCGCCCAAACCGTCTCCCACTTCACCAACCGCGAAATCTCCAACCGGCAGATTCAGGACTACAAGAATCAGGGCGGCTGGAACGACGATTGGCGCTTATCGCATCACATCGTCACCGAAGCCGGCGTTGAGGTGCCGTTTGAAGATGTGAAAGCCTATTTCCAAAGCATCTTCCTGGGCGAAAACGGCCTCATCATGCGCGAACAGTGGGTCGCGAATCCTGGCGCCCTCGAAAAACTGAACGAGCGCTTCCACTTCGCCCTCTTCACCGGCCGCCCCCGCCGCGAAGCCGAATTCACCCTCAACCGCTTCGCCCCCCAACTGCGCTTCGACCCGATCATCGGCATGCATGATGTTGAAAATCACAAACCCGCGCCGGACGGCCTTCTCCGCATCCTGGCCGGCTGCAACGGGTCCAAACTTTTTTACGTGGGCGACACCGTCGATGACGCTCGCGCCGCCCGCGCCGCCGGCGTGCCCTTCATCGGCGTCGCCGCCCCATCCAGCCCCAGCTACCTCGATCTCGTCTTCCTCTTCCAGGCCGAAAAAGCCTACGCCATTGTGGATGACATCAACTATCTCGAAGAGGTGTTCGCGGAATGAGAACCGCCACTCTCGATCGCAACACCACCGAGACCCGGATCTCCGGCTCGCTTCGCATCGAAGGCCGCGGCCGCTACGAAATAGCCACCGGCATCCGGTTTTTCGATCACATGCTGGAGCTCTTTGCCAAGCACGGCGGCTTCGATCTGAAACTCGCGGCCAATGGCGATCTCGATGTCGACCAGCACCACACCGTCGAAGACGTCGGCATCGTGCTCGGCCAGTTGTTCTCCGAAGCCCTTGGCGACCGTAAAGGCATCAACCGCGCTGGGTATTTTGTGATGCCAATGGATGAAACCCTGGCCGTCGTCGCCGTCGACCTTTCCGGCCGTCCCGCGCTGGCTTATGAAGATAAGGTAAAGGTCCGCCTGGTCGGCGATCTGCAAACTGAGCTGATCGAAGATTTTTTCGGCGGTTTCGTCAACCACGCCGGCGCCAACCTGCACGCCCGCGTCCTCTATGGCCGCTCCAGCCATCACAAAGTCGAAGCCATTTTCAAGTGCTTCGCCCGGGCCATGAAATACGCCTGCTCCAAAGACGCCCGCCTAAAAGACCAGTTGCCGTCCACCAAGGGGCTGCTATGATCGCGATCTTTGACTACGGCGCCGGCAACCTTCGCTCCGTGCAAAACACCCTCGCCGAGCTCGGAAGCAGCTATGAACTGGTCCGCGACGCCGCCGGCCTCGAGCAAGCCGGCAAGATCATCCTCCCCGGCGTCGGCCACTTTGGCCAAATGATGCGCGCTCTCGATGCGCTGCAGGTGCGCGCGGCATTGCTCGACCGCATCGCCGCCGGCATCCCCTTCCTCGGCATCTGCCTTGGCCTCCAAGCCCTGTTCGAATCAAGCGAAGAAGCCCCCGATGTCCGAGGGCTTGGCCTCTATCCCGGCACCGTCCGCCGCTTTCCCGTCACCGCTCGCGTTCCCCACATGGGTTGGAACGAACTCGAACTCCGCCGCGAATCGAAACTCGTTCGCAATCTTCCCGCGCCGCTTTTCGTTTACTTCGCCCACAGCTACTACGTCCCCGCGAGCAATCTCGCCGCCGCCATCTGCACCTACTCCGAACCCTATACCGCCGTGCTCGAATGCAACAACGTCTACGGCGTGCAATTCCATCCCGAAAAATCCGGCCCAGTCGGCCTCCAAATCGTCCGCAACTTCCTGGAGCTCCCGTGCTAGCCGCCTTTATTCTGTCTCCTGACTCCTGTCTCCTGACTCCTCAAAGCACACGCGCCACGGAAATCCCCTCCCCATGTCACTAGCCAAGCGCATCATCCCCTGCCTCGACGTCACCGCCGGCCGCGTTGTCAAAGGCGTGAACTTCGTCAATCTCCGCGATGCCGGCGATCCCGTGGAACTCGCCGACCGTTACAACCGCGATGGCGCCGACGAACTCGTCTTTCTCGATATCACCGCCTCCAGCGACGCTCGCGAAATTATGGCCGATGTGGTCGCCCGCACCGCCCGCCGTGTCTTCATCCCCCTGGCTGTCGGCGGCGGCATCCGCTCCATAACCGATGCCCGCCGCATCCTGCTCTCCGGCGCCGATAAGGTCTCCGTCAACACCGCCGCCGTCCGCCGTCCCGAACTGATCACCGAACTGAGCGAAGAGTTCGGCTCCCAGGCCGTGGTGCTCGCCATCGATGCCCGCCGCCACGGCGCGGGTTGGCATGTCTACACCCGGGGTGGCCGCGACGATGAAGGGCTCGATGCGGTTGCCTGGGCCGCCCGTGGCGAACAACTGGGCGCGGGCGAAATCCTGCTGACCTCCATGGATACCGATGGTGTGCAGGAAGGCTTCGATTGCGCCCTCACGCAGGCCGTTTCCCGCGCCACTCACATTCCCGTCATCGCCAGTGGCGGCGCAGGCAAGCCGGAGCATTTCGTGCGCGTCCTCACCGATGGCTGCGCCGATGCCGCCCTCGCCGCTTCGATCTTCCATTACGGGACGTATACCGTGAACCAGTTAAAGGAAGAACTCGACAAACGCGGCATACCCGTGAGGCGCGCCGCATGATTCTCCCCTGCATCGACCTCATGGACGGCAAGGTTGTGCAACTCGTGCAAGGCCGCGATAAGGCCCTCGAAGCCGATTCACCCGAAGAGATGTTGCGCCGCTTCGCTTCCTTCCCCGAAATCCAGGTCATCGATCTGGACGCCGCCATGGGCCGCGGCTCCAATGACGAGCTTGTCCGCATGCTGGCTGCCAAGGCCTCCATCCGCGCCGGCGGCGGCGTGCGCACCGTTGAACGCGCGCAAACTCTGGTCGCCCAGGGCGCCCGCAAGGTCATCGTAGGAACTGCTGCTTTCACCCAAAACGGCATCGACCAGGACTTCCTTGCCTCGGTCCGCGATACCATCGGCCGCGAGCGGCTGCTCGTAGCTCTTGACTCGATGAACGGCCGCATCGTCGTCAAGGGCTGGCGCGAATCCACCAACCTCGCCGCCGAAGACGTGCTCGGCTCGCTCGAACCCTTCTGCTCCGGCTTCCTCTGCACCTATGTCGACAAGGAAGGCATGATGCGGGGCACCGACCTCGCCTGGTTCCGCCGCCTCCGCGCCGCTACCGCGCTCGAACTCACCGCCGCCGGCGGCATCACCACCCTCGAAGAGGTGCGTGCCCTCACCGCCATGAACGTCCACGCCGCCCTCGGCATGGCCATCTACACCGGCCGGCTGCGCCTGGAAGACCTCGCCTCCTGCTGATTCATGTATACTGGCTCCCACGAAAGATTGAGGGAATCATGACTCGTCGCATGATCGCCGCCGCCCTGTTTGCAGCCGCTTCCGGCTTCGCCCAGTGGCTCGACTTCCCCATGCACGTCCCGCGAACGGCGGATGGCAAACCGAACCTCTCCGCCCCGGCGCCCAAGCGCCCCGATGGCAAGCCCGATCTGAGCGGCATTTGGGAAACGAAACCGGGCTATCTCGCCGACCTCGCCAAGGATTACAAATCCGAAGATATCTTCCAGCCCTGGGCCGCCGCGCTCTACAAGCACCGCAGGGATACCCTGAGCCGCGATGATCCACAGGCCCGCTGCGTGCTCTCCGGTGTGCCGCGCGAAGATGTTGTGCCCTATCCATTTAAGATCCTGCACACCGACGGAGGCATCGTGATCCTCTATGAGGCGCTGCACAGCTATCGCCAGATCTTTATGGACGGCCGCCAGTTGCCTAAGAATCCCAACCCCACCTGGATGGGTTATTCCATCGGCCGCTGGGATGGCGACACGCTCGTCGTGCAGTCTTCCGGTTTTGTGGACGGCAACTGGCTCGATAACAACGGCCATCCCGGCACCGAGGCTATGCACCTTACTGAGCGTTTCCACCGCCGCGATTTCGGCCACATCGACCTGCTGCTCACCGTCGACGATCCCAAAGCTTACACCAAACCCTGGGACGCGAAACTCGAGCTGATCCTCAATCCCAGTACGGAACTGATCGAATATGTTTGCGACGAAAACGAGAAGGACGTGAGCCACCTGGTAGGCAATAAATAACGAGAGGAGCAATCGATATGAACAAGACGCCGCTTCGACATTCGCACGTGCTCGCGGCCGCTCTGGCCGCGTGCCTTCTGGCCCCCGCTGCCGCGCTCGCGCAGGGGCAGCAGGATTTCAGCAAGGTCGTCATCAAGACTACCCAGCTCGCGCCCAACTTCCACACTCTCGAAGGCCAAGGCGGCACGATCGGCGTGCTCAGCGGGCCGGATGGTGTGTTCATGGTGGACTCTGAATTCGCCCCGCTTACGGAGAAGATCGTAGCCGCCATCAAGCAGTTCTCCAACGAACCCATCAAGTTCCTGGTCAACACCCACGTTCACGGCGATCACACCGGCGGCAACGCCAACCTGGGCAAAATGGGCGTCGTCATTCTGGCGCGCGAGAATTTGCGCAACCGGCTCATGCATCCCGCGCCCGCCGCCAACGGTACACCCGGCGTCCCCACCCCGCCCGAAGGGCTGCCCGTCATCACCTACAACAACCTGGTCACTTTCCACATGGATGGCGAGGACGTGCAGTTGATTCCCATCCCTGTGGCTCACACCGATGGCGATACCATGGTCCGCTTCGTCCACGACGATATCATCATGACCGGCGATTTCTATCGCTCCATTCAATATCCGAATATCGACCGCGTGAACGGCGGTTCGCTGAACGGCATGATCGATGGCCTCGGCCAGGTGATCGCGCGCTCGGGACCGAACACGAAAATCATTCCCGGCCACGGCCCCATGGTCACCCGCGCCGAAGTGATGGCTCACCGTGACATGATACTCGCCATCCGCGATCGCGTAGCCAAGCTGATTTCCGAAGGCAAGACTGAGGATGAAGTGCTCGCCGCCAAGCCAACTGCGGATTACGACTCCAGGGTGCCCAATTCAGCCGAGACCACGAAGCGCTTTGTCACGCAGTTGTATGCCGAACTGAAGCCGGCGAAGTAGGACTGCGCCACAAGTCTTCGCCCGGAGTGAGGAGTGGATCGGAGCCGTTAGGGATAGGAACGCGATCAGAACTGCTGCCAGTTCACCGAAACCCGCAGCCCGATTCGGCGAAAGGCTTCCCCTCCTCAATCATTTCTCGATGGGAGCCAATCGGTTTGACTCAAAAATTCCGCCACTTTCGATTCAGCCTTTGAGAAGCCGCTAGGACGGAAGCGTTCTGTTTATGAAGCTCACCGGCGAGGCTGATTCTGCTTCGCCTGCTCCAATCCCTCCGGCGCCGGCGCTGGTCACAAAATCACTAACCTGCCTCATTTCTGATGATTCCGGATTGTCTCGAGCGCTCCCGCCCCCGGATTCGCGTTCCTCCGGCATAATAAGACTGCAAGGCTTAGCGGATGACCGCACCTCCTAAAACTGCTGCGCTCCGCCGTCCGTCACGCCGTCACATGCCGCCACCCGGCCGATTTCAATGCTCGCTCAGGCCTTGGTAAGCTGAGAGCTGACTGCTGATACCTAAGAGCTTTACATGATCCAGACGCTATTCGGCTCTGTCGAACAAGAGCCGTCCCTGCTCGAAAGACTAAAGAGCGGCGTGCAGAAGACTCGCGCGGGCCTGGTTTCCGCGCTCGAAGACGCTCTTCAGGGCAAACGGGAAATCGATGCCGATCTGCTCGACGAACTCGAATACACGCTCATTTCGGCGGACATCGGCGTAGGCACCACCAACGAAATCCTCGAAACCATTCGCGCGCGCGTGGAGCGGCACCAGTTGGCGGATGCCGCCCAGTTGAAGGGCCTCATCCGGGAGCAGTTGCTCGAAATTCTGCAGGCCAGCGAGCGCGTGCCCGCCCGCGTTGCCGAGCCGCCCGCGGTGATTCTGGTCGTGGGTGTGAACGGCTCAGGCAAGACCACCACCATTGGAAAGCTGGCCAACCGCTTTAAATTCGAAGGCCGCACCGTGCTGCTATGCGCCGCGGATACCTTCCGCGCCGCCGCCATCGAACAGCTTGAAATCTGGGGAGAACGCACCGGCTCGCCCGTCACCCGGCAGAGCGCGGGCAGCGACCCCAGCGCCGTGCTGTTCGATGCGCTGCAGTCCGCCCGCGCCCGCAAATACGACTACGTGATTGTCGATACCGCCGGCCGCCTCCAGACCAAGGAGAACCTCATGGCCGAGCTGCAAAAAATGAGCCGCACCGCCAAGAAGGTGATTCCCGATGCGCCTCACGAGGTGCTGCTCGTGCTCGACGCCACCACGGGACAGAACGGCCTCGAACAGGCGCGTAAGTTCACCGAGACCTCGGGAGTCACCGGCATTGTCCTCACCAAGCTCGATGGCACGGCCAAGGGAGGCATCGTGGTCGCCATCGCCCGCGAGCTCAATTTGCCCATCCGCTACATCGGCATCGGCGAAAAGGCCAACGATCTGCTGCCCTTCGATGCCGAAGCCTTTATCGATTCCATCTTCGCTTGAGGCCCGCCAGGAAAATGAGTCACGACTGGATGCAGCAAGCCCTGGAACTGGCCCGGCAGGGCCGGGGCCTGACCAGTCCGAATCCCATGGTGGGAGCGCTGCTGGTGCGGGATGGGCACGCCGTCGGCCGCGGCTACCATACCTACGATGGCCTCGTGCATGCCGAAATCGCGGCTCTGCGCGAAGCCGGCGAAGCCGCGCGCGGCGCCACGCTGTATCTTAACTTGGAGCCTTGCTCGCACCAGGGCCGCACACCGCCATGCGCGGAAGCCATCATCCAGGCCGGCGTGGCGCGCGTCGTCGCGCCCGTTTCCGATCCCAACCCGCTGGTTTCGGGCGATGGCTTTCGCAAGCTGCGCCAGGCCGGCGTGGAAGTCGAACTCGCGCCCGAATACGCCGCGGAGGCCGAAAAGCTGAATCTGCCCTTTTTCCATTTCATGCGCACCGGCCGGCCGCTGGTCACGCTGAAAACCGCCATTACGCTCGATGGCAAAATCTCCGCCCCCGACGACAATCGCGGCTGGATCACCAGCGAGCGCGCCCGCGCGCACGTGCAGCAACTGCGCCACGATCACGATGCCATCCTCACCGGCATCGGCACGGTGCTGGCGGATGACCCGCTGCTCACCGATCGCAGCGGCCTACCCCGGCGCCGCCCGCTCATGCGCATCGTGCTCGATTCCCAGCTCCGCCTGCCCCCCGATTCGCAAATGGTGCGCAAGGCGCAAGGCGACGTGCTGGCCGTCACCACGTCCGCCGCTTCCGCGGAACGGCGCAAAGCCCTGGAAGCCCGCGGCATTGAAGTGCTCACGCTCGATGGCCCAGGGGGCCGCACCGACCTGCGCGCCCTCATCGCCTGGCTGGCGGCAAAGAAGTATCTCTCGCTCATGATCGAAGCCGGCAGCAAGGTCAACTGGATGGCCCTCGAAAGCGGCGCCGTCGATCGCATCTTTTTCTATTACGCGCCCAAAATCCTGGGCGGCCTCGAAGCGCTTCCGCTCGCGGGCGGCATCGGCCGCCGCCGCCGCGCCGACGCCATTCGCGTCCACAACGTCACTGTGCACCCCATCCCCCCCGATGAGTTCGCCGTGGAAGGATTCCTGAATGTTTACGGGGATCGTTGAAGAGGCCGGAACTGTAGAAGCGCTCGAAACCCGCCCGCAGGGCGCCCGCCTCACGGTGCGCTGCAGGGTGGTTCGCGAAGACTTGCAGGAAGGAGCCAGCATCGCCGTCAACGGCGTTTGTCTCACGGCCACCGCTTTGCGGCCGGACTCCTTCTCCGCCGATCTTGCCCCGGAGACTCTGCGCCGCTCGAATCTCGGCGATCTTCGCCCCGGCGCGCGCGTCAATCTCGAAAGGCCTCTCTCGCCTACCGGCCGCCTGAATGGCCACATCGTGCAAGGCCATGTGGATGGCACCGGCGAGTTCCTCTCGCTCGATGCGTTAGGCGGTGACAACTGGTGGCTCAGCATTCGCGTTCCGGCTGAGCTCGATCGCTACCTGGTTTATAAAGGCTCCATTGCGATCGATGGAATCAGCCTCACCATCGCCGCTCTCGAGTCGGGCGTGCTTTCCGTAGCCATCATTCCGCACACCTATCGCAACACCACGCTCGGAAGTTATCGCCCCGGCGCGCGCGTGAACCTCGAATGCGATATTCTGGCCAAGCACGTCGAGAAGCTTCTACAGAGGTTGGACCTGAAGCCTTCACTCACAGTGGAGAAGCTGCGTGAACAGGGCTTTTGAATATGACCCTCCGGTCCGTTTTGGCCGCCCTGCTTGCGTCCTTCGGACTGGCCCACGCCGAGTCCGCCAAAACCTTCATCTTCTGGGAAGAGGGCTTTCCCGCCGCGGAAACCACGGTGCCGGCGCGGGAAGTGCTCGAACGGGCGCTCAGCGCGCTCCATCCGGTCTTCCTCTCCCTTGCCGAACTGCAAGCTCCGGGCGCGCTCGCTCCCGGCGATCTCCTCGTCCTCCCGTACGGCTCCGCTTTTCCAGCCGGCGCCTGGGAGATCATCCGCCAACATATCTCTCACGGCAATCTGCTCAACATCGGCGGCCGCCCGCTCACGGTTCCGGTCTGGCGCAACAGCGGCCAATGGCGCACCGATCCGCCGCAAACTACCTGGTCCCATATTCTGAACATCGACCACACCGTCGAGCTCTCGCTGCCGGACCGGCGTGTCTTTGCCATTGCCGCCGGCAACGATCGCGGCAACCGTCGCGGTCTGGAGTTCGTCCGCAATCAGGCCGGCGACCGCATCGCCGCGCCCGTGGTGGCTGACGACCTTCCGAACAGCCGCCGCGTGTTTCTCAACTTCCAACCGCCGGCGGGTTTCTGGGCATCGGCTGAAGGCACGGCGCTGCTCCGCAAGTCAGCCGAATACGCAGCCCGCGGCCCGGTCCGGCTCTTTCTCGATCTGGATCGCCTGTCGCTCGATCCCGGCGGCATGCCTTCCGGCACCGCCGAACTCCGGCGCTCCGGCCCCCCCGCTTCGCTGCGCCTCGAGCTGAAGTCGCAAGATACCGTACTCTCCACCCTCCACTTCACTGCCGCGCCCTCCGTCGATACCCCGTTCCGTTTCGCGGTGCCGCTTGAAAAACCCGGCCTCTATGAAATCCGCGCCGAATTGCTGGAACAGGGCCGGGCGGTGGAGAGCTATGAGACCGGCGTCTGGGTGCGCGATGCGCAACTGCTTCGATCCGGCGCGCGGCTCACCGCCGGAAGCGATTACCTGCGGCTCGATGGCCGGCCTTATCTCGCCGTGGGCGTCAATTACTTCTCCACCGATCTCTACACCGGCTTCTTTCTGGGCGGCAGCCTGGGCGGCAATCCCTGGCTATGGGAGCGCGATTTTACGGAAATGGAACGCCACGGAATCACTTTCGTGCGCACCGGCGTGTGGCAGAATCGCGACCGTTACCTCGACCCTGCCACGGGCGAAGCCGGCGAGCGATTTCTGGCGGCTCTCGAAGCCTTCCTCTATTCCGCCGCCCGCCATCACATGCAGGTCAACTTCACCTTCTTCGCCTTCGCGCCCGAAACCGGGCAAGCTTCCCGGGCGAATCCCTATACCGATCCCTCGGCGATTCGATCCCAGCTCGCCTGGGTGCGCTCGATTGTCGCCCGTTTCCGTGGCGTACCGTTCCTCAGTTACGATCTCATCAACGAGCCGAACTTCTCCGATCCCGCCAAACTTTGGAAGGGCAACGTGCCCAACCCCGATCCCACCCAACTTGCGGCCTGGCGCGACTGGCTGGCGCGCCGCTATTCTTCTCCCGCCGCGCTTGCCGAAGCCTGGCGCATGCCGCTGCCGGAATTGGGCGTTTTTTCGAGCCTCGGCCTTCCCGATCTCGCCGATCTTTCTCCCCAACGCTCCGGCAACCCGAAACTGGCCCGGGCGGCCGACTTCAACCTCTTCGCGCAGGATACGTTCCGCGAGTGGGCCGCCGGCATGATCGCTGCAATTCGCGAAGCAGGCAGCAAGCAGGCCGTCACCATCGGGCAGGATGAAGGCGGCATCACCGATCGCGTGCTCAACCAGTTCTATGGCGATCTCGATCTGGCTTTCACGGTGAACCACACGTGGTGGCGCGATGACGCGCTGCTCTGGGATTCCATCGCCGCCAAGCGCCCGGACAAGCCGAATCTGGTGGGCGAAACCGGAGCGCAGCCTGCCTGGGCGATGAATGCAAGCTGGCGCTGGGATGAATCCACCGCGCTGCCGCTCATCGAGCGCAAACTGGCGCTCGGTTTCGCCGCCGCCAATACAGGCGCGCTTTATTGGGATTGGGCGCGCGGCGATACCTTCGGGCTGATGCGGCGCGATGGCAGCTTCAAACCGGCTCTCGGCGTGCTTTCGGGGATCGCCCGGTTCGCGCGCCAGGCCGAGCCCTATGCCACCCAGGCACAGCGGCCCGATATCGCCATCGTGCTCCCACAGTCGGCGCAGCTTTCCGCGTGGAACGGGCTGGCTCTCGAAGCCCAGCAAAAATGCGTGCGCGCCTTGTATTATTACGCCCGCGAGGCGGCTTATGCGGTGGGAGAATATCAGCTCCCGCTGCTGGGCAATCCCAAGCTGATCGTCGTTCCCGCCCCCTTCGCTTTCCGCCAGAACGCATGGGAAACGCTGATCTCGAAAGTGGAAGCCGGCGCCACGCTGCTCGTCTCCGGGCGCATCGACGCCGACGAACATTTCCAAAGCGTTCCTTCACGCGTAGCTATGTGGGCGCCCGAGTATCGCGTCGCCCCCCTCACTACGCGCGAAAACGTTCTCGCGTGGCCGGGCGGTTCCGTGCCGCTCAGTTATGGCGGCGAAAAGACCACCTATCTGGATCGCGGCCTGCTGCCCAATGGCGCAACTTACCTCGAAGCGAATATCGGTCGAGGCCGCATTCTCTATTCCGCGCTTCCGCTGGAACTGGCCGATCAGCTCGATTCCATTGGCAAGGTCTACCGCTATGCGGCGCAACTCGCGGGAGTGGCGGCAGCATACAAAACAGAACTCACCGATCCTGGCATTCTCATCTGCCCAACGCGTCTGCCGGATGCGACTCTCTACGTAGTGCTTTCGGAATCGTCCGCCACCGAGACCGCGGCTTTCGAAGACGAGGCCAGCCACAGGCAGGTCCAGGTCAAACTGCCTCCCGGCCGCGCCGCTCTGCTGCTCATCACTCACTCCGGTGAAACTGCCGCTTCTTATCTGCCGGGTGAAGGGAGTTAGATCCTTCATGAGACGAAGTGTGTCGGAACTGGCCGTAATAGGCGTGATAGCCGCGACCCCACTGTTGGCCCAAACGCCACCGCGAGTCGAGGTGGCGTCAATCAGAGTCCATTCGCCCAAATCCGGCCACCCGGCTGGCCCCCCCATAGCGGGTAACCGCCTCACGGTAGGCGGCAATCTCAAACAGTTAGTCATTTATGCCTATGACTTGAAGACGTATCAAGTTTCCGGCGGGCCGGACTGGGTGACAAACCCTTCGCTTGAGACCGATTATTACGACATCGTCGCAAAGGCTGAAGGAGACAGTGCACTGACTCAGCAACAAGCCCGGCTACTCGTGCAGTCGCTGCTGGCAGACCGGTTCCAACTGAGGGTGCATCGCGAGCGGCGCGAAATGCCGGTGTACGTGCTCGCGATTGGCAAGGGCGGCCCGAAGTTTAAGGAGAGCGGTTCGGATGCAACCTGCCGGTCTCGGGGCCGCGTCAGTGCCGCTACGGTTACCTCGACGTTCACCGCGTGCCCCATGGACTACGTAGTGCGCGTGTTGTCCGGCGCCGCCGATCGTCCGGTGATCGACCAAACCGGTCTTCGCGGAGTCTACGATCTCCAGTTGGAATTTGCGCGCGACCCCGCGGCCGCTACGGTGGAATCCAACTCGGCCTCCCTGTTTACAGCCGTCCAGGAACTCGGGCTGAAGCTGGAATCGCAAAAGAGCTCGATCGAGGTGGTTGTCATCGATCGAGCAGAGAGGCCGTCGGAGAACTGAATTGGCAGACCAAATACTTGTGCGCGCCGAAGCCGATCCATGCGGACAGGAAGCCGCCGGATTGATGGCCGCGCTCGACGCGGAGATTTTGGAGATTTATCCGGACCTGCTGGCGGCGCTGGAAAAAGCGGCGCGGGGCCGCGGCTATCAAGCCATCCGCCTGGAGACGGGCCTGAAGCAGCCGGCGGCGATTTCGCTTTATGAATCCGCCGGCTACCAGCGCATTCCCTGTTACGGAATTTTCGTTTCCGACCCCGAGTCGCGATGTTTCGAGAAGCGGCTCGAGGCGGCGGGAGCTATGAGGGAGTGAGCCAGACCGAACTCCTGCGGGGGGGCATTTTCCACACTCCCAAAAATCCGCTCGCGGAGGCGCAGGCTTTAACCGCGTTCGCCGATGGCGGCCTCGCCATTCAGAACGGCCGGATCCTCAAGTGCGCCGATTACGCCGAGGTACGAGCCGCGTATCCCGACCTTCCCGTGCGCGACCTTCGCGGCCGGTTTATTCTTCCCGGTTTCGTCGATACGCATATTCATTTTCCGCAGGTGCGGATCCTCGGCGGCCTCGGTTTCACGCTGGTCGAATGGCTGGAACAGGTGGCGCTGCCCGAAGAAGCGCGCCTCGCGGACGAGAACTATGCCGCCACCATCGCCCGCGAATTTGTGGCCGCGCTGGCTGCTCATGGAACGACCACCGCGCTGGTTTTTGGATCGCACTTTGCGCCCGCTACTGCCGCCCTTTTCGAAGCGGCGGCCGAACGCGGCCTGCGCGTGGCGAGCGGCCTGGTGCTTTCCGATCGCGGCCTGCGCACGGAACTGCGGCACACGCCGCAGGCGGCTTATGACGAGAGCCGCGCGCTGTTGCGACGCTTTCATGGCCGCTGCCGGCTGAGTTATGCGGTGATGCCGCGGTTTGCGCTTTCCACCTCGGAAACCATGCTCGAAGTCTGCGCGGCCCTGCTCGCGGACCACCCCGAAGCCACGTTCACGACTCACATCAACGAAAACCGCGATGAAATCGCCGAGGTCGCCCGCCTATTTCCGTGGGCTTCCGACTATTTCGCGGTGTATGAGCGCTACAGTTTGGCCGGCCGCCGTTCCGTATTCGCGCACAACGTCCACGCCACCGATGAGCAGATCCGGCGCCTGAGCGGCCTGGAGGCTTCCATCGCCCATTGCCCTGCCAGCAATGCCGCTCTGGGCAGCGGCATTTTCCCCATGGCCCGCCACCTCGCGGCCGGCGTCCGCTGCGCACTGGGCACCGATGTAGGCGGCGGCACGGGCTTCGGCATGATGAAAGAGGCGCTGGCCGCCTACCTGGTGCAGCGTCTGGCGCCCGAGCCAATCGTTCTGGCGCCCGCAACCATGCTCTACTTGGCGACGCGAGCGGGTGCGGAAGCTCTCGGAATGGAGCACGAGACCGGCGATTTCAGTCCAGGCAAATCGGCCGATTTCGTAGTCCTCGCTCCGCCGGCGGACGGCGTGCTTGCCGCCCGGCTCAAACGCGCCGGGACGCCCGGCCAGGTCTTGGCCGCGCTGTTCACATTGGCGGGCGCGGAAAGCGTGCGGGAAGTTCGCGTCGAAGGGCAGGTCGTGTTTGGTGGCGATGCCGGCGGGCTCCGCGAATAATCGCACCGGAATCGCGAAGCCCGGCCGCTGGCCGCCGCGCGCTGATAAAATGATTGGACAGCACGGCTTATGTTTTCGAAATTAGTGGTACTGGCAACGGCGGCGGTTTCCGTGGCGGGCGCGGCGGATGTGCGCATTGTCGAGGAAATTATCGCCAAGGTCAATGGCGATATCATTACGCGCGGTGACTTGCAGCACAGCCGGGAGGCGCTCGAGCAGGATCTGCGGCAGCACGGCGAAACCGGGGCGCGGCTTGAGGAGGATGTCCAGCAGCAGTCCAAGGACATGCTCCGCAATCAGATCGATCAGCTTCTGCTGGTGCAGCGCGCCAAGGATCTCAACCTCAAAGTGGACGCCGACGTGACGCGGCAACTGGCGGAATATCAGGTGGAAAGCAAGATCGCCGATCCGGAACAGTTCCATCAGTGGCTGCAGCAGCAGACCGGCATGCCGTTTGAGGATTTCAAGCAGAAGATGACCGATAGTTTGCTGACGCAGAAGGTGATCAGCGAGGAGATCGGACAGCGCATCAACATCCCGGAAGCGGATATGCGCAAGTATTACGAGGACCACAAGAAAGATTTCGTGCGGCAGGAGACGGTATTTTTGAGCCAGATCCTGATTTCCACGGAAGGCAAAACGCCGGAGCAGATCGCGGCCGCGCAGAAGAAGGCCGCGGACCTGGTGCAGCGGGCGCGCAAAGGGGAAAAGTTTAGCGAACTGGCAAAGGCCAATTCCGACGATACCGAGACGGCCAAAAACGGCGGCGAACTGCCTCCGTACAAGCGCAGCGATGGGCTGCTGCGCAAAGAAATCGCGGATGTCGTATTCGCCCAGAAGAAGGGCTACGTGACGGATCCGATCAAGGTGCCGCAGGGCTTGCTGATTCTGCGCGTGGACGACCACTATGAAGCCGGCCAGGCGAGCTTCGAAGAGGTGAAGGACGAAGTGATGCAGCGCATGGCGGCTCCTTTGATGCAGCCCAAGGTGCGGGAATACCTCACCAAACTGCGGCAGGACGCGTTTTTGCAGATTAAAGACGGGTTCGTGGATACGGGCGCGGCGCCCGGCAAGGACACTCGATGGGCGGACGCGGTGGAACTGAAGCCGGAGACTACAACGAAGGAAGAGGTGGCGGCGCATCACAAAAAGAAGCTGCTGTGGGTGATCCCGGTAGGCAGCGCCGGCAAGCCGGCGGATGCATCGCAAGGCTCGGCCAATTTCCCGGGTTCCGCGGCCCCGGCCGGCGCCCCCGCCCCGGCCAAGTAATGAAATCGCCCTATGTAAAGGAAGTAGAACCGAACCGGGTAATCACGACCAGCTTCCTGGTTCACTCTAAGGAAATCCGGCAGAAAAAGAGCGGAGAAATGTATCTTTCTCTGCTCTTAGCCGACAAGACCGGCGAGATCGACGCCAAGATGTGGGACAACGTGGCGGAGGTGATGGATACCTTCGACCGCGACGATTTCGTCAAAGTCAAGGGCCTGGTTCAGATCTTCCACAACCGGCCGCAGTTGACGATTCACAAGATGCGGCGGATGGAGGAGCACGAAGTCGATTTCGGCGATTACTTCCCCTGCTCGCTGCGCGACCCGATGGAAATGTGGGCGGAACTGCGCGCCGCCGTGGCCGGCATGCGAAACCGCCATTTGCGAGGGCTGCTTGAGGCTCTGCTGGACGATCCGGAAATCGCCGGACGGTACCGGCGGGCGCCCGCTGCAAAACAGATCCACCACGCCTACCTGGGCGGGCTGCTGGAGCATGTGCTTTCGCTTGCGAAACTGGCCCGCCTGACGGCCGAACATTACCCCTTCATCGACCACGACCTGCTGCTCACCGGCGTGGTGGTGCACGATATCGGCAAGATTTACGAGCTGAACTACGAGCGCGGTTTTTCCTATTCCACCGATGGCCAGTTGCTGGGGCACATGGCGATTGCGCTGCGTATGATCGGCGACAAGCTACGCGGGCTGCCGGATTTTCCGGTGGCCCTGCGGTCGCTGGTGGAACACCTGATTCTGAGCCACCATGGGCAACTGGAATTCGGTTCGCCCAAAGTTCCTTTGTTTCCCGAGGCGCTGCTGCTGCACTACATCGACGATATGGATTCGAAGCTGGAGTGCATGCGGGCGCTGATCGAAGGGGACCGGCAGGTGGATGGCTGCTTTACGACGTACAATAGCGCACTGGCAAGGCCGGCCTTGAAGATGGAGAAGTATTGGAACGCCGGGGCGGGCGAGCCGCCGGCGGCCGCAAACCCGCCCTTGAACGAAGCGGCCCCGGAGCCGCGGCCGGCGCCTTCGGAGGAGCCATCGCCCGCACAAATCAAGCTGCCCACTCTCGAACCGGCCTTCGCCGCGCATCCGCTGTTTGCGCCCCGGCCGGATTCGCCGGTTGCACATCAAATATCGCGGCAGACCGCGGCCGCCTCTACCGAACCGAAGCAGGAAGGCTGATGCCCCGAGCCACGCGCGACCTTCCTCCTCCGCTCGAAATGTTATGCCTGCGCGCGCTCTGGACGTTGCGGGAAGGCAACGTGAACCAAGTCCGCGCGCTGGTGGCGCAGCATCGTCCACTCGCCTACACCACGATCATGACAGTGCTGGAGCGGCTGGTGCGCAAAGGCAAGCTGAAGCGGCGCAAGGCGGGCCGAGCCTTCCTGTATGCGCCCGAGGCTTCGCGCGACACCCTGCGCCGGGCCGCCATTCGCGAACTGGTGGAATCGCTGTTCGATGGTTCCGAGGAGGATTTGATCCGCTTCCTGCAAGGCGAAGCGGCCACCGCGCCGGCAGAACCAGCCCGCCCCAATGGGGGGCCGGATCGGATCGACACCGTGCTGTTGTAGCCGAGCGGCAGGACACGCGAGCTCCTAGTTGCCAGGAGCATTCGGGGTCAAATTGATCCACGGGAATTTGGATCTTGCTGATTCTAAACGAGCCCCGTGAGTCAACTGGACCCGAAAAACAGTGTGAGCATGATCGGCACAGTTCTGGTCTGGTTGGTCGCCATAGGCGCCATCGCCGGGATTCTCCTGCGGCCCAGGCAATGGCCCGAAGCCGTTTGGGCTTGCCTGGGAGCTCTGGTGCTGGTGCTTTTCGGCTTGCTCCCCGCACCGGCCGCGCTGGCCGCCGTGGGCAAAGGAACCGACGTTTACCTGTTCCTTACCGGCATGATGCTGCTGGCCGAGCTGGCGCGGTTGGAAGGCGTGTTCGATTGGCTCGCGGCGCTGGCGCTGCGG
The DNA here is from genome assembly GCA_035294665.1 of Bryobacteraceae bacterium. Lineage (GTDB taxonomy): Bacteria > Acidobacteriota > Terriglobia > Bryobacterales > Bryobacteraceae > PSRJ01. Next base: position 33,620 of record DATGKM010000194.1, on the reverse strand, counting down.
GCTTCGCGAGGCTCGCGCGCCCGGCTGTTCACCCTGATTTACGTGGTGGGCATCGCCGTCACCGTTTTTCTTTCGAACGATGCCACGGCGGTGGTACTAACCCCGGCGGTCTACGCCGCCGTCAAAAGGGCGCGAACCGATACCCGGGCTTATCTCTACAGCTGCGCGTTCATTGCCAACGCTGCGAGTTTCGTGCTGCCGATTTCGAATCCAGCCAACCTGGTGGTGTACGGAAAAGACCTGCCGCCGCTCGGCGCATGGCTGCGCGTGTTTCTGGCGCCCTCGCTGGTTTCGATCGCCGCTACTTACTTGGTGCTGCGCTGGATCTCGCGCAGCCAGATTCGGGGAAGCCTAGAAACCCCGGTTACGACGACTCCCGCACTCTCACTTCCAGGCAAGCTGGCGGCGTGGGGAATCATCACGGCGGGCGGGGTCCTGATGACCGTGTCGGCGTACGGCGCCGCTCTCGGGCTGCCCACGTGCGCGGCAGCGCTGCTGGTAGTGCTCGCCGCCACGCGACTGCGCGCCTCCCATTTACGCCGGATCGGCGCGGGAGTTTCCTGGAGCGTGCTGCCGCTGGTGGCGGGCCTTTTTGTGCTGGTGGAAGCGCTTGATCGCGCGGGCGCGCTGGCGATCTTTTCGAGTGCGCTCACCGCCTGCGCCGCCATGCCGCGGGCGGCGGGAGAACTGGCGGTTTCCTTCGGGGTGGCGGCCCTCGCGAACATAATGAACAATCTTCCCATCGGACTGCTCGCAGGCAGCGCCCTAATGGCCGCTCACATTACCGGGCCGATCCGCGACTCGGTCCTGATCGGCGTCGATGTTGGGCCGAATCTCTCGGTTACCGGATCGCTCGCCACCATCCTCTGGCTCATTGCTCTGCGCCGGGAAGGCATCCACGTGAGCGTTTGGCGGTTCCTCCGCGTGGGCGCGATCGTGATGCCGCCGGCGCTGCTTCTGGCAACGCTGGCGGTGGGTTTGATGGAAAGGTGAGCGAAATGCAGCCGAGTGGACTGGTTTATGGACGAGCGATCACCCGGATCTCCTCCGTTGTGATCAAGCGTCGCTTGTCGGCCGACGGCCTCGGTGATTGTTCCAAGCCATGCGAACCGAACAGGCGAACTCCGCGCTCGATGCTCTCGGCGCCGAGCGCCCCACTATAGTCTGGCATCGGGTTCACTCTCTCCGGGCATTGCTTTCGGCCTTACACCGCCGCTTTTTGCGCGGCTATCTGGCGCAGCACGTATGGCAGAATGCCGCCATAGCGGTAATATTCCACTTCCTGCGGGGTGTCGACGCGCACGTCCACGGTAAAACTGGTTTCCGAGCCATCAGAATCGACGGCGGTGACGGTGGCCTGGCGTTTTCCGTCGCGTAGCGCTGTATCAATGCCCAGGGCGGCCGGGATGCCGCTAATGCGGTAGGTTTCCCTGCCGGTCAGCTTGAGCGAGGCTGCGCTTTGTCCGGCGCGGAATTGCAGCGGAAGCACGCCCATGCCCACCAGGTTGGTGCGGTGGATGCGCTCGAAGCTTTCGGCAATGACGGCCTTCACGCCCAGCAGGGCGACTCCTTTCGCCGCCCAATCGCGGGAGGAACCGGAACCATATTCCTTGCCGGCGATGATCGCCAGCGGCACGCCTTCCTGCTGGTAGAGCATGGAAGCATCGTAAATATACATCTGGCGGCCTTCGGGCAGATGGAGAGTCCAGCCGCCTTCGGTGCCGGGCGCAAGCTGGTTGCGCAGGCGGATATTCGCCAGGGTGCCGCGCACCATTACTTCGTGATTGCCGCGGCGGGCGCCGTAGGAATTGAAATCCTTCGGCTCCACTCCCTGCGCGATCAGGTATTGCCCGGCCGGCGTTTCTTTAGGGATGGAACCGGCGGGCGAGATGTGGTCGGTGGTTACAGAATCGCCCAGCAGCGCCAGCACGCGCATACCTTCGAAATCGACGATGGAACTGGCGGGATCGGCCATGCGCTCGAAGTACGGGGGCTTTTTGATGTAGGTCGACCGATCGTCCCATTGGAAGATTTCGCCGGTGGGCACGGGCATGCCCTGCCAGTTGGCGTCGCCATCGAAAACGCGCGCGTATTCCTGCTGGAACATGCCGCGATTCACGGCCGCGCGCACGGTCTTCTGCACCTCTTCATTGGAGGGCCAGATGTCGCGCAGGTATACCGCCTGGCCGCCATTGCCGATTCCCAGCGGCTCGCTTACCAGGTCGATATCAATACGCCCCGCCAACGCGTATGCCACCACCAGCGGCGGCGAAGCGAGGTAATTGGCCCTCACCAGCGCGTTGATGCGCCCTTCGAAATTGCGATTTCCGCTGAGCACCGCAACCACCACGAGGTTTCCCTCCTCGACGGCTTCCGCGACCGGTTCCGGGAGAGGACCGCTGTTGCCGATGCAGGTGGTGCAGCCGAAGCCCACCAGGTGGAACTTCAGTTGTTCGAGGTAGGGGAGGAGACCGGCTTCGCGGTAATAGTCAATCACGACCTTCGATCCGGGCGCAAGACTCGTCTTCACCCACGGCTTTACCCGCAAGCCGCGTTCTACCGCTTTCCTGGCCACCAGTCCGGCCGCAAGCATCACGGAAGGATTCGAGGTGTTGGTGCAGCTCGTAATGGCTGCGATGACGACCGAGCCGTCGCTTAATTCGACTGTGTCTCCATCCAGCTGGGCTTTGGCTGATTTGTGCGAGCCGCTGAATGCCGCCGCGAAGTTGCGCTTCACTTCGGAAAGTTCCACGCGATCCTGGGGGCGTTTCGGACCGGCCAGCGAAGGAGTCACGGAAGCCAGATCGAGTTCCAGGTCTTCCGTATAGAGCGGATCGCGAGTCTCGTCGGTGCGGAAGAGACCTTGCTCTTTCGTGTACGCCTCGACCAGGGCGATCAAGGCCGGATCGCGGTTGGTGAAGCGGAGGTACTCCAGAGTTTCATGGTCCACCGGGAAAAAGCCCATGGTGGCTCCGTACTCGGGAGCCATATTGGCGACGGTGGCGCGATCAGCCAGGCTCAACCCGCTCAGGCCGGCGCCATAGAATTCGACGAATTTGCCAACCACGCCTTTCTTGCGGAGGATCTGCGTAATGGTGAGGACCAGGTCTGTGGCGGTCGCGCCTTCGCGCAAACGGCCGTGCAGTTTAAAGCCGACCACCGGCGGCAGCAGCATGGAAATCGGCTGCCCGAGCATACAGGCCTCGGCTTCGATGCCGCCCACGCCCCAGCCCAGCACGCCCAACCCGTTCACCATAGTCGTGTGGGAGTCCGTGCCCACCACCGAATCGGGGTACACTTCGGAGCCGTTCCGGAACACCACCGAAGCCAGGTATTCCAGATTGACCTGGTGCACGATGCCGGTATCGGGCGGGACTACGCGAAAGTTTTCAAAGGCGGTCTGGCCCCAGCGCAGAAGCGCGTAGCGCTCGCGGTTCCGCTGAAACTCGAGCAGCGCATTCAGTTGGAACGCATCGCGGGAGCCGAACTGATCCACCTGCACGGAATGATCGATCACCAGGTCGGCCGGAAGTAGCGGGTTGGCGCGTTTGGGATCGGCTCCCATGGAGCGGAGCGCGTCGCGCATCGCGGCCAAATCAACCACCGCCGGCACACCGGTAAAATCCTGCAGCAGCACACGGGCCGGCATAAAGCTGATTTCCTTGCCGTCCGGACCGCCCACCCCACGCGCGACATAGCTGATGTCTTCAGCCGTGACGTGCCGGCCGTCTTCGTGGCGAAGCAGGTTTTCTATGAGGACTTTAGTGGAAAAGGGCAACCGGGAAATATTGCCGACACCTGTGTCTTCCAATCGGGCGAGACGGAAGTAGCCATATTCCCGGTCTTCTACGCGCAGCTTTGCCGCCGCGCCGAAGCTATTGTTGGGCATTACCCTAGATTATATGCGGGCTTAGCGGTTCAGAATGATGATCGTCCAGGTCTCGCCATCGGGGGATTTCCATTCCTGCCATCCACCCGCACTGCGCAACTCCAGGACGTTGGCCACAGCGTCGGTAAAGGTAAGGCCCCCGTGCAAATCCCCGACGACCGTACCGCGAGGCAGCGCTCGCGCTTCCTTAACACTGCTTACTTTCCGAACAATGCACGAGACATCCAAGCTCAGCGCGAACGCCGAACCTTGCATCGAGCCGCTCGTGCTTTCACCGTAGTTCTGCATACTTTTATTGTCGCATTCGGATAAAAGATGTAAAGGCTTTAATGAACCCTCGCTGTATGGGATAGCGCAATACACTCCCCCACGATGTGGTGGTGGGTTCGGGGTGTTAAATTGAGGTCGAGGCGGATTTATGACTGTCGGTGTACCCAAGGAGATCAAGGACCACGAAACCCGCGTGGGGCTGGTGCCCAGCGGGGTCAGGGCGCTGCGCGAAGCGGGCCACGAGGTTCTGGTAGAGACGCATGCCGGTGAGGGCAGCTCGCTCACCGACCGCGAGTACATGCAGGCCGGCGCGGCCATCGTTTCGAGCGCGGGGGAAGTGTGGCGGCGCGCCGATATCATTGCCAAGGTGAAGGAGCCGCAGCCCGCCGAGTACGGCTACTTCCGGCCGGGCCTGATTCTGTTCACCTATCTTCACCTGGCGCCGCAGCCGGAACTGACGGACCGCCTGCTGGACGCTAAGGTGATTGGGGTGGCGTATGAAACCATTCTCGAATCCGACGGTTCTCTGCCTTTGCTAACGCCCATGAGCGAGGTGGCGGGCCGGATGGCGGTGCAGGTGGGCGCGCAATATCTGGAGCGGCCCAACGGCGGGCGCGGCATTCTGCTGGGCGGCGTACCGGGAGTGGCGCCGGCCAACGTGGTCATTCTGGGCGGCGGTGTGGTGGGCGTAAATGCGGCCAAGATCGCCGTAGGCATGGGCGCCCACGTGACCATCATCGATCGCAACCTGAACCGCCTGAGACATCTGGACGACATCTTCAGCGGACAAGTCGTGACCCTCGCTTCGAATTCCTGGACGATCGCCGAGACCATACGGCAGGCCGACCTGGTGATCGGCTCGGTGCTCATTCCGGGGGCTTCGGCGCCCAAGCTGGTAAAGCGCGAGACAATCGCCACCATGAAGCGCGGCTCGGTAGTGGTGGACGTGGCCATAGACCAGGGCGGCTGCTTTGAGACCTCCCATGCCACGACGCATACCGAGCCGGTGTACTTCGTCGATGGCGTGCTGCACTACTGTGTTTCCAATATGCCCGCCGCGGTGCCGCACACTTCCACCTTCGCCCTGACCAACGCTACGTTCCCGTACCTGCTGGAGCTGGCAAACCAGGGATTGGAACGGGCCTGCGCGCATCATCCGGCGCTGAGCGCCGGAGTCAATACCTACCACGGCTACGTAACGCACAGCGGCGTAGCGGAATCGCAAGGCCGGCAGTGCCGTGACTTAGCGGCGGTAGAGTAGCCGCGATCTTCGGGAGGCTCGGGCGCTACTTGCGGTTGGCGCGATCCAGTTTCAGCAGCGCACCGGCGATTTGATTTACGGCGTGCTCCTCGTCGCGGCGGCTGGCTTCACTGCGGGGCAGAGAGGAAAGCTCCAGGTGAATCAGCTCGTGCACGACCGTGAACTCCATGTCGTCGATCATGTCTTTGTAGGCCATCTTGTAGTCGGAGGCGTCGAGCACGCGAATCACCGCGCTCTTCTTGTCCGAATCCCAGTGGATGTTGCCCAGAGTTCTGGGTTTCAAGTCACTGGGATGCGACATGATGATGGAGATCTTCCAATCCTGCAGAGTCAGCCGTTGCTGCCAGATGGCGAGGCGGCTGTTCAGGAAACTCACGATAGCCTGTTCCCCATCCGGAGGAGCCGCGGCGGTATCCACCGAAGCAGCGGCTATGGGAACCGGAAGGAGGCTGCAACCAAGGAAAACTAAAGAGAGGAAGGGGCCTGAAAACCCCGGGAAAAAGCGCCCGGACATGTACTATACGTTACCACACCAGAGTACGGCAGCACACTGCGTTTTCGTACATTGCGGGGTTGATGGGCCCAATGTCGCATCAGGCGAGGTGTTGAGCGACGTACCAGGTGTTCCCCCAGGCATCTTCGATGGTTCCCATACGGTCCCCGTATGGCTGGTCGGTGGGCGCAAGCACCGAAGTCGCTCCCGCTTGGAGGGCTTTCCGATAAGTGGCATCCGCATCGGGCACATAGAGCAACAGAGCCGGGCGAGGAAAGCCGGGCGCCTCACCAAATTCGAGAACGGCATCGCCGACCACCAGCGCCGCATATTGCAGCTTGCCTTCGGGCGATTGGTACAGGCCCATTTCGCGCGCGCCGAAGACAGCTTTGATGAAGCCGATGAGGCCGAGGGCGTTTTCCGGCGGGACGAGGAAGGGCGTCACGGTGCGCTGCGGCTCATCGAGCGGACCTTCGTGGGTCGCGATCACCCACCGGTTACCGGTTGGATCCTGGACACTGCCCTGGCGCGCGCCGTAAGGCTTGTCTTCAGGCACCGCGATCGAGGTCGCCCCGGCCGCCAGCGCGCGCTGATAAACCGCATCGGTATCCGGCACATAGACATGCAGTGTGGCCGGCTTCTCCGAGCCGCTGACCGCAGGGCCGCCGCCGCACATGATCATCGAATCGCCGATGCGCAGCTCGCAGTGCGTTCCTCCAGCGCTGCCCGTGCCGCGGTACGTCTCCTCTGCGCCAAATACCTGTTTCGCAAACTCGATCAAACGGTCGATTTCGCGGACAGTGAGGTAAGGGGTGATGGCGGTAAAGCCAGCCCGTACGTAAGTGGCTGTCGATTGCATACGAATGCTCCTTTCCAACTCCTCTCGCAAGCGGTCCTGAAACGCCGCGGTGGGATAGGCCGCAAGCGTTTCTTCTATCCAGGCCATGGCACCCTCCGGCGGCCGATCAGGCATGCCTGGCCTCCAATTCCGCGCGCAGATTTTCGAGCGCGCGCCGTTGCAGTTGCTTGACGGCTCCTTCCGTCTTGCCCAACTCGGAGGCGATCTCGTTGAGGCTCCGCTCCTCCACGTAGCGCAGTTCGATTACCCGCCGCTGCGCTTCCGGCAGGCGGCCCACGAGCTCGAATAACATGGCGCGGCGCTCCAGATCCGCATCCGGCTCTGCGATTTCCGGTACCGGGTCTCCCGACTCCCGCGCCGCCTTTTCCCAGCGGTGGGCCAGCGCGTTGGCGGCGATTTTCAGCAGCCAAGCCAGAAACGGCGGGCCGCGCCATTCATAGCCCCGCAGGTTTTCGAGCGCGCGGCGAAACACTTCGCTGGTGGCATCCTCGGCTTCGGCGCGATGGGCGGAGCGCTTCACCACATACGCCCACACACGATAGAAATAACGGTTATACAAATCTAGAAAGCGCGCGGGATCCGCTTGCGCGGCGGCAATCAGGGCCTGCTCCTCGATGGTTTCCGGCGTTCCCAACCGTTCTCCGCTAAGAATAACCGCCGGGGGCGGGGGAAAGTTACGGCCGAATTCTCAGACGAACAGCTCTTTCAGGGGCAACGCGAAACCAGGAAGGAGTGCGGAAACCAGCACATCGGCTTCGGTAAAAGCACTTTCCGGGAGGGTGGGGCCAGCCCAGATTTCAGCTTCCCGGGCTTCCGGATCGACCAGCCAAACCTCCTTCACTCCCGCCGCGAAATACTGCTTCAGCTTGCGATGGATTGTGCGAGTGGTTTCGTTAGGCGAGAGCACTTCAACAACGATTTCGGGAATGATGTGGATGACCTTGGCATTCCGAAGTTCGGCGCGCCGATCGCCCAATATCACGGCCACATCGGGCGTGCGGCGGGTCAGAGCCGATAATGCATACAGGTTTTCCGAAATCAACAATATCCCCACGCGGGTCTGGCGCAGGTAGGACCCCAATGCGAATTGCAGCTTCTCCAGAACCTCGTTGTGCCAGTACGCAGGGCGGGTCATCTCGATGAGTTCTCCTTCGTCGAGCTCGTAGCGCTTGTCTTCCTCGAACGGATAGTTGTCGAACTCCTCGGCCGTGAGCAGGGTTTTACTGGGCGTCATAGCTTCACTTTAGGCTTTACTGCAAGTTCCGGCTGAAAAACGGCAGCACCTTGGTTTCAAACCGTTCCTTGACGCGGTTGGTGTGGTCGCCTTCGTAGGTTTCGAACGTGTGCGGCACGCCCAGCTTGACCAGCGCCGCATCCAACTGCTGGTTGGATTTGATCAAGCCATCCTGCAGGCCGCAATCCATGGCAATGGCGCGGTACTTTTTGAGGTTCGGCACGTATTGATCGACCATGGCCAGCGGCGAATTGGCAATCCACAGCGCCGCCACCTCGGGATGGAACTCGCCATTCTTCTCCGGCAAATCGAAGAAATCCGGCGGATTTTTGGGGTCCGGCGACCAGGCGGCCGCCTCTGCTTGAAGCACCTTGGCAAAGGCTCCGTTGCGCCCCTGTTTGGTCTGGCTGGCGGCCGCGCTGCCGGCGGGCCGCGGCTGCGGGTTGTTCATCAGACAGCAGGAGCTCATGGCGTACAGCGCCGCAAACACGTCGGGATACTTCATGCCGATCCGCACCGTGCCGTATCCGCCCATCGAGTGGCCGGCCAAACCGCGGCCTTCGCGCGTGGCGATGGTGCGGTAGTGGGAATCGATGTAAGCGACCAGGTCGTGAGTGATGTATGCTTCCCAATCGCCGCTGGTTGGCGAGTTCGAATACATGCTGCCGTTATAGATCGTGAAAGCGTCCGGATGCACCAGGATCATCTCCTTCACAGTGCCGTCCGCCATCAGCTTATCCGCGGTCTCCGGGACCGTCATCATATTCCAGTAGCGCTCGGCGTTCACGCCATAGCCGTGCAGGAAATAGACCACGGGATAACGCCGGTTCGGTTGCCTGTTATAGCTCGGCGGCAGGTACACAAAGACATCGCGGTCCGGCGAATCGCCTTCCAGATTGCCTTCGAGGGATTTGCCGTGCACCTTGATCTTTTCGAGGGTGCCCTTGGGTTGCGTGCCCGAAGGCGCTGTATCCGCGGCGAATGCGGCCACAGCCGCCAACGCAAAAAGGAACGGTAGCGTGAGTTTCATGGTGTGCCTCTCGAACAGTCTACTCCAGTCAGCCAGCAAACTCTTGCAGGCAAGCACCGGGCGTACCGGGTTCAGGCTACCGAAGGTCTCCTGCTGCCGAAGCCTGTGGCCTGCTCGAAAGCATGCGCCATCTCGAGGACGCGGAAATCCTGGCCATAGCGGCCGACGATCTGAATCCCCACCGGCAGCCCTTCGGGTGTAAACCCCGCCGGGACAGACGCAGCCGGGTTGCCCGGCGCCGAAATGTACCAGCAGGACTTCATCCAGTCGATGTAGCTCGCGAATTTCACGCCGGCGATTTCGGTGGGGTACTCGGTGCCGATGTCGAACGGCGGCAACTGCGTGGTGGGGAGCACGAAGTATTCGAATTTTTCGAGAAAGGACTGGAAGCCGCGCCACATCGCGGCATGCGCCGTTTCCCCGCGCGCCACATCGTCACCCGACAGGCGCAGACCCTCTTCGATTTCGCCCTTCAGCGTGGCTTTGAAGGCCGTGGGATGCTGCCGGTACTGCGCGCCGTGGGAGTTTGCCGTATTCCACGCGCGCAGGATGCGGAAGGAAATTTCGGCGGGTGAAAAGTCCGGCTCCGCCTGCTCCACGATGCAGCCCAGGGCTTCGAAGGCGGCGCGCTGGCGATCCACCACCGCGCGCACGCGCGGATCGAACGGCACGCCGCCCAGGTCTTTGTACCACGCCACGCGCACGCCTTTGAAGCTGCGCTCCAGCGGGCGCGACAGAATCTCGCCTGGTTCCGGAATCGACAGCGGGGCGCGCGCATCGGGGCCGGCAATGGTGCTGAGGGCCAGAGCAAGGTCCGCCACCGAACGCCCCAGGCAGCCGGCAGTGCTGAGTGTAGACCAAGCGAACGCGGCTTTCGGGTTGGGCACGCGGCCCGGGGAGGGGCGGAAACCAACCACGTTGCAAAAAGCCGCCGGGTTGCGCAGCGAGCCGCCCGTATCCGAACCGCTCGCCACGGGGGCAAAGCCGCAAGCCAGCGCCACGGCTGCTCCACCCGAAGATCCGCCGCACGTTTTCGTCAGATCCCACGGGTTATGGGTCGCGCCGAAAATCGTGTTGAAGGTTTGCGAACCCGCTCCGAATTCCGGCGTATTCGTCTTGCCGATGGTGATCGCCCCCGCGCGGCGCATCCGCTCGACAATCAAATCGTCTTCCGTAGGGATGTAATCTTTGAAAAGAGGGGAGCCGAAAGTGGTGCGGATACCGCGCGTCTCGATCAGGTCTTTATGCGCGACAGGCAATCCATGCAGAGGCCCGAGCTTTTCTTTGTGCGCCTGCATTTCGTCGGCTTTCGCAGCCGCTTCCGCAGCCATCTCGGCCGCCAGCATAACAATGGCATTCACCTTGGGATTGACTCTCTCGATCTGCTTGAGATGCGCTGCCAGAGCCTCGCGCGCCGAGAGCTTGCGCGCGCGGATGAGCCGCGCCATTTCCACGGCGCTGGTGAAACACAGCGCGGGAGCGCTGGTTTCCCCGTGGGCCGCCTGCGCCGCAAGGGAGGTGGCGGCGAGCCCTTGTATGGCTCGCCGGCGCGTGATCTCGTCCATGGGAGCCATGCTAGCACCGTTGCCGCGGACAACGGCTGTGCTGTCGCCGCAGGCGTTCGATGGCCGCCCATCGGACCAACCCGCTGCTTAAAGCGTGCGCGTGATTTTCTGCAGCATGCGCGGCTTATCCGGGTCAAGGCCTTTTTGTTCGGCCAAGCAGGCCGAGAACAGTTGCGCCGGCACGATGTAGGGAATCGGTGTCAGCAGTTCGGGGATGCGGACCGGAATGCGGATTGCCTTTGTGACCGGCAGCGCCTCGCGGTTTCCAGAATCGGTGATTGCCGCCACCTCCGCCCGCAGTGCCTGTAGTTTCTCGAGCATTTCCTTCAGCGAAGCCCGTGTGGCGCCCGGCGCCGCGAAGGTGAAGACCGGGAACCCGCGCTCCACCAGCGCAATCGGCCCGTGCAAAAAATCGGCGGAGGAGAACCGCTCCGCCACCACGTAGCACGTTTCCATCAATTTCAGGGCAAACTCAAATGCGTTGGCGTAATTCAGCCCGCGCCCCACCACCACCGCATGGTCCATGAAGCGGTAACGGTCGGAAAGCTCGCGGATTTCCGGCTCCAGCCGTAGCGCAGCTTCTACCAGCTCCGGAAGGCGCTGGAGCTCACTCGCGCGCAGCTTCGCGCCCAGAGCGTACGCCAGCAGATACAGCAACAGAATTTGGCCGGTGTAGGTCTTGGTGGCGGCTACGCTGCGTTCCCGCCCGGCACGCACCAGAAACAGGTGGTCCGCCGTATGGGCCAGGGTGCTCGAGCGTTCGTTGGTGATCCCCAGCGTAAGCGCCCCCTGCTCCCTGGCGTGCTCCAGCACCACGTTCACATCCGGCGATTCGCCCGATTGGGAAATGGCCACCACCAGCGCCTCCCGGTAATCGATGGGAGCGTTATACAGAGTGAGTATGGAGGGCGCGGCTAAAGACACCGGAATGCCCGTAGTGAGTTCCACCAAATAACGCCCGAACAGGGCCGCATTATCCGAAGTGCCGCGCGCCGCCAGCACCACCAGACGAGGCCGGCGCTGCGCGATGACCCGGCGAAACCGCTCCGCCGCGCGCAGTCCCGCGGTGAGCGTGCGCTCGAGCGCTTCCGGCTGCTCGCGAATCTCCTCTAACATGCGGGACATAAAAAAAAAGTACCGGGAACGGACCGCCTCAGAGCGGCGTCAACGGGCGGGCTTCCGAGCCGATCCACAGCGGGCGGCTGACGAACTGATCGGGCGGCAGATCGATCACCACGGGTTTGATGACGATGAGAATCTCGTTCGAATCGTTGTTGTGCGTGTTGGTGCGCAGCAGCGGCCCCAGCCCGGGCAGGCCGGAGAGCCCCGGAATGCCCAGAATCGAGCGTGCCTCATCGGTGGTAATCAGCCCGGCGACGATGGCACTTTCGCCAGCCCGCAGTTGCACCTGCGAAGTAACTTTGCGTTGGGAGATTACCGGAACGCCGTCGATCGAATTCCCGGTGAGCAGCTTAATTTCCGCTTCCAGTTCCAGGCCCACTTCGTCCACCCCGTGGATATGCGGCGTCATTTTCAGAGCCAGCCCGAGATCTTCGAAATTGAACGCGGGCGGAGGGGCGTAGCTGGTGCCGCCGCTATACGAGTACGTGCCGCCGGACGAATTGTAAAAGCTGCCATTGCCCGCGCCAATCAAAACCGAGAAATCGTCCGTCGCAAAGTTTGCCACCATCAAACCCGGATATACGGTGCTATCGAAAGAGCCCACCACCAGCGCGTCCGGCTCCGTCCCCGTGCCGATCGTAATCTGGATCGGCGCCTGAAACGTCCCGTCTCCATTGCCGAGCAGCAGGGATAGCGTTCCATCGCCCATGTTGGCCGTCACAATGTCATTGATGTTATTCAGGGTAAAATCCGCCGTCACCACCGCTACCGGCCCGGATCCGGTGGCGTACTGGGTGACCGTGGGAAAATTGCCCGCCCCATCGCCCACAAACACCGAAACCGTATTGCCGCCCGAGTTGGCCACTATGAGATCGACAATGGTCGACTGGTTGAGGTTTAAGTTTTGCGCGGTGATCCCCCGCGGCGCGTTGAGGCCGGTATAGGTCTGGTGATTGGTAAACGTGCCGTCGCCATTGCCGAGAAAAATCCACAGATCGTTCGACGTGTAGTTCGCCACGGCGAGATCGGGATAGCGGTCTCCATTGAAATCGGCCGTCACCAGACAGCGCGGGCTCGTCCCGGTTGCGATATTGACGGGCTGCCGGAACGTGCCATCCCCATTGCCCAGAAGGATACTCACATTATTGGAACCGCCATTCGCCACTGCCATGTCGAGGTATCCATCGCCGTTAAAATCCGCGATCGCCACTGCCGCGGGTTGCGTGCCCACCGGATATGCCACATAGCTTTTAAACGTGCCATCCCCATTGCCCAAGAGCACCGAAACGTCATTCGAGTTCGCATCGGTGACAATCAGATCGAGATTGTTATCCCCGTTCAAGTCCGCAGCCTGAATGCTGGAAGGATTCTGCCCGGCCGAATACGTTACCGGGTTGGCAAAGTTGCCCTTACCCGTACCCAGAAAGACCGAAACGGTGTTGCTGCTTGCATCGGACGAAGCGAAATCCGGAATGCCGTCGTGGTTGAAATCGCCCGCCACCACGCCGGTTGGGCTGCCGGCGCTGCCGAAGGTATTCGGATTTTGCAACCCGTTACTTCCCGGATTGCTTCCAGTTGGATTGGTGGGATTGGTGTTGGTGGGACTCGATCCGAAATAGCCGCTGGTCAGGACGGGGTAGCGCTCGCCCACATGAAAACTGGCTGCCTGGCCGTCCACCGAGCGCAGATCCACGTGTGACAACGATACCGATTTGGTATCGCTGAACTGCGCCGCCAGCGACGCGTTGGCGATGCCGATCGCCAGAAGCGTTCCCTGCGGGCCCCAACGCGCCAGATCCTGCAGCGTGGTAAGCCCTTGCTCCAGGCCGCTGAACGGCAGCACTTGGAAAAGATTGGGCAGCGAAATGCCCCATTCGAGCATCTTGGAACGGTCCACTTCCAGAACGTCGGTCTCGAGCACCACCTGCGGGCGGGCATGCGCCAGTTGCTCCAGCATGGCGCGCGCCGGCAAGACTTTCGAAATACGATCACGCATCACCACCGTGTTGGTGGTCGTATCCCAGGAGACTTTTTCGATAGCCATGGATTGCTGCACCGCCGTGATGGCGGCCGTGAAATCCTGGGCATTGGTGGGGTCGCCCAAATGCACCTCCACCGCCACGACCGGCTCCAGTTCCGAGCGCTTCTGCGGCGTGTCCTTGGCCACCAGAAACAGTTTGGGCGTAACTGGGACAATAAACGAGCCGGTGGCCAGCTCGAGCGCGTGCAGCGCGGTCCGGTAATCCGCGCCTGCAATTTCGAAATGGATATTATTTCCCGGCGGATAATCGCCATCGAAGATGCAATCGAGGCCAAAGGCTTTCGCGACGTTTTCAAACAGGGAACGAGAATTGGCGCGCAGGTTGAAATCCTTCGCGCCGGGCTGCGCGGCCAGTTCGGTAGGCGGCAGTGGCTGGCGCGCCTCCGCCAGATCGCGGGCCGTCGGGGTATCAAAATGTAGCGGCGCCGGCATCTCGCCTTCCGGATGCTCGGGCGTGGGCAGGGTCCTCGGCGCCAATTCCAGGGAGGCCTGCGGGCGAACGGACTGGCTCCGGCTCCAGTACGTTTCGTTCTTGGGATCCTTGGCGGCGGCTTCCGAATACAGCAGGTAGGCTTCCGCCATGTGTCCGGCGCGCTCCGCCTTTTGGGCGCGGGCAAACAGTTGCGCCGCCGTGGGACCATCCGCGGCGGAGGCGGCCAGCGCCGCGACCAGGCACAAAAACGGCGCAGGTACCCGCACATGAAATTGACGTGCCAATGTGCCGCGGCGTGCAATCCGCGCCGGTTCCCCCGTTCTCGTGAGAACCTGATCCTATGCGGGGAGCACTTCTGGCGCTGCGCGACCTCGTCCTCAGGCATCCCGAAGCCTTGATCACGCCGTTGAGCGTGTTCCTGGCCGTGGTGGGTGTGGGCTACCTCTGCCGCCGCCTGCTGTTGAAGGCCCTCGCCTCCTGGTCCGCCAAAACCGGCAGCCGCGCCGGCCACATCCTCACCGAAGCGCTGCGCGGCCCTATGGTGATCTGGATCTTCATTCTGGCGGTCCACCTCTCCATTCAGTCCTCCGAGCTTCCCGCCCACTTTACCCAGTGGACGGTGGAACCGCTCCGCGTCCTGTTCGTCCTCTCGCTCACCCTGATGTGCATGCGGTTTGCGGGCGACCTGGTCCGCTACTCCAGCGCCCAGATTCCCGGCGCGGTTCCCGTCACTACCTTGACGCAAACGCTGGCCCAGCTCTTTGTGCTGATCGTGGGCGTGCTCATCATTCTGAACCAGTTGAACATTTCCATCACGCCCATCCTCACGGCCTTGGGCGTAGGCGGCCTGGCGGTGGCGCTGGCCCTGCAGGATACGCTGGCGAACCTGTTCTCCGGCTTCTACGTAACCGTGGCGGGACAGGTGCGGTTGGGCGATTACATCAAAATGGATACCGGCCCGGAGGGGTACGTGTCCGATATCACCTGGCGCAGCACAACCATTCGAACGCTGGGCAACAATCTCATCATCGTGCCCAATTCGAAACTCGCCCAGGCGATCGTTACCAATTATCACCTGCCCGACAAGCGCATGCCGGTTTCGCTGCAGGTCAATGTCAGCTACGAGGCGGACCCGGCCCGGGTGAAGCAGGCGCTTCTGGAAATCGCGGCGGAAGTGGCGCGCGAAGTGCCCGGAATGCTATCCGATCCCGCTCCCAGCGTAAGCTGGGACCCGGGCATGGCCGAATCCTGGGTAGGGGTGAGCCTTAACTACTCGGTAGCCGAATTCGCCAGCCAGTTCAATGTGCGCAACGAACTGCGCAAACGCATTTTCGAGCGCTTCCAGCGCGAAGGGATTCCCGTGCCGTATCCGGCGCGGTCGGTTTATCTTCACGACCGCGTAGACGGCGCCGCGGCGCGGGATGGAAACCGCGCCCGAGCGCTCACCGGACAGACGCCTCCTACTTCGCCTTAGCGGTTCCGCCCACCGCTTCGGTGTAGTGCTGCAGGTCGTCATTGCCCTCGTCGCAGGCAAATTCGAACTGCTCGTAGCTGGGATCGATCCGGCGGCCCCACTGTCCCGCGATTTTCCAGGGCCGCGTGTAAATGGTCGGGTCTTCGATGGTCGCTTCGTAGTTAATCGTGTTGGCGTCCACCGGTGTGATCCGTTCTACTACGTGTATATTCGGCGTGGTGAAGTTACCAACCATATCGAACCACGTCCGCCCGTTTTGATTCGTGGTATCGACCACCAGCGTATCGCCCTCCCAGTGCGCCACCGAATCGCCCATGAACAGCTTAATGTTCGAAGCGATGTGCGCGCGCCCGTCGGTGGGAATGATGCGGTAGGAGTGCGCATATTCGAAGGCGATCAGAAAATAGCCGGCCGGCTGCAGAATTTGAAAACCGAATTGCTGATAGGCGGAGTGCGGCACCCCCGATTCGAAGCAGTGCGCTTCGGGCTCGTCGTAGATATGATGCTCGCGCAAATCTTTGGCCTTCGCCGCCGCTTCCGGCTTGTAGGGAATCTTGCCATCCGGCGGGTCGATGATCGCCCCCTTGGCGGCGGGCCCTCCTCGCCGCCCCGGTTCGTCCTCGATGTCGAAGATCGCGCGGTTGAACCGCGGCGCCCAATACCCCGACATATCCGGCTTGCCATCGGGCAGCCGCTTCACCGGACCGCCTTTCACCACCGGAGGCTGCCAGTAGGGACCGTATTCCGCGCCGGCCGGCCCCTGCGCGCCCGCCAGCCCGCAACATGCAAGAAAGAGAAAAGAAGTAGGAACCAATTGAGGAATCGCAACTCGCCGCATCATGGTCATTCTACAGTAGTGGCAGCGCCGGCTGTTCCGTCGGCGTGAGTTGCGACCTCAGCTGTTGACAAAGAGCGGCGATTCCATCACCATTCTGACTACTGTCTCCTGACTCCTAACTCCTGCCTCCGGAACTGTTTGCTCAACGACAGCCCTTGCCGCTGGTACGACGACCCGATCGCCGGTCCGTAAATCTTTGAAGGAATCTCCAGCAGTTCCTCGAAAACCAGCCTGCCGATCAGTTGATCGTCCGCAAACAGGAACGGGACGCCGTGCGCGCGTACTTCGAGCACTGCGTGGGTTCCGTTAATATCGCCGGCGCCGTAACCGAATCCGGGATCGAAAAACCCCGCGTAGTGCACGCGAAACTCGCCCATCTGCGGATCGAAGGGAACCAGCTCGGCCGCCGATTGCGGCGGCACCCGGATCTTCTGTTTGGAGAGCAGCAGGTAGAAATCGCCCGGATCGATGATCATTTGCCCCTGTTTGGGCTTCACCAGCGGATCCCAAAATTCCGCGGGATCGAAATAATCGACGCGGTCGAGTTCCACCGGCGGCGCGTTCTTGCGCGCGCGGTAGCCGACGATCTCCGATCCGGTTACGCCTTCGAGATCGAGCGAGATGCGCAGGCCGTTATCGATATTGGCCTCGGCTGGCCGCTCATCCTGTCCGAACACCAGCGGGATGCGCTGCTCCAATTTCTCCAGCATGCGGTCGGCAAGTCCGGCATTCCCCTTCACAAACCGCGCCTGATAAATTCGAATGCCCTCCCGCGCCACGATGCCGAACGACTGCGGCACAATCTCCACATACAGCTTGCCGGCATAGCCGCCCGGAATGCGGTCGAATTCCACGCCGTAATCGGCCATCAGGCGCGTGAACACATCCAGCCGCCCTATGGTGCTTTTGGGATTGCCGCGAGCGCTGATTTGCGTCGGCAGGGCCAGCGATTCGATCAGCGGCACGATATACACACAGCCCCGTTCTAGCAGCGCGGGACGGGTGAGATCCACCCGCTGATAGCCGAACTGTTCCAGCTTCCGTTCGACGGTGCTGGCTCCAGGCAGCAACCCGGCGCGCACCCGGTAGGCTACCGGCCCAAGCCGCAGATCGATGCTCGCCGGCTGGATTTGCTCGTCGCTAATCGGCGCGCATGCCGTGATGTGCCCGGCTTCGATCAGCCCGCGGATTCTTTGCGAGGGCAGGATGCCGGCGCTGTGCAACGCCCGATCCTCCCCCTCCAGCTCCGGAAA
This sequence comes from Bryobacteraceae bacterium, assembly GCA_035294665.1. Lineage (GTDB taxonomy): Bacteria > Acidobacteriota > Terriglobia > Bryobacterales > Bryobacteraceae > PSRJ01. Next base: position 15,858 of record DATGKM010000194.1, on the reverse strand, counting down.
CAGGCTGCGGCTGGCAAGGTCCATGTGAAGATCGCATGGTACCTCAAAGTAAATTTCGGGTGCCAGCGATCGCGGCTTCCAAAGCCGCCGCCAACTCGTCCTCTTCTTCCGCGAACACCGTGCGCAGATCGAGCACGAGTCGTTCTTCTTCGATCCTGGTAATCGCCGGCGGAGTGGCCGCGCGCAGCCGCCGCTCCAAATCGCCGGGATCCGGAGCGCGAATTGCGATCAGCCACGTGGGAATCGGTTGCTCCGGAGTAGCGCCACCGCCAATCACCGATTCGCCCGGCACAATCTCCGCTTCAATTCCCGCGCGCCGCAGAAAATCCTCCGCGCGCCGGCGCACCTGGTCCGCGCTCTGGCGGACCATGGCAAGCGCGGGAATTTTGTCCCAGCGTTCCAGCAGCAGATTGCGCAGAGTGCCTTCAAGAGCTTGGTAGATCAGTTTGTCCAAACGCAGGGCGCGGAACATGGGGTTGCGCCGCAGCCGTGCGATTAGTTCAGCCCGTCCGGCGAGAATACCGGCTTGCGGGCCGCCCAGCAGCTTATCGCCGCTGAACGAGACCAGATCCGCGCCCACCTCCAGACTTTCGGACACTATGGGTTCGTGTATGCCGAACGGCCGCAGATCGGCCACGCACCCGCTGCCCAAATCCTCATAAACGGGGATTCCGCGTTCCTTGCCAAGCGCGACCAGCTCCCGCAACTCCGGCCGGGCCGTGAAGCCCTCGATGCGGAAGTTGCTCGGATGGACGCGCAGCAGCAGGCGGGTGCGATCTGTGATGGCGGCCCGGTAATCCGCGATGTGCGTGCGGTTGGTTGTGCCGGTCTCGCGCAGAATGGCGCCGGAGCGCTGCATGATTTCGGGAATGCGGAAGCCATCGCCGATTTCGATCAGCTCGCCCCGCGAGACCACCACTTCGAATCCGGCCGCGAGTTCGTGAAGCGCCAGAAAGATTGCCGCGGCATTGTTATTCACCGCGATGCCCGGAGCACCGAGGAGCCGCTCGAGCAGCGAAGCCGTGTGGACATCGCGTTTCCCACGGCGGCCGGTTTCGAGATCGTACTCCAGGTTCGAATAGCCAGGCAGGGGAGTAAACGCGCCCAAAGGCGCGCGGCCGAGGTTGGTGTGGAGGATGACGCCAGTGGCGTTGATCACCCGCCCGAGCGACGGCGCTTCCAGGGCCTCGAAAGCCCGCGCGACCCGCGCCTCGATCGCCGACCCATCCGTGCGGCCCGCGCGAATTTCCTGCCGCGCTTCGTCCAATGCCCGGCGGACCTCGCTCACCACCAGGGCACGCGGAAAGCGCCCGAGCGCCGCCGGGAGCCTCTCGACGACTTCATGCACCGCGGGCAGTTCGCGCAGCGAGTTGTGTCCAGCCACTCTTTTATAGTGGCTCAGTTGGCCGGCTCGATGCGCAGCACCGCGCCCTCTTTTTCATCCGTGCACAGATAGAGCAGCCCGTCCGGCCCCTGCCGCACGTCGCGAATCCGCTGCCGCAAATCCACCAGCAGAGACTCGCGGCGCAGTTCTTGCATTTGCTCGTTGAACAGGATCCGCTCCAGGTGACCGGTCCCTGGAATTTCACCCGTGCGCAACGAACCCACGAACACGTCGCCCTTCCATTTGGGCAGCTTGTCGCCGGTGTAGAAGGTCATTCCCGAAACCGCGATCGCGGGAATCCAGATCACCACGGGCGCCTCATAGCCCGCATGACCCGGAGGGTTGTTGTGCCAAGGCCCGGGGTAATCGCGCCCGTAGCTTACGATGGGCCAGCCGTAATTCTTGCCCGGCTTCAGAATATTGATTTCATCGCCGCCGTTAGGGCCGTTTTCGTTTTCCCACATCTCTCCGGTAAGCGGATGCATTGCCAGACCCAGCGAACTGCGGATTCCCAGCGCATAAACTTCCGGCCGGTGGCCCGGCTGGCCAACGAACGGATTATCGCCCGGCACGGTGCCATCGTCTTTTAGCCGCAAGACTTTGCCACCCAATGTATTAGGGTCCTGCGGGTCCATGCCGGTCGTCGTCATATAGATGTCGCCGTCGCGGCCGAAAGCAATCCGCGATGTGCCCGCCTGATCCATAACGAAGATGTCGCGCATGTCCTCCACGGATTTGCCGTTCCAGCGTCCGCGCGCCAGCGCCACCACGTGCTTCTTCTCGTCGATCGGCTTGTTGTAGACCAGATACAAGAGGTGGTTTTCGGCGAACCGCGGATGCAAGGCTATGTCCATGTAGCCGTGCACCGTGCCCGGCAACCCCGAGAGACCCGAACCGTAGGCCTTGGGCGTTCCTTCCACCGGCTTAGGATCGAGCGCGCCGTTGCGAATGATCCGCAGCCGCCCGAACCGCTCCGTCACCAGCATGCTGCCATCCGGCAGAAAAGCCATCGAGAACGGATATTCCAAATCCCTGGTGACCGCCACCACGCGAATGCGCTGCCCTTCGGCGGTATCGTATTCGCGCGGCAAATCCGGCAGCTTTTTTCCGGCCAGCCCTTGCGGCGCCACTGGAATGCCGTTTTTGAACGGCACCTTCTGCTGGCCGGAAACCGTTTGCGAAGCGAGCAATACCAGCAACGCAGCGGACGGCCACACCACGAACGCGGTCTTTGGAAAGCTTGGGAGCATAACCCCAAGATCCTACATGGGCGTTAGCGGCAAATGCAAGCCGCCGCGGCCTAAAGAGCCAGGAGCCCGTCCGCGCCCCCGAACGCGGCGCCGCGCCCGGAAAGCGCCGCTTTTGGCGAGCTCCCGCGTCCCGTCGAGCGCCAAAACCGTTCCGTGCGGCCGATCGTGGATCGGTGCATTTACCCGCGAACCGATGCGCTGGCCCACAGAATCCGCATGGTTCCCCTGTTTGGCGGCCTCCGCTACCCCATAATATAGGCAGATATGACGGTGGAAATCGAAGGCATCGTTTTGCACCTGGCCCACCCCGATGAACTGGCCGTGGAGTGGGTGGGGCAGGAAGAGATCATGCGGCAATTGCTGGCGGCCTGGATGGTGGTCCACGAACAGGATCTTCCTATGAACCCGCGGCTGCTGGGCAAGCCCGGGGTCGGCAAAACCACTCTGGCCTACGCCGCCGGAAAGCGCATGGGGCGCGATGTTTATATTCTGCAGGCCACGCTGGATACCCGGCCCGAGGATTTGCTGGTGACCCCGGTGATCGAAGGCGATAGCAGCCTCCGCTATGTGGCCTCCCCGCTGGTCACTGCCATGATCCGCGGCGGCATCGCCATTCTGGATGAAGGCAACCGCATGAGCGAGAAGAGTTGGGCGAGTCTCGCGCCGCTGCTCGATAACCGCCGCTACGTAGAATCGATCGTCGCTGGCATCAAGATTAAGGCGCACCCCAATTTCCGGCTGGTGGCCACCATGAACGACGATGCTTCCACATTCGACTTGCCGGAGTACATCCACTCCCGTCTCCAGCCTCAGATCTTTATCGACTTTCCCGAGCGCGACGAGGAATATCACATCCTGCGCGAAAATCTGCCGTTCGCCGAAGACCGGATTTTGAATTACGTCACAGACTTTCTGCAGTTGGCGCACGCCGCCGACGAGCGGTACACCGCCCGCGACGGCATCAACGTGGCTCGTTTCGCCATCAAGCTGAAGAGCCTGGCGACCCAGCGGATTCACGAAACGGAGGCGCTCGAAACCGCCATTCTGGAGGTGCTCGGAGAAGAGGCGCTAAGGTATGTCCGAAAAGACCGGCCCGTCCGTTCCTGATCCGGGCAGCTTGGTCCGGGGCCGCTACACCTATTTCCCGGTGGTTCCGGGCCGGCTGGAATTTGCGGCGGAGGTCCGCCAGGCCCTGCTCCGGGAAAATCCGGGCGTGGTCGCGGTCGAACTGCCCTCCACCCTGCAGCAGGTTTGGGAACGCGCGATCGAACGTCTGCCGGAGATTTCGGTCATTCTCTATTCCGAGGAGAGCGGCCCTGAAGACCAGGCGATTTATATTCCCATCGAGCCGGCCGACCCCTTTACCGAAGCGGTCCGCACGGGCATGGAGATCGGCGCGGAAATCGTCTTCGCCGATCCCGATTCGGGCACGCGCCCGCACCTGAAGGATGCCTACCCGGACACCTACTCGATCCGCCACATAGGGCTCGAGCGATATATCGGGGCCTACCGTATATATCCCCAGCCGCGCTCGCCGGAAATTGAGCGGCACGCCGCCGGCATCGCCTGGAAATTGCAAGGCGCTAACCCCGAAGCCCGTGTGTTCGTGGTGCTGTCCCTGAATCTGCTGGATGCCGTCCTCGACGCCATGGAGGAACCCCAGGCGCAGCCCTTGGCGCGCACCCGCAGGGAAGGCATTCAGCTTCTGAACCCGCATCCGGAATCGCTGGGAGAAATCACCGCGGAGTACCCGGCGCTCCAGTGGCGTTATGAAAATGCCCGCGATTCGCCGGGAGACTGGAAAGCCATCGACCGCCGCCACGGCCAACTGGCCGTGTTTCGCGAGGCCGAAAAAGAGTACCACGTTCGCACCGGTGAAACAGTGGCTCATTGGCAGCGCAACTTGCTGGCGCGGTACACGCGGAATCTGGCGCTCGCATCGCAAGGGCTCGCGGCCGGGATCTACGACCTTACCGTGGCTGCGCGCGCCGTGGTCGATGATAACTATGCCTGGGAAGTGTGGGAAGCCGCCTCGCGCTATTCGCCGCAGAAGACCGCCTCCGGCATCCCCACCGTCATGATCCGCGGAGAGGAGGTCTGGCTCGATACGCGCCGCATCCGCTTGCGCCGCCGCCTTCCCAGCATGAAGGGCCGCTTGCGCCCGTACGGTTTGAAGCCTCGCAAAAAAGAGAAGTTCCCCGGGGAATGGGCCAGCCAGTTGAATGGCACCGCGATCTGCTCCTACCCGCCGGAAGATCTGGTCGTTGAGGATTACGGCCGCTTCTTGAAAAAGAAAGGCAAAAGCATTCTTTCCGAAGAGCGGTCTCGGGTGGAACCGTTTACCACGTCCATTCTGGATGGTATCGATATGCGGGAAACCATTCGCCGCTGGCACGAGGGGCGGATCTACGTTCGCCAGTTTCAGAAAATCCACGGCGAGGTCGGTTCGGTAGTCGTAATTTTCGACGAGGATCGGGAGAACCGCTATTCCTATATGACGACCTGGCTGGGCGAAAACCAGAACGAGTCCGACATGGCGTTCTATTCCACCTTCCCGTTTGAAAACCTGGTGGGTCCGGGTATTGGCCGTGCCGAGTATGGCGGCTTTTTGATGAGCCTGCCGCCGCGCCGGATGTACGACGTATGGCAAGATCCCGACTACCAATTCGCTGAATCGAAGCCGGAGCGGCTATTGCTCGCCGCGCTCGATTATTCGATTCATCGCTACGTCGTGTACGTGGCCGCCAAACCGCCGCGCTCGATTTACAAAACCATGGCCGCCCGTATGGGCCGGACCATCATTTATATCCCTCTCGGCCAGTTGTCTCCGGTCTCGCTCAAAAAGATCCGGGTCGTGCACGTGCTGGACGGCTACGATAAGCGGGAGACAGCAAAGGATTATCTGTGGTAGCGCGCTCATCCGCACGCTCGCAGGGCCTCGAAATTCCGCACTTTGGCTGAAAGCGTGGTGCGTTTCAGCCGCAGCATCTGCGCGGCGGCCTTCTTGTTTCCGCCGGTCTTCTCCAGTGCCTGCTGAATCATGCTGCGCTCGATATCCGCGACCGTCCGCTGAAAATCCAGTCCTGCATCCGGAACCGAAACTACTGTCCCTGGGGAACGCTCCGGGGTGGACGCAGGGCGCCCTTTCACTCCCGAGCCCAGCGGGAAATCGTTTACCGAGAGTACCGGCCGATCGCCGCTGAGCGCGATGGCCATTTCAATGGCATTTTCCAGTTGGCGCACATTTCCCGGCCAGGAGTATGCCGTCAGGCGCTCGACCGCTTCGGCTGTCAGGAGTTTGGTCGGCAATCCTTCCAAGCCACACACTTTCTCCACAAAATGTCTCGCCAATGGCGGAATGTCCTCGGACCGGTCGCGGAGGGGCGGCACTCGCAAGGGTACGACGTTCAGCCGGTAAAACAGATCCTCCCGAAATCTCCCCTGTTCGACCTTTTCCGCCAGATCGCAGTTCGTGGCGGCCACCACCCGGATATCCACCCGGACGGTCTCGGAACTGCCCAGGCGCTGGAACTCCCGTTCCTGCAATACACGCAGTAATTTAGCCTGCAGGTCGAACGGCAGGTCTCCGATTTCATCAAGGAACAGCGTCCCGCCCTGTGCCTGCTCGAACCGCCCGATGCGCGTCTGCACGGCTCCCGTAAAAGCGCCCCTCACATGGCCGAACAGCTCGGCCTCGAGCAAAGTGTCGGGAACCGCGCTGCAATTCAGCGACACCAGCGGCTTGCGGCGGCGGGTGCCGGCGAGATGCAGGGCCCGAGCCGCCAGTTCCTTGCCGGTGCCCGTTTCACCGGTAATCAAAACCGTGCACCGCCGGCTGCCGACTTTTCGAATCATCTCCCGCAGATCCCGCATCGCCGGGCTGTGCCCTACCAGCATGGTTTCCCATTCTTCCGGCTCGGCGATCTGTTGTGGGGCGGGCGGGATGCGCTCGGCAAGAGCCTGCCAGATCGTCTCCGCCAACTTTTTGCCAGAATCGTCCGCCTGCATGAGATCGCGGATGAGCACTGGCGTACGCGGCGCTAGACGTTGGATCTGCCCCAGTAATTCCGCCGCGGTCCATTCCGGCAAGGGGAAATCCGCGATAATGGCGTCGAAAACGGTAGTGCTGAGTTCTTGCAGGGCTTCCGTAGCGTTACGGTGGAAAATGCGGAAGTCGGGCGGCAAGCCGTTGCATTGCGCCGACGCCGCCCCGTTGATCCATAGCAGGCGTTTTGTCAACATGGCGAATCCACCCCAGCAATCGGATGATGAGCGGAAAACTTTAGTGCGCTTTGCAACTTTTTTTTTGCCTCTTCCCTATAAACTCCGCTCGCTGCCCTGCCGATAGGTGCTGTAGAGGAACCGAAGCGATTCATGAGAATCAATAACGGGAACACGGCAGGCGCTGCGGCGGAAACGGGCAGTACCCAAAACGTGCAGAAATCGGCCCAAAACGGGAACGCCTCAGCGGGTGCTTTGGGTCCGGATTCGGATCAGGTCGAATTTTCTTCTACTTTGGGCGGGCTGTCACGGGCTATCGCCAACGAGAGCACCCAGCGGCAGAGCCGGGTTCAGTCTGTGGCCGCCGCATACCAGAGCGGCCGGTATCAAGCGAATTCTTTGGCGATCAGCCGGGCAATGATTGCCGATGCTGTCAATTCGGAGCGGTTGTAAAGTGGCCGCGAATACCAAACAGCGGCTTTCCGAGGCAAGAACCCAGGTTTTGGAAGCTTCCCAGCTGCTGGTTTTGGCATCTCCGGACTCGCTGGACCAGTGTGCACGGCTGCTCGAAACGGCCATCGGCACGATCACGGCGTGTTGCGCGGAGTTGGCGGCGCGGGCCGATGCCGCCTCGGCGCCCGATGGAGCGGCGTTGGAGGAAGCTCGCCAACTGGAGCGGGCCATTGCTCTGCTGAAGACGCTTCTCGAAACCGCTTTTCAATTTCATTGCCACTGGGCGCGGCGGCTTGGAATGATGGCGGGCGGCTACGCTCCCGATGGCGAACCGGCCGCCGTCGAGCATGGCAGCCGGATCCTGGGGAGAGGATAACGGCTTATGGCGAACCTGCTCTCCCTGCTGGGTTCCACGGCGAACACCCTCGACGCCTATGATCAGGTTCTGCAAGTAACTCAGAACAACGTCGCCAACGCTTCCACACCGGGATATGCCTCGCAGACACTCGATCTGACATCGCTGTCCTTCGATCCGCCTTCACTCGATGGCGGAGTAGCGGCCGGAGCCATTCAAAGTTCCCGCGATGAATATGCCGAACAGACCTACCGCAATCAGAACACCGGCTTGGGACAACAGCAGCAGTTAGTCAACAGTTTGACTGCTCTGCAGGCGATTTTCGACATTTCCGGCAATGTCGGCATCCCTTACGCTCTGAATAACTTCTTTCAAAGCGCGTCGGCCTGGGCCGAGAACCCAACCAGCGCGGTGAGCCAGCAGCAGGTGATTGCCCAAGCTAACAATGTCGCTCAGGCGTTCCAGCAAACTTCCACCTCCTTACAGCAACTCTCCCAACAGACCGATGCGCAGACGCAAAGTATTGTCCAGCAGGTGAACCAGCTTGTGGGCCAACTGCAGGCATACAACCAGGAAATTCAAAATTCCGGCAATCCCTCTATCGATTCCGGCATGGACGCGAACATCCATGCCGCGCTGGACAACCTCTCCAGCCTGATCAGCTTCACAACCATCAAGAACTCGGACGGCACCACGTCCATCATGCTGAACGGGAGCACTCCGCTACTGATCGGAAGCCAGCAATACCAGATCAGTGCCAGCGCGGTCTCACAGCCTTCGCCGCCTGCTACCTATGCGGGATCGCCGCCCACCATGCAACTCACAGCATCGGACGGCACCGACATCACCGCCCAGACCACCGGAGGGCAGTTGGGGGCTTTGCTGAACATGACCAACACCGTTTTGCCGGCAATCCAGGGAGGTCCCAATCAGGCCGGCGCATTGAATACTTTGGCTCAAAACTTCGCCGATACAGTCAACAACCTGTTAACTTCGGGAAACATTTCCGATGGCCCTCCCCCTCAGCCGGGTATTCCCCTCTTCACCTACGCATCCACCAATGCAGATGGTTCCGCCAATCCCACTCTGATTGCCTCGTCGCTCGCGGTAAATCCGTCCATCGCGCCCGGCCAACTCGCCGCCATCAGCCCCGGGCCGCCGGAAGTCTCGAATGGAGTGGCGCTGGCCATTGCCCAACTGGCGACCCCTACCAATTCGACAGGCGAAATCGGTGGTTTCAGCTATAGCCAGTATTACGGCAACATCGCCGCCGATGTGGGGAACCAGCTACAGCAGGCCACCGACGGAGTGCAGGTGCAGCAATCGCTCGTAAATCAGGCCCAGAATCAGTTGCAGCAGATTTCAGGCGTGGACATTAACCAGCAGGCCATGATTGCGGTTGAGTTCCAAAGGGCGTACGAGGCAAACTCTCAACTGATCACGATTCTGGATCAGCTTACTGCGGACACGATCAACATTCTCAGCTCGGCGGCGGCTACTGGAGTATAAAATGATTTCCTACCTGAATGCCCAGGCACAGCAGTTCCTGACGGCGGTCGAAACCGTTCAGCAGCAGATCAACACGGCGACGGAGCAGGTCAGTTCGGGTTTAAAGGTGCAGTTCGCTTCCGACCAGCCGGACGTGGTGAGCGAACTGCTCCAACTGCATACCAATTTAGAGTTAAACAACCAGATCACCAACAATCTCAGCGCCGCGACTACCGACAACACTGTTGCCCAAAGCGCCTTGACACAGGCCAATTCGCTGCTGCAGACGGCCGTCGGCATCGCCGCCCAGGGGGCTACCAGTACCGCCACCGCCGCTACCAGGCAGGAACTCGCCGGACAGGTCCAGGCCATTCTGCAGCAGATGGTCAGTTTAGCCAACACCCAGTCCGGCGAGGTTTACGTGTTTGGCGGCGATGCGGCGACCTCCCCGCCCTACCAGTACGATCTTTCGAGCGGCAACGGTGTGGATCAACTCACTTCGGCTGCCGCGACCCAGCAGGTTCAAAATCCGCAGGGCGGTTCCTTTCCAGTTTCCCAGACCGCGCAGCAGATCTTCGACGATCGCAATGCCGATGGCACCTACGCCTCGGATAACATCTTCGCCACCCTCACGAATCTGTATAACGGCCTCATGAACAACGATCAGACGGCGGTGGAAAACGCCACCACCGCCTTGCAGTTGTCTTCCAATCACCTCAACGAAGCTCTGGCCTTCTATGGCACCGTGCAGAACCAACTGCAGAACGCGAGTAGCTTTGCCGCCAGTTACAACACCCAATTGCAGACCCAAATCGGTCAGCTTCAGGACGCCGATGTAGCGGCGGCTTCACTGGAACTGAGCGAGGGCACCACGCAGTTGCAGGCCGCCTTCGAAGCGGAATCGCGAATCCCGCAGACCACCCTCTTTAATTATTTGACCAACGGCTAGAAATTGGACGAGTGGCGGCCTGGCCTTCCATGCGAACCACATTGTAGCTTTTTTGTCGATCCAAACCATGCCGTCGAAGAGCCGCTGCCCCTCGAGAATCTTCCTGTGCCCGGACGCTGGGCACGCCGACCGGCAGCCAAACCGCAAGCGAAAAAAGCCCGAATGCTAGAATGAGGCCGATGAAAAAGGCGCGCGGGAGCGCTCTCCCGGCCGGTTTTCTGGCGGCACTGCTGATTGGCTGGCTCGTGCTCACGGCGGCCGGTATCCTCTACGCGGAATTCAAGCACGTCCCCAACCGGGCCGCCCTCCCTGTCCTGGCAGGGTTTCTCATCGAATATCCATTCTATCTAGTGGGCGCCTTTCCGAATCTGCGGAAGCGGCTGGCCGGCCCGCATTTTCCCGCGTTGCTGGTCATCTCCGCGCTGCTTCCTTATATCGCTTGCTGTGGTCTGTCCGGCCACCTTGCGCCGCTCGCTGTCCTGCAACTCGCGGCCCTGGCACTGGTTCTCGGGTTCTGGTATCGGGTGCTCCCGGCGAATCTGATTACCGATCTCGCGTTCCTGACTTTCCTCGCGGTTGCTCTTCTCAGTCCGTTTTTCGAACGTATCTATCCGGCCACCGTCCCCGGCTTGCCTGTCGCCATCCTGGGCCGGGTCGCGGTGTTCCACATGGCAGTCCTGATCCTGATCGTTCAGCGCCAGATTCCGGAAACCGGATACGGATTTCTTCCGAACCTCCGCGAATGGCGGCTCGGAGCGCTGCATTTTTTGGGTTTCCTGCCGCTGGCCGCCTGCGTCGCGATCCCGACGAAAACGGTCCGCCTGGTCCATCCCGCACCGCTGTGGAAGACCGCCGGCATCTTTCTGGCGTTCTTGTGGGTCGTGGCGCTTTTCGAAGAGTTTATCTTTCGCGGGGCGTTGCTCGGTTGGCTCGAGCAGCGCATGCCTCGCGCCGCCGCGCTGCTGCTCACCTCGGCGCTTTTCGGCTGCGCCCACCTCTGGTTCCGCGGTTTTCCCAATTGGCACTGGGCCCTGTTGGCCGGAGTGCTCGGCTGGTTCTGCGGCCACGCCCGCAACCAGGCCGGAAGCATTCGGGCGGGCGTAGTAACGCACGCTCTGGCAGTCGCCGCCTGGCGCGGTTTTTTCAGCTAAACCGCTCGCGCCGGAGCACTATTTGCGCCGATAGCGGCGGACTTCATTGTAGAATCCGAATTCTATGGCAAAACTCGGATTCTTAGGCCTGGGGCTAATGGGCTACCCAATGGCCCGCAATCTCCTCAGAGCCGGACATGAAGTGGCCCTCTGGTCCCACACAGCCGAAAAGGCCCGCAAGCTGGCCTCGAGCGAAGGCGGAAAGTTCTGCGAGACTCCTCGCGCGGTCGCGGAAAACGCCGACTTCATCTTTCTTTGCGTCGGCAACACCGGTATGTCGCGCGAGGTGATCCTGGGCAAAAACGGTCTGCTCGAAGGGGCGAAGCGGGGAACCGTTATCGCCGACACCAGCACCATCAGCCCGAGCGAAAGCCGGGCCATCGGAGAAGCTCTGGCGGCCAAAGGCGTCGATTTTCTCGACGCGCCTTGCACCGGTTCGACCCCAGGCGCCGAAGGTGGGACCCTCACCTTCATGATCGGCGGCAGCCGGGAGGTGTTTGAACGAACAAAGCCATTTTTCGAGCCGATGGGCAAGCGCCTCTATTATTGCGGCGGTCCCGGGCTGGGCCTGCAGGCGAAGCTGAGCCAGAATTTGATCCTCTCCAACCTGTTGATTGCCTTCAATGAAGGCATGGTCCTTGCCACCAAGGGGGGCGTCGATCCCAAACTGATGCTCGATATTCTCGACAATAGCGCTGCTAAGTCCGGTCTTATCAGCTACAAAGCACCGTTCGTGTTCCGCGGCGACTTCCAGGCAAACTTTTCCGTCAAGTGGATGCATAAGGACATCGGACTGATGCTGGAGTCCGGCAAGGAACTAAAAGTACCATTACTTTTGACTGCCATCACCAACCAGCTCTTTCAGGCCGCTATCTCAAATGGCCATGCCGAGGAAGATATCTGCTCTACAATCAAGGTTTTGGAAGAAATAGCGGGAACCGAGGTCCGAGCCAAATAAAAAAATACTAATTTCTGTTGCTTCCAAAACCGGAATCTACTAATATTGGAAGTAAGCCGGGGAGGCAACTCCCACCAAAGCGAGACTAACCTCTAAAAAAAAGACCCCTGAAGCAATCCTCCCCGGCGCCCGAAAGGGTCAGGGTCTCGCGCTTCAAAATCTTTCAAATCGAAACCAACATACGTCGCCAGTCCGTGGAGGGCTCTCCGCTTCCAGAATTCGGAGACGGGCTGCCAGCATGACGGCGGCTTTCGACTTGCCTACCCGCGCTTGACCGCTGTACCTTCACTCACGCCAGACCCGTTGCCGTACTGATTCGACAGGATAGGAGGAAAGCGATCCCGGCTCCACACTGGTAACGGACGCGCGCCGCGGCAAATCTAAATCAAGCTGGAGAACCCGATGCAGATTCGAATACCACTTCCGTGCGCTTGCTCCGCCGTGCTTGTCCTCAGCGGGATAGCCGCGGCCGCTTCCCTCAGCAATGCGGATAAGCAGTTCCTGGTGACCGTTGCGCAAACGGACATGACCGAAGCTCACGAAGGGCAAATGGCCCAAAACCAGGCGGCCCGTGCCGACGTGAAAGACTTGGGCAAAACCGTGGCTGCGGACTGTGCCCATTCTTACGAAGAGTTGACGGAAATGGCTGCCAAGAACGGCGTGGCAATTCCCAAGGGCATCAATGCCGCCAAAATTCATACCGTGCAGCAACTGGCGCACCTCAAGGGCGCCCGTTTCGACGCGCTGTACACCCGGGACCAGATCGCCGCGCAAAAGCGGGCGATCGCCGTATTCAAGCGGGAAGCCGAACATGGCCAGGATCCGGACCTCAAGGCGTGGGCGTCGAAAATGATTCCCATTCTGCAGAAACACTTGCAAATGGCCGAGCAATCTGCCAAGCCCGCCCGCCGTAGTTGACCGCATGATCGCCATCGCCGTGCGGACCACCGTGGCGGCGACCATTTCTTTCGCTATCGCGCGCCTCCTACGGCTGCCGGAGGCGGAATGGGCGGCAATCAGCACTATGGTGGTGACGCAATCCACCTTGGGCGCCACCTTAACTATCTCCGGCGAGCGGTTCGCCGGCACCGCTCTGGGCGCGTTCACGGGGGATTGCTGGCCAGCTATCTGCATTCCGGCACGCTCGCTTTCGTGGCGGGCCTTTTCGCTCTCGGAGTGGTTTGCGCTCTGCTGCATCTCGATCGCGCCGCGTACCGCTTTGCCGGCATCACGCTGGCAATCATTGTCCTGGTGACCCGCAGCCAGCCGGCCGCGATCATTGCCGCGCACCGCTTCCTCGAGGTTTCTCTCGGGATTGCCACCGGATTGGCGTTTACCGCGCTTTGGCCGGAACGCGCACCGGGCGGCCGCGAGCGGGCGGGCGCCAAATGACCGCCAATCGGTGAACCTGCGCGTGCGGTGCGCTCCTTTCCTTCCGTCTACAATGATTCTTGGAAGCCCCCCAACATAACCCTCCTTGGCTGTTCGCAATCCTCAGCCTGCCTTACGGACTCGGCAATGCCATCATCACCATCCTGATTCCCTACCTTCTCCGCAAGCAGGGCGTCCCGGTGGACCGTATCGCGGCCGTGGTGGCGATCGCAACCGCGCCCACCATCTGGAGCTTCGTTTATTCGCCCGTGGTGGACATGGGTCTGCGGCGCCGCACCTGGCTCTGGCTGGCCGCATTCAGCGCCGCTCTGTTTAGTGCGTTTGGCGTGCTGATTTCCGCCCGCTCGCTCAGCGCGCTCACGGTGCTGCTGTTTTTGGCCACGGCGGTTTCCGGCCTGATCTCTTCCGCCAACGGCGCGTTGCTCACGGCCCTGCCCGCCACCATCCACGGCCGCGCGGCCGGATGGTACAACGCAGGCAACATCGGGGGCGGCGCTTTGGGCGGCGGGCTGGCCATCTGGCTGGCCGGCGCCGTCCGTGTTCCGGAACTGGCCGTGTGCGTGGGCCTTCTGCTCAGCCTTCCCATGCTCGCCGCATTCCGCGTGATCGAAACTCCCCTCGCGCGCACGCCCGCGTGGCTGCGGATCGTGAGCCTGGCGCGCGATCTCCGCTCGTTGGTCGCTTCGCGGCGCACGCTTGCCGGCTTGGTGTTCTTCCTTTCACCGGCGGGCAGCGCCGCCATTGCGAACCTCATCTCCGGCGTCGGCCCCGATTACCGCGCCTCCGCCAGAGAGGTTCTGCTGATTTCCGGAGTCGCCGGCGGTTTGCTGAACACTTTCGGCAGCCTGGGCGGCGGCTTCTTCTGCGAGCGCGTGGATACCCGCAAAGCCTACGCTTTCGCCGGCCTCCTCTCCGCGGTTTTCGCCGGAATCCTCGCGCTAGCGCCGCACAACCCCTTCACTTATGCCGCCGGCTACTCCGGTTATGCCATCGCCGGCGGCTTTGCCTACGCCGTTTTCACCGCGCTTGTGCTCGACGTGCTCGGCCCGCGCCGGCACGCCGCCGCGACTTCCTACTCGCTTCTGGCCGCCAGCGGCAACGTCCCGATTGTCTACATGACTTGGCTCGATGGCCTCGGCTACAAAGCCTGGGGCGCCCGCGGCCTGATGGGCTTTGACGCGCTCGCCAACGGAGCCGCCGGCCTTGGGCTGCTGGTGTTTGCCGCATTCACGCACCGGTTTTGGTCACGGGAGCGAAGCGGTGTCGATGCCTCGTAGCAGCGAGCTATGCACATTTTAAGGTACAATGTACTAAGTACGGTACAGGATGGTGGGCGAGGCTCGGCCGAAGAAAGTGCCGGTAATCTTCTTCCGCACGCTGTCCGGAAGGGGCTGCCGGAAGAAGAACGGCGGGCGATTGGTAAGGATCTGTTGCGCGCGCAATGGCGGTGGCCGGTGGGCATGCCGCTGTGCCGTGCGATGGGAAGCGGCCTCTGGGAAATTCGGACCGGCCTGCCTACAAAGCGGAGTGCCCGCGTCTTGCTTTGCCTTTACCGTGAGCATCTGGTCGCGTTGCACGGGTTCATTAAGAAAACGCGAACGACACCGGATGAAGATTTGGCGCTGGCGCGGAAGCGCAAGAAGGAATTGGAGCAATGAGCAAAAAACGCATGGGTTCGAGCGTGGATGATTTTCTCAACGAGGAGGGCATTCTCGATGAAGCGCAAGCGCATGCGATTAAGGAAGTCGTAGCGTGGCAGCTCGCCGAGGCCATGAAGAAGAAGAAAATCTCGAAGAACAAGATGGCCACGCTGCTGAAGACAAGCCGTACGCAAGTTGACCGCCTCCTCAGCGCAAAAGACGACATCACGCTGTCGAGCTTGCAGCGAGCGGCGGCGATGGTAGGTCGCCGCGTCACAATCGAGCTGGTTTAGGCATTGACAAAACCTCGAGTGCCGTTGCCGTTGCGGGCCCACCTGGTTCCGCCGTAGCTCCACGGCCCTGACTTCGATCATCGGCGACAACAAGCATGAAAAATGGAAAACGGGCAGATCCGGCCCAGGTCTTGTCAAGTATTTTGTGTAACCGCCGTCTCCGGCTTATGGGGTTGCCCCCATTAATCCTAAAAACGGCGGTTGGGCTTCCGTTTGAAAAGTAAAGTGGCTGATACTATTCGGAATGAACGACGATAAGGCTCTGATTCGGATTCACCCGGAAGGTGAGCCACGAATCGAGGGAAATCAGCCAGCCGAAACACC
>DATGKM010000193.1:0-2773 GCA_035294665.1 Bryobacteraceae bacterium | reverse complement strand
ATCAGGCCGCCATTGGGGTGGGTGAGGGCTTTCACTATGATTTCAGCCGGCACACCCTTCTCGATGAGGTAATTCGCCGCGAGAAAATCCTGATAGGTCTGATGCGCCCAACCCATGCGGTAGTCGCCGCGGGCGGTGAAGAGCCCCGTGTCGAGGACTTCCCGCATATCGTCGTCACTTGCCGTGAATTCTCCAAAGTCCCCATTTTCGTGACTGCCGGAGAGTTCGGAGACCGCGACATCTTCGCTCGGGGTTGCAGTCTCGGGGCTATTCCAGACCGCAAAGCGGTTACTGAAAGCAGTGGCGACGGCGATCCGGCCGGCCAGACGCAGGCGCTGCCGCCCGTTGAGCCTGCCGTGGCGGTGCGTGTCACGCCGGCTGGGGTTATATTCCTCGCAGAGCGCGAGGCAGCCTTGGCGATACAAATCGGCGGTGCTGGTCGGCAGACTTCCATCGCGCCTATAAAGACTGATGAGCATGTTCAAAGTTAGCGGTTTGATGGCAAAGGCGACGGCTTGCGCGCGGAAAAGTTCGGGAATGAACTTGTTCGGGTCGATGCCGTGAGCTTCAAGCGCGGTTTTAACGTCGCACCGGCGCAGCGGCGCCAGTTCGAACACGCCGAAGCCGGATTCGCCCCAGATTTGTTCGAGCGCGTATCCCAGGATGGATGCCGGCCAAACCGCGGTTCGGCAAGTGATGCGAACGAACAAGCGATCAGTGGGGAGATTCCGTATTTCGTGGGCGAGGAGATCGGCCACTGTCTCGATTCGCAGCATGACCTCGTCGAGACTGTCGAGCAGCAGGTAGAGGCGAGTGTTGTCAGCTTTCCAGGCCGCGACTTCCGGAGATTCAAAGATCTGGCGGCAAAGCCGATCTTCGCTGGAGAAACCGTTCAGATTCTTGTAGACCGCGCGAATTCCTCGTTCGGGCGGCAAAGCGGAGAGCCGCTCGTATTCTTGCCTCAGAGCAACCGATTTCCCGATGCCGGGTTCGCCGAGCAGGGCCAGTGCCGGGTATGCCTCGAGCTCGGCCAAGGTGCGAAGCGACCCCGGACCGAAGATAGGATCCATAGGATCTCGCAGAAAACCGCCATCCGAAAGGTCTAGAATGGCGGTGGGAGGAATCCAGAATCGCAGCCAAGGGTAACGCGGAACATTGATTGCTTCTGACATGCCTGGAGAATGGGCTATCATCGACATGATTCAAGCCGGCGACACCTGGTGGCTGCGTGACCACTGTGGGAGAGGGGGCCAATTGCAGGGAGAAAACAATTGCCGCTCGAAAAAGAACCTAATGCACCGGCTTTACTGCTCCGTTTCCGGCCCGCCGCTGCCCGGAATGCGTCCTTCCCCGTATCCTTGACAGAAGCGCAGATCGCGCGATAGCCTGAATTCGGACCAAACACAGCGGTTCTTCCCCGTTGCCTGTTTCGTCCACCAGCCGAAGCCGCTTTGGCAAAAGTAGCTTCGGCAAAAAATAACGGAAGCGACTATTTTCAAACAACAAAACGGCTTGCTCGCTGCCAATGATGTAACGATGCAAAAGCCGAACGGGAAGGAAACAAACCAATGGATTATCTGCTCACGACACGTGCGTGGCTGCTTTCGGGCATTGCTGCGTTCTCACTCATGGGCGCGGCTGTCCGTGCCGGCGAGCTCGACGCCAACGCCCTGCTCCACGCCGATGAAAACCCCAACAATTGGGTAATGTATCACCAGTCTTACAAAAGCTGGCACTACAGCGCACTCGATCAGATCAATACGAATAATGTGAAGAATCTCAAACTGCTCTGGATACACACGCCGGATCCGGGGCACCGTGGTGTCCAGTCGTTTCCATTGGTGGTCGACGGGACGCTTTATTATACAACGTCCGATAGTGTGATTTGGGCGCTCGATGCCGCAACGGGGGCTTTCAAATGGAAGTTCAAACCGAAAATCGATACCGATCGCGCCAATGGCACTATCTATAACCCCTATAACCGGGGTCTGGCTGCCGCTTACGGCAAACTTTACGTCGGTACCGTCGATGGCCGCGTGATTGCAATCGACATGCTCACCGGCAAGACGGTGTGGGATAAGCAGGTGCTCACCGTTGAAAAGGGGAACAAGGGTTTTACCGGCGCGCCTCTCGTGGTGAAGGATAAAGTGATTATCGGCGCCAATGGAGGCGAGCTGTCTGGCTGCTGTGGTCCGATTATCGCCCTCGATGCGGCAACCGGCGGTATTGCATGGGAGTTTGACACGGTTGGTGGAGATGAGCGCTCTCGTGCGAGCTGGGGCAATGACAGCTGGAAAGTGGGCGGCGGCGGCGGCTGGATGACCGGCACCTACGATCCGACCACGGACACGATTTACTGGGGCACCGCCAATCCCGCGCCGGACTATGACTGGAGCGGGCCGAACTGGATGAAGGAGGGGCCGCGTCCCGGCCTAAACCTTTATACCTCGGGCGTGGTCGCGTTGGACCCGAATACGGGCCGGCTCAAATCTTACTTCCAGGAGAATCCCCACGATATGTGGGATTTCGATGGCGCAGTAGGTGAATTCGTGCTGCTGGAGCGGGAAGGTAAACACTATATCGTGCACCCGAATAAGGGCGGCTATGTGTATGTTTACCTTGACGAGCCGGGCTTTATGCCGTTGCGGCTTCGGAATGTCTGGCATCTCGGCAAAACCGCGAACTTTGTTCAGGGGATCAATCCGGAAACGGGCGAGCTTATCGGGCGAAGGTTTTTGCACGAGGGGATGAACAAAGCCCTATGCCCGGCGAT
>DATGKM010000192.1:0-4936 GCA_035294665.1 Bryobacteraceae bacterium | reverse complement strand
TTCCGGCGGCGGCAGCCAGGATTTTACCGAGGAGCAATACCGGCTGTACTATAGCGGTCGTCAGAAGCAGTGCAGCGTCTACACCATTCCTACCGGCACCATCGGAACGCTCGCCAGCGAAATCTCCATGCGCTTCGGTTTTCGCGGCCTCAGCCATATCGTCTCCACCGGCTGCACCTCTTCCACGGACGCTATCGGCTACGCGTATCGCAATCTGCAGGCCGGAATTCTGGGCACGGTGATCGCCGGCGGGGTCGATTCGCCGATCGCTCCCTTGATTCTCCGCGGCTTCGAGCTGATGCGCATTATGAGCACGCGCTGGAACCATGCCCCCGAGCGCGCCTCGCGTCCCTTCTCGCGCGACCGCGACGGCTTCGTGCTGGCCGAGGGCGCCTGGTTCTTCATCATGGAAGATCTCGAAAGAGCCCGGGCCCGCGGCGCCCATATTTATGGTGAAGTGCGGGGCTACGCTTCCACCTGCGAAGCCTTCCACCGCGTGCGCCTCGAAGAGTGCGGCGAGGAGCCGGCCCGCGCCATCGCCCTCGCCCTGCGGGAAGCCGGCCTCGAACCGGCTTCGATCGACTACATCAACTATCACGGAACCGCCACGGAGTTGAACGACCGCATCGAAACCCGGGCGGTGAAGCTGGCCTTCGAACAACACGCCCGGCGGCTGCCCGGCTCCTCGCTGAAGAGTCTGATCGGCCATCCGCAGGGAGCGTGCGGCGCCGCCGGAGTCGCCGCCACCCTGCTGGCCATGCGGGATGGCATCGCGCCCCCTACCATCAACATCGACGAGCCCGATCCCGATTGTGATCTCGACTACATTCCCGGCCGAGCCCGCCGCCTCGCCATCGAGCACGCGGTCGCCAACTGCATCGCCTTCGGCAGCAAAAACTCGGCCCTCGTCCTCAGCCGTCTGCCGTAACGGAACCAGCCCGCCTGCCGCCAATCCCGGCCCGCTCATGGCGAATACCGGCCCGCTGGAGGGCGAGCTCTAGGCCCACGTAACCAAACACTTTATACTGGCACCCATGGGACCACCCTTCAGGGCAGTTGTCGCTTTTTGGGCTTTGTCTGCCTGCGCCTTTACAGCCTTCGCGCAGGGCAGCGGGGCCAATGCGGGAACGGTTCGTGGCCTGGTGGTCGATCCTTCCGGGCTCGCCATTCCCGGCGCCACGGTAACCCTGCAAAACCCCGTCTCGCACTATACCGGGTCTGCCATGACGGACCAGCAGGGAGCGTTTGAAATTCACAATATTCCGTTTAACAACTATCACGCAACTGCCAGCTCTACTGGATTCCGCAGCGCCTCCCAGGACGTGGACGTCCGCTCCGTAATTCCCGTGCAAATCAAGTTCAGCCTGGCGATCGGAACCGCCGAAACTACGGTCAATGTGGAAGCGGGCGCGGACCTGGTCGAAACCGACCCGGTCACCCACACCGACATCGACCGCGACTTGATCGAGAAACTGCCGCTCGAAAGCGCCTCGAGCCAGCTCAGCTCTCTGGTCACTCTCTCCTCGCCGGGCATCGCCGCCGATTCCAACGGTCTGTTTCACGGACTGGGCGACCACGCCGAAAATTCTTTCTCCGTGGACGGCCAACCGATCACCGACCAGCAAAGCAAGATCTTTTCCAACCAGGTACCAGCCGATGCCGTGCAATCCCTGGAAGTGATCGAAGGCGCGCCTCCCGCCGAGTACGGCGATAAAACCAGCGTGGTGATCGTGGCCAACACGCGCTCCGGCCTCGGGGTCACCACACCCCATGGCAATGTCACCGCTTCCTATGGCACTTTCGGAACTTCCAACGAAGCCTTCGATATTTCTTACGGCGGCAAATCCTGGGGGAACTTCTTCGCGGTAAACGGCCTAAATACAGGCCGCTTCCTCGATCCACCCGAGTTCCAGGTCTTTCACGACAAAGGCAACGAAGAGAACTTCTGGGACCATCTGGACTTCAAACCCAGCGACAATAACTCGGTCGCGCTGAACCTGGGCTTCACCCGCTCCTGGTTCCAGACGCCCAATTCTTATGACGCGCAGACGGCCGATGCGTGGTCGGGGCTTGTGGTAGACAACGGCGGTATCGGCCCCAACGGGCAACTCGTGGGTCCGGCTGACCAGCACTCCCAGATTCGTACCTTCAATATCGCCCCCAGTTGGACGCGCGTGCTCAACAACAGCACCATTTTCACCTTCGGCGGCTTTGCGCGGCAGGATCAGTTCAACTACTACCCGAGTGCCGATCCTTACTCCGACTTCATTCCCAACCTCCAGGCCGAAAGCGTGGGACAGAACCGGCGCCTCACCAATCTCGGCCTGCGCGCCAGCGTCACCCACACCAAGGGCATTCACAACCTCAAAGCCGGCATCACCTACGAAGACACGCTTCTGCGGGAAAACGACACCTTCGGGATTGTGGACCCGATGTTGAACGCGCCGTGTCTCAACCCCGATGGTAGTCCATTCACCGATCCCACGGTTAACAATCCCGCTGAGTGCGTGGGCGCGCTCACTCCGAACCCGAATTTCGTGCCCCTCCTTGGCTGCATTGACCTGACCCGCACCGCGCCGCTTCCCGGCTCCGATGACTGCCCTACTTCTATCGCTAGCCCCTATACTTTCCTGGGCCGCGCGAATGTCCGTGAAGTAGGAATGTACGTCCAGGACACCATCACCAAGAACAACTGGACTTTCAACGTGGGAATTCGCGGCGACATTTACAAAGGACTGGTAACTCAAACCCAGCCCGAGCCGCGCCTCGGCATTTCCTACAGGATCAAGCCGAGCAGCACCGTATTGCGCGTCTCCTATGCCCGCACGCTCGAAACGCCGTTCAACGAGAATCTGGTGCTCGCCAGCACCGGCTGCGATAGCGCAATTGTCAACGCGCTGATGTCCGCCGTGCAGGGCTACCCTTGCCTCTCAAGTCCGGTGGCGCCTGGCTGGCGGAACGAGTTCCACGCCGGGTTGGAGCAGGCTTTTGGAAAATACCTGGTGATCGACGGCGAGTACATCTGGAAGTACACGCATAATGCTTACGACTTCAGTGTCTTCGGAAATACGCCGATCACGTATCCCATCGTTTGGGACAAGTCGAAAATCCCCGGTTTCGCCATTCGGGCGAGCATGCCGAATTTCCATGGCTTCAGCGCCTATGTGGTGATGTCCCACGTCTCCGCCCGCTTCTTCACTCCCCAAATCGCCGGCATCGGCGTGACGCCTATCTCGACAGGCACGGAGTCCGTGTTCCGGATCGATCACGATGAAGTCTTCAACCAGACGGCTCACCTGCAATACCAGCCGAAGCCCACCTGGCCTTGGTTTTCGTTTACCTGGCGCTACGACAGCGGCCAAGTCGCCGGGGTGGTCCCATGTGCGGGCGGCAACTGCTTCAATGGTCCGGCCGGCACAGGCACTATCGTGGATGCGTCCAATCTGACGCCCGACCAGCAATTCGAAGCCGGACTCTTTTGCGGGACCGTACATGCCACTCCCACTTCTCCGATCAGCCCTAACAGCCTCTGTCCCGCTTCGCTATACGGGTCCACCCTCCTGCAGATCCCCGCGGCCGGCACGGAGAATGACGACCATAACCCCCCCCGCATCGCTTCGCGGAACCTGTTTGACGCGGCGATCGGCGACGACAATATCTTCCATGGCGACCGTTATAAGTGGAGCTTCCGCGTATCGGTCGTCAACTTGACCAATCAGTACGCGCTCTATAACTTTCTCTCTACGTTCAGCGGCACGCACTACGTGACGCCGCGAACCGTCACCGCGACGATAGGCTTTCACTTCTAGCAGGTTGCGGAAAAACGCATTTCCGGTGCCTTTCAGCGGTGGTAAGTTGTTGATTCTCCGTTCGAGGGAGGGTCATTTTCGGCGGTTCAGAACCCTTTTTCCGCAACCTGCTAGTGGCTCCGATCGGAGCCGCGATCGTCAGTGAGCGGGTTTGCGTCCGGCACGGAACTGCGAAACCGTTCGGCGAGGACTAGAGCGAAAAGCAATCCCAAAACCGGCACATAAGAGGGTTCGGGCATTGTTATGGATGTGATGATCCGGATATTGTCTTCCCCTCCGGTATCAAAGCCGGCGCCCGTCAATGTGTTCCAGATGATGGTTTCCCCCGTCCATCGTATCGAGTCCGGTTCGAGCCCCAGTTCCAGGCCCCAGTGGATTGGTGAGGGAGGATAGAGTGTGCCTGCCGCCTCTAATAACGGATCGGAGGCATCCAGCGTGCTGGAGAGCATTTCTATACCCAGGATGGTTTCACCGTGGGTGAAGCTGATCTGGCGATTCAGGAACAGCTCTATATTTATCGGATCATCGTGTATCAGATAGCTATTGATTTCCGTCCCCGCGCTAATGGTCCCGCCGGGGGGCGGATAAAAATTGTAAAGTCCGGGGGCGGTGGCGTCCACATGTATATCCGTAGGAAGAACAAAATCGCTCTTTTCCTGAAAAAGGAACAAATCGGTATTGCTTTGCAGTTGGTTGAGCTGGATGCTGGGCGGGGGAGAAATGACCGATATCTTCGGGCCGACCACGACATCGCCGAAACCTGAGCCGGGAAAACCCACACATCCGAGTAATAGAATTATTGGAACTGCCTGGTTCACCGCCCTCTTCCTATCGCATGTCTGTCGAGCCATAGGATTAATAAACACACGATTGGATCCGTTGTAAAGGCTTAGTTCTATCGGCTTAGTACTAGGCTTCCGGCAGCTCTTGTGCATTTACTTACAGGACCGGACGGCATTCGTCGAAGGCTGAATATCCGCTCAGTGCGCTAGTCTGCCGTCTCTGAAATAGCTTTATATTTATTGACCTTGCGGATGATTCGGCTGGCGCTCGCGATCCATCGAAATGGTCTGGGGTTCTCGTTGTAGTCCTTGAGGTAATCGTGGATCGCACTGGTCAGAGCGCGA
>DATGKM010000191.1:0-12409 GCA_035294665.1 Bryobacteraceae bacterium | reverse complement strand
AGGCGGCGGCGGCGGTACAACCCCACCGACTACGCCACGCCAAACGAGAAGCTGAAATCACTACCGGAGGCAAAGCAGTACTTGAAGCCCGGTTTAGGCTTCGCCCAGTTAGACCAGTTGGCCAAGAGCATGAGCGACACCAAGTGGGCTCGGAAGATGGGCGCCGCCAAAAGCAAACTGCTGCGATCCTGCAAAATCGAATCGCCGTTTCCGCCGCGCTTCCGCTGAGAGCGGCGTCCCGGAAAAGGGGCTATGGAAATGATGGAAATGACGGGGCTGTGGAAAGCGTGGAAAGCCAAAAGCAGGCTTCCCCCTCTTTCCACCAGCCCCTTGGAAATCTCGCCCAAAGGCGGCGAGATTTGGAATCAAAACTCGATTTCAGGATCATTCTTCGATTGGAAAATGCTGGGGTCGGCCACGGTCAACACCCATCTGCCAGTCAAGGCGGTAAGGCGCGCAATATCCTTCTCCGATGCACTGATAAAGAGCACCTGGCAGGTCTTTGGAGCGGGCGCCTGCTCTACGCGAATCACCGCCAGGCGCCGGCCATCCTTCACCTGATATTCGGACGGCTGCGCCGCGGGCTGCGCGCGCGCCGGCGCGGCCCAACTCGCAAGCAAACACAGCAGCACTTCCGCTCGCAAAAGCAAGCCCGGAGACTGCCCGCCATTTCCAACGCGCCCTACCGCCTTCATGTGAGTGACAGGTATTCGCTCCGCCGGATTAAGACCAGTGGCCCAGATCGCCCGCATATTCGGCGTGGTGGGGCTCTGAAAGGTTGCGCCCGACGATCGAGAATTCCCATTGCGGCCCAAAGCGCCAAGCAAATCGCACGCCGCCGGTGGAATCGTCTGGCACCAAAAGAGTGCATGTTTCTCACCCGCCCGTGAAATCGGCTACGCACCCCTGAAATCGGAGCTTTGAGAACAACGCTGACTTAATACGCGCCAGATCGCATCGTATAACGCGGATTCGGGAACTATGTGCTTTACCGTTCGTTACCGCTCTCAGGCGGTTCCGGCGGCGCGGGGAGTCTTCAGGCACTTCCGGATGGCATCGAGGAGCTCCGGCCGCCCAAATGGTTTTGTAACAAACGCACAGGCCAAGCCTGGGTGCTGGATGCGTTGTTCTTCGAGATCAAACGGATAGCCGGAGATGAAGCTGATGGGTGTTTTCTCGAATTTTTGGACCACGGCGTGCGCCCAGGCGATCCCATCCAGGCAGGGCATACGGATGTCCGTGATCAGGCGGTCAATGCGCCCGGCTTTCTCTTCCATCCGTTCCAGGGCATCCTGGCCGTTTTCTGCTTTGACAGCCAGGTAGGCGCGGACGGTATTTTCGTCGTCCGCTACCAAAAGCATGGAAAAAGGACACTTCGCGCGGATTATAGCGCGCGAACGGAGCCGGCCCACTGATTTCGCCTCAAATGCTCCGGCAGCGGGGCGGTGCAAGCTAAAATGATTACTTTGCCATATGCAGGAAGTCTTTATCTGTGACGCTCTTCGCACTCCATTCGGCCGCTACGGCGGAGCGCTGGCCCCGGTTCGCACCGACGATCTGGCGGCAATGCCCATCCGTGCACTGATGGAGAGGAACCGTGGGGTCGATTGGGGCGCGCTCGACGACGTGATTCTCGGCTGCGCCAACCAGGCCGGCGAAGACAACCGCAACGTAGCCCGGATGGCCCTGCTGCTGGCGGGTCTACCGAAGGAAGTTACGGGCACGACCGTGAACCGGCTGTGCGGCTCCAGCATGGACGCAGTGGGCATGGCCGCGCGCGCCATCAAATCCGAAGAGGCCGAGCTGATCGCCGCCGGCGGCGTGGAAAGCATGTCGCGAGCGCCTTTTGTGCTCGGCAAGGCGGAGACGGCTTTCAGCCGCGCGGCCGAAATCTTCGATACAACGATCGGCTGGCGGTTCGTGAATCCGCTGATGAAGAGCCAATATGGCACCGATTCGATGCCGGAAACGGCCGAAAATGTGGCGGAAGAGTTCCAGGTGAGCCGTGCCGACCAGGATGCATTTGCCTTCCGCACACAGCAACGCTGGGCCGCGGCGCAGCAGGCGGGTTTCTTCCAATGCGAAGTGATTCCCGTTAGGATTCCGCAGAAGAAAGGCGAGGCGAAGCGGTTCGAGGTGGATGAGCATCCGCGACCGGACACGACGCTCGAGGCGCTCGCGAGGCTCAAGCCGGTGGTGAAACCGGGAGGGACGGTGACGGCGGGCAACGCTTCCGGAGTGAATGATGGGGCTTGTGTCCTGCTGCTGGCCAGCGAACGCGCCGCGGCGAAGTATCATTTAACGCCGCGCGCGCGGGTGCTGGCTACGGCTACCGCGGGGGTGGCGCCACGCATCATGGGTTTTGCGCCCGCGCCCGCCACGCGCAAAGTGCTGGCGAAAACCGGCCTCTCGCTGGGAAAGATGGACGTGATTGAACTGAACGAAGCTTTTGCCGCCCAGGCGCTGGCGGTGACTCGCGATTTGGGCTTGCCGGACGACGCCGCCCACGTGAATCCGAATGGGGGAGCGATCGCCATCGGGCATCCTCTGGGCGCGAGCGGCGCACGGCTGGTGACCACGGCCGTGTATCAACTGGAAAAAAGCGGTGGAAAGTACGCTCTTTGCACCATGTGCATCGGCGTGGGCCAAGGCATTGCGACAGTTCTGGAACGCTGCTAGGGCCGGTCTGGGGCTGGCTTCGATTGCGGCGTTGTTCGTCGCCGCCGCTCTGGCGCAGACATCTTCTCCGCCGCCCAAGGATCCGCTGGGCCGCGATGACCCGCAAGACGCCATCTTTCAGTTCCTGGAAGCCTGCCACGCGCGCAATTACGGCAAAGCGGCTCGCTATCTCGATTTGCGCAAAATGACTCCGGCCGAGCGCGCCGCGCAGGGACCGGAACTCGCCCGCCAACTGGAAGACCTGCTGGACGATACCTCGTTTGATATCACCATATTGAGCCGCGACCCGGCGGGCGATCTCGGCGATGGGCTTTCGCCGGCGAAGGAACATCTGGCAACCTTCACGGTGAACGGGCAAAAGATGGAACTCGAGCTCGAACGGATTGAGACGCGCCCGGGCACTCGTGTTTGGGAAGTGTCGCCGGACAGCCTGCCACTGATTCCCAAAGCCCATCAACTCCTGCGCGAGACCCCGCTAGAAAGCAAGCTGCCGCAGGTGCTGGTGAATTTTGAACTGTTCGACACACCCATCTGGCGATGGATCGCGCTGCTGATTGCCGGCGTGATCCTTTGGTTCGTCGCTGGCGGGGTCGCCCGGCTTTTGACGAAAGCGGTACACCCGGTTAAGGCGTTTCGGGCCTTTCGCGGCCCGGTGCGCCTGGTGCTGGCGGTGGGCAGCTTTCGCGCCGCCATGGGACTGGCTCCTCCTTCGACTTTGCCACGGCTCGCCGTGGAACGCGGCCTCGGGATGTTGCTGGCCCTGGGGCTGGCCTGGGCGGCCTCGGTGGTAATCGACCGGCTGGCTACGCGCTGGCACACGCGCCTCGATCCGCGCGCGCAAGCGGTCACGTATTCAATGTTGCCGCTGGGCAGGCAGGTGGTGAAGTTACTGCTGTTCCTGCTCGCCGTTTTGAGCGTGGCCAGCGCCTGGGGATACAACACCTCCGGAATCCTGGCCGGTCTCGGAGTGGGTGGGCTGGCTTTCGCGCTGGCGGCGCAAAAGACGATTGAGAATCTGTTCGGCGGCATTTCGGTGATCGGCGACCGCCCCGTTCTGGTGGGCGATTTCTGCCGCTTCGGCGACCGGCAGGGCACCGTCTCGCATATCGGCCTGCGATCTACGCGCATCCGCACGCTCGATCGAACCATCATCAGCATCCCAAACGGCCAGTTTTCGGCCATGGAACTGGAGAATTTCTCCGTGCGCGACAAGATCTGGTTTCACCCAGCGCTGAGCCTGCGGCGCGACACCACGGCGGAACAGATGCTGCGCGTGCTGGGTTCCGTGGAACGGATTCTGAAGGAACATCCCAAAGTGGAGACCGGAGCGCTGCCGGTTCGCTTTGTGGGCGTGGCCGCCGGGGCGCTCAACGTGGAAGTATTCGCCTACGTAAAAACCGGCGATGGAGACGAGTTCCTGGCGATCCAGCAGGAGTTGTTACTCAAGATCCTGCAGGCGGTGGAGCAGGCCGGAACCGCGCTGGCGCTGCCGGTACAGGAGAATGTGAGTCCCCCGCAGAGCAGCAGCGCCAGCGCGTAGGCCGCTCAGTTGATGATTTCCAGATCGGATTATGCGGCAAGACTCAGGCGAGGGACAGTACTTAGCAATCTATACGGCGTGGTACTCAGGCAAGGAATCCCGCGGCCGCGATCACCACACCCGCAATCCCGGCAACTACTCCTATGACAGGGAACATCTTCTTATGTGAGATGAAATAGAGGGAGGTCACGACCAGCGCGACTTCGAGCAGACCATCGCCGATATCGAACCGCAAGGCGCGGTGCTCCAGTTCCTCGGCGGCGGCTTCGGAATGGTGAGCGTCGTCCATGAGTTTGGCGCTTTCCGATTCGTACTTGCGCTTCTGCCTTTCGTAATCTGCGAGCACCTGCGCGGCGCCGTTCTTGCCGCCGACGAGGTTCGCGACCGCTTCCCCTAACTCGACGTTGTGGAACTTCAGGCGGGTGGATTGGTATTCGGCCCAGATATCGCTGGAATGGGTGGTCAGGATGATGGCATTGGTATGGGCGCGGTGCGAAATAATGCCGACGACGGCGAGGATGACGGCCAGGACCGCTGCCAGAACACCCACCCGCTGGCCCGCTGGGTCGATGGGGTGGTGGCTTTCGTGATGGATTTCAAGTTCGGCCATTGAGAATCCGTATTATAGGCTAATGAATTTTGACGAGTGGTGCATGCGGGAATCGTTGCACTTAGCGCGGGCCGCGGCCGCGGCGGGTGAGGTGCCGGTGGGCGCGGTGGTCGCGATCGGCCGCGAAGTTGTGGGCCGCGGCGCGAACTCGCCAATTGCGCGCAACGACCCGACCGCTCATGCCGAAATTCTGGCCCTGCGCGAAGCCGCGGCGCGGGTAGGGAACTACCGGCTCGCGGAAGCCACGCTCTATTGCACACTCGAACCATGCGCGATGTGCGCGGGGGCGCTGGTGGCGGCGCGGGTGAAGCGGTTGGTTTTCGGCGCGCGCGATCTGCGTTTCGGCGGCGTACGGAGCAAGTTTCGAATTGCGGATTCGGAGTTGTTGAACCATTCGGTGCAGATTGTGGAAGGTGTGCTGGCCGCGGATTGCGTGGATGCGCTGCGGGAATTTTTCGAAGCGCGGCGGTGAAGAAACCGCTCCCTTACGGCCGCGGCTCAGAAAGCTACGGTCGCGGCGCGGCAAGCCTGGCCAGTTCCCGCGTATAAAGGCGGTTGTGCGGGTAGTCTCGGGCGAGCGAGGCGAGAATGCCGCGGGCTTTATCGGTGGCGTGATCGCGCAAGGCCGCCACAGCCAGCAGGAGGCGCGCGAACGGCGCCAGGTAGCGGCCCTTTTCGGCCGTGATTTGGAGCTTTTCAATGCCGAGGGCGCGGTCGGTTTCGGCTCCTTCCAGGCGCAGCAGCCAGCGAATGGGCGCCGGCTTGACGCTCAGCATGTAGTTCTCCACACCGACCGCAAGCCACGCGTCCGCGTATTCGGGATGGGCCGTTAACAACTGCTCGGAAAGGGTTCGGGCAGTTTTCATTTCCTTGAATGCGGCGCCATAGCGCTTTTCGACGAGGCCAAGATAGTCGGAGCGCAGACCATGGGCAAGCAGTTCGGCAAACTGGCTGTTAGGGTCGCCGGGGACGCGGCTTGCCAATTCAACGGCTTCGGTGAGAGCGGATTCGAACTTCTGCTTGACGGCGGGATCGGGCGTGAGTTTCTTATCTGTGAAGAAGTGAGCGTCCTCGGTGAAGAATTCCGATTGCAGAATGTGGAGGCGATCGAACTCGGAGAACAGCCATGCGGCGGCATCGGAGGCGGCGGCAAGCGGATCGGCGGGGTGCGCTTTCCGGTATTCGGCGAATGTGCGGTGGGCGCCCGCGAAATCGAGATTGTACATCTGCGCGTAGCCTTGATCGAGCAACCCCCGATCGAGCAACCCCTGATTGAGCAGCGCCGGCTCTGCCGCGAACGCAGTCACGCAGGATAGGAGGGTAAGGATTATGGAGCGTATCGGCATTCCGGGCTATTGTTCAGCAGACGCGGGGGGCTTGATCGAGGTTTCTGGGCCGCCCGCCTTGACAGGTTAAAGCCTGTCCCACCTATCTGACCAGGTCTTCCAGTTGAATTTTGTCATCGGTTTTGCTGTCGCGGTATTTCACAATGACAGGAGTGTAAACCGAGAGACCCCAATCTTTGCCAGGGCCGTGAGAAATGGCGCGCGAGCCGGGAACGACCACGGCATCCTCGGGAATCACAAGAGGTTCGTCGCCGGAGGCGCGATGCACGGTACTGCGCACCACATCGTAAACGGGGGTGGAGCGGTTGAGAATCGTACCCGTTCCCAGTACCGCGCGCCGCTTTACGACGGTGCCTTCGTAGATGCCGCAGTTGCCGCCGACCAGCACCTCGTCTTCAATAATGACGGGCATAGCGCCGATGGGTTCAATGACGCCGCCAAGCTGGCTGGCGGCCGAAATGTGGCAATTGCCGCCGACCTGCGCGCAGCTACCGACCAGGGCATGCGAATCGATCATGCTGCCATCGCCCACGTATGCTCCGATGTTGATATACATGGGCGGCATACAAATGACGCCGCGGCCCACGTACGAGCCATCGCGAATGCTGGAGCCGCCGGGGACGATGCGTACGCCGCTCGCGACGGTGAACCGCTTCACCGGAACGGTGTGCTTATCGAACCAGGGCTGGCGGGCGGTATCGATGGACATATCGGCGAGCGAACCCATGCGCAAGCCCAGGAGAATGCCTTTTTTCACCCAGGCGTTCACACGCCAGCCTGTTTTCGAGCCGGGGCAGGGTTCGGCGGCGCGAATCGAGCCGGCGTTCAATCCCGCTTTGAAGGCGGTGAACAGATCGAAGTGCTCGCTCGCGAACTGAGAGGGAGTCTGATCGAAGAGCCGTTCGATTTCAGCCTGCAACGCGCACTCCCGGAAGCAGGCCCACGGATTCGAGGACGTTTTCGATGCGGGCGCGGTTTGGCTCGGCGGCGCGGCAGAGCGGCAGGCGGAACACGGGTTCGAGCAGGCCCATCATGGCCATGGCTTCCTTCACCGGGATCGGGTTGGACTCGACAAAGTTGATGTTCATGAGCGGCAGATAGCGGTTCTGGATCTGGCGGGCGGCGGCGAAATCGCCGCGCAGACAGGCTTGCGCAAGCTGGGTCATTTCGGCCGGAATCTGGTTGGAAACGACCGAGATTACGCCCTTGCCGCCAAGCGCCATGAGAGCAAGCGTAATGGGATCGTCGCCGCAGAGGACCGTAAATTCGGGCGGAAGCGTGCCCAGAATGTTCGCCATCTGCGCGATATTGCCGGACGCTTCTTTCACGCCGATGATATTCGGAATTTTAGCGAGGCGGGCGAGCGTGGCCGGTTCCACATTGATGCCCGTGCGACCCTGGATGCTGTAAACGATGATGGGTAGATCGACGGCGGAAGCGATCGCATGATAGTGCTGGTACAGGCCTTCGGGCGTGGGCTTGTTGTAGTAGGGTGTTACGGACAGGATGCCGTTCGCGCCCATGTCCTCCAGCTCGCGGGCGAGTTCGATCACCTCGCGCGTGTTATAGCCGCCGGCGCCGGCCAGCACGGGAACCGCGCCGTTGGCTTCTTCGAGCGTGATTTCGACCACCCGCAGATGTTCGGCATGGCTCAGCGTGGGGCTTTCGCCGGTGGTGCCGCAGGGCACCAGAAAATTGATGCCCGCGTCAATCTGTCGCCGGACCAGGCGGCGGAGAGTTTCTTCATCGAGCGATTGATCGCCGCGAAACGGAGTGACTAATGCGGTGCCACAGCCGGTAAACATGTACCACCTCCAAAAGCAGAAGTCAGGGGACAGGAGTCAGGAGCCAGAATGCGTTCCCCCGGGCTCCCGGCTCCTCTCGAGAACCATATCGCTGAATTCGTAAAAACCTTTTTTCCCTATAATCCATTGTGCCGCCTGCAGGGCGCCGCGGGCGAATCCTTCGCGGCTCCGGGCGGAGTGGCGCAGCGTGATGGTGTCGGCGGCGGAATCGAAGCCGATCTCGTGTGTTCCGGGGACCATGCCGGCGCGGCTGGAACTGACGTCGATGGGGCGCGCGAAGCCGGCCTGTTTCATGTCGTCCACCAGCTTTCGGAGTGTACCGGACGGGGCGTCTTTTTTGGCGGCGTGGTGGATTTCCCACGCCCAGGCGCCGTATTCGGGCTGAGCGGCCAACAGGCGCGCGGCTTCGGAAACCAGGCGGAAGAAGACATTGACCCCGATGGAAAAATTCGGGCTCCAGACAAGACCGACATTGTGCCGCTCGACGGCCGATTGCACCGCGCCGATGTGTTCCAGCCAGCCCGTGGTGCCCACGACCATGTTCACACCGAAGGAAGCGATGGTCTCGACGTTGGGCCGCACGGCGCCGGGAATGGTAAACTCGACAGCCACATCGATGCCGCGAAAATCCGCCGCAAGGAGCGGTTCCTGGTCGCGCTTCAGGGCGACGTGGAACCCGTACTCGGGCGCGAGTTGTTCGATCAGCCGGCCCATTTTGCCATAGCCGACGATGGCCAGTTCAGGCATTTTCAGGCATGCACCACAGCGGCCGGAGCCGGCTCGAACACCGATGTATCCGGGTCGGTGAAGAACTCTTCGTGCAAGGCCGCCACGGTAGAACGAAGATCCTGCTCGGCGACTACGAAGCTGAGGTTGAGCAGGGAAGCGCCCTGCGAAATCATACGGATGTTGATGCCTTCGAGAGCGCCGAACACGCGTTTGGCAACCCCGGGCGTGTAGCGGATGTTATCGCCCACCAGGCAGACGATTGCCTGGGCGCGTTCGGCATCGACTTCGGCGAACTGCCGCAGCTCAGCGATGATTTCGTCCAGGCGGCGGGGATTATCGATGGTCAGGGAGACACTCACTTCGGAGGTGGCCACCATGTCCACGGGCGTTTCGAAGCGATCGAACACTTCAAAAATCCGCCGCAGGAAGCCGTGGGCCATGAGCATGCGGGTAGAGTGAATGTTGAGCAGGGCGATTTGGCGCTTGCAGGCAATCGATTTGACGATGTTGCGGCAAGGCACGGATTCCGCCACGATGCGCGTACCCGGCACTTCCGGGCGGCGGGAATTCAGAATCAGCACGGGGATGTTCTTTTCGATAGCCGGAACGAGGGTGGCGGGATGCAGGACTTTGGCGCCGAAGTAGGCCAGTTCGGCGGCTTCCGCGAAGGAGATGGTCTTCACACGGTGACCGCCGGGCAGGATAGTGGGATCGGTGGTGAGCATGCCATCCACGTCGGTCCAGATTTGAATTTCCTCGGCGCCGATGCCGGCGCCTACGATAGCGGCGGTGAAATCGGAGCCGCCGCGGCCGAGCGTGGAGGTGACGCCGCTTTCGGTGGAGCCGATGAATCCGCCCATTACGACGACATTGCCGGCTGCGAGCGCGGGCAGAGCCGCCAAACGTGTGTAGGTGACGGGATAGATCGGGACGGCCTGGGTATGGCGGCTATCGGTGACAATGAACTGGCGCGCATCGACGTGCTGGACCTGCATGCCGAAATGCTGGAAGGCGAGGGCCACGATGCGGCTGGAGAGGCGTTCGCCGTAGCTGGAGATGGCGTCGATGGAGCGGGGCGTGAGTTCGCCGAGGACGGCGAGTCCTTTGACGAGTTCGGTGAGTTCCTGAAAGTGCTCGTCGAGCATGCGGTCGAGCGCGGCGCGCTGGCCGAGGGGGACGACCGGGCGGGCTTCGCGGGAGTGGAAATCGCGAAGGTCCTGAAGCTGGCGGATGTACTGCTGGCGATCGCCTTCGATGGCGGTGGACGCGATGGCAAGGAGCTTATTGGTGGTCTTGCCCATAGCTGAGACCACGACAACTGGGGCGCGGTCGAGGCGGGCATGGACGATGCCGGCGACACGCTCGATAGCGGCGGCGGATCCGACGGAGGTGCCGCCGAATTTCATGACGATCATGCGGCGACCTCGGGGCGTGCGTTCCCCGCAGAGGCGCAGAGACGCAAAGAAGGCAATTGTGGAACCACAAAGATACGGAGAGGCGGAGGAAGGGAGATCAAAGTCAGAACCTGAGGGCACGGAAGCGGCAGAGGGCGCGGGGAAAACCGTTCAGACAGGGTGGGGATCATCAGTCGAGCATCCCTTCCGAATGCATCAACTCGGCATTCAGCACGGCGGCTCCGGCGGCGCCGCGGATGGTGTTGTGGCCCAGAGCGACGAACTTGTAATCGAAAACGGGGCAGGGGCGGAGGCGGCCGACGAAGGCAGACATGCCGCGCTCGCGCTCGGCATCGCGGCGCGGTTGCGGGCGGTTGTTTTCGCGCATATAGATGACGGGCCGCGGGGGCGCGCTGGGGAGATGGCGTTCCTGCGGCACGCCGCGGAAGCTGTCATAAGCGGCATGCAACTCGGCCATGGAAGGCTTAGCGGAAAGCTCTACCGAGACGGTAACCGTATGACCGTCAATGACAGGGACGCGGTTGCAGTGCGCGCTCACCATGGCCGCGAGCGGCTCGATGTGGTCGCCCCGAAATTCGCCCAAAATTTTTTGCGTTTCCTGCTGCATTTTTTCCTCCTCCCCGCCGATGTAAGGGATGACATTGGCGACGATATCCATGGAGGCAACACCCGGATAGCCGGCGCCGGAGATGGCCTGAAGAGTGGTGGCGACGACTTTTGTGATACCGAACTGCTTCAGCGGAGCAAGACCCATGGTGAGGGCGACGGTGGAGCAGTTCGGGTTGGTGACGATTTGGCCCTTCCAGCCGCGGGCGCGCTGCTGGCCGGGAACGAGCTTTAAATGGTCGGGGTTGATTTCGGGGACCAGCAGGGGCACGTCGCGATCCATCCGGTGATTTTTCGAGTTGGAGACCACGATATGACCGGCATGGGCGAAGGCTTGCTCAATTTCGGTGGCAACAGAGGCGTCCATGGCGGAGAAGAGCAGGCGCGGCGCATTGCCCGGCTTGGAATCTTCCACGGTGAGATCGGCGATGGCGGAGGGAACCGTGCCGGCCAGGTGCCAGGTGGCGGCTTCGCGGTACTTTTTGCCGGCGGAGCGGTCGCTGGCGCCAAGCCAGCGCAGATCAAACCAGGGGTGTCCTTCGAGAAACCTGACGAAATGCTGACCCACCATCCCGGTGGCACCCAAAATGCCTACTTCGATGCGCGTTTGCATAACTGTCTCACCATATTTTGATAGATCCCCACCGCTCGCTCGAGTTCGCTTTTCAGAATGTGCTCTTCGAGCGAATGGGCTACATGAATGCTGCCGGGGCCGATCAGAAACGGCTCGCCCCACGCGCCGCTGAAAGCCGGAATGTCTGTCGTGAATGCCACCACGGTGGTTTCCATGCCATCGAGCGACCCCAGCCGCAGGGCGGGGATTTCGAGGATTTCCAAAAGCTGGGCGCGGCCGTGAACGGCACGCTCGATGGCTTGCCGGACGGGAGCGGAATCGCCCACCAGGCGGATGAAAACTTCGGCGGAGGCCTCGTCGGCGACTACATTGGGCGCATAACCGCCAGTGATGGTGCCGATATTGAGCGTGCTTGGTCCGAGAAGGGGATCGACAGGAAGCGAGATGTGGAGCATGTCCGCCAAGACCTCGACCAGTTTGTGTACCGCAGAATCGCCCAGTTCGGGATAAGCCGAGTGCGCCATTTTTCCGCCGGCATGTACTTCGTAGCGCAAGGCGCCTTTGGAGCCAATGGCCAGAAGGTTTTCCGTGGGTTCCCCGTTGATGATGTAGCGGGAGCCGCGCGGATTTTTGGCGGCATGGTGGGCTCCGGCGCTATTGCGCTCCTCGCCCACTACGAACAGCAGGCCGAAATTGCTCTGGCCCTCTGCCAGCAGAGCTTCGGCGGCGCGAATCATGGCGGCGATGATGCCCTTTGTGTCGCAGGCGCCCCGGCCCCAGATATGCGTCTCGTTTTCGCTCGAAGCGAAGAAGGGGGGCACGGTATCCATGTGAGTGGAAAGCGTGACGATGAGCGGATCGCCCCATTGGGCGAACACGTTGAAGCGCTTCGGCTCAACCTCCATCTGCTCGACGCGGCCCCCGGTGCGCGCAGCCAGGCGGGCAAGGTATTCGTAAAGGTAATTGGCAACCGCCTGCTCGTTGCCGGTGACCGATTCGATATCGATCAGTGCGCGTGTCAGTTGAACGACGGACATAGAAGCATCGGTTTTCGGACAATAACTACTCAGCGCCGGGAAATTTGGGAAGGAGGCAAAGGGGAGGC
>DATGKM010000190.1:0-41681 GCA_035294665.1 Bryobacteraceae bacterium | reverse complement strand
CGCTCCAGTCACAGGTCTGACCAATCTCCTTTACGGGGTCGCACTGCCCCAAAAACACTATCCAGCCTGTGACCTGTCTACTCCGAGAAAACCTCTCTTCTCGAAGCTTATCCCGCCCGAGCCTACTCATTCATACCATCTCCTTACCCGGCCAGCTCATCGATCCAGGTGGTGCTCTTGCGCCGCCCGGCGCCGGCTCGAAATCCACGGAGCCCGAACAGTTCACCGCGGCTCTTTCGAGGGATCGCCAGGAAATCCACCGGTCCGGAACGTCGTTTGACGATTGCGGCGTCCCACTCGAGAGCCCTCTCGCCGGGAATGCGCGCCGTCCAATGCGAGCGCCGGTCGTCGAGGGCGCTCACCGCCTCGAGATACCCCATAAAGCGCGGCAGGTTTTCGAGGAGGATGCTGTCCTCCGCGCGAACGCTCTTCCGACCCCACACGCCGGTAGACCGCGTGAGCTGTTGCGCACAGA
Organism: Bryobacteraceae bacterium; assembly: GCA_035294665.1. Classification (GTDB taxonomy): domain Bacteria; phylum Acidobacteriota; class Terriglobia; order Bryobacterales; family Bryobacteraceae; genus PSRJ01. The sequence continues at coordinate 41,206 of DATGKM010000190.1, read as the reverse complement.
TCGCGTCCGCGGCGGTGACGGCCGCCACCGAGGCGACGCTAACCGCGGCTCTAGCACGCCGCGCGCGCCGGGACGACAGCACTGAGCCGAGGACCGCCAGGTCCGCCGCGTCGCCCGCCACCCGCGCCCACACCCAACCAGCCGCTCGCGGCTGCGCCAGAATGGCCGAGCCATCCCAGGCGGCGCGCCAGCCTCGATTGATTCCAAACAATCGGCTGGTGGAACGTGGAAAAGAGAACCACAGCGGCAGACCCGGCGGGCCTATTGCCCGATCACGGCCGTAGTACTACTGCACGATCCCGGAACCTTGCGGCTCCAGCTTGATCTCGCCAAACGCGCTTTCGTACTGGTTAACGTTCTGCTGCAGAACGTTCAGCAGCGCCTTTGCCTGTTGCGGGCTGACATAGATTCCCTGGAAGTTCTGGATGCTCACGCTATCCGGCGCGGCCTGGTTGATCCTTCCAAACAGTAATAGGAAATCCCAGAGATTCACGCGCACCTGCACACTGTTAGCATAGCCCTCGCGGTAATCGGAAGTGGTGGAAAGCTGGATCTTGGGAGCGGCCTGGGGCGTGGTCATCTTTCAGAGTATACAATTGCCATGCTAAAAAGTGCTTGGCCCACAGTCGCGCGCTCGTTAAAAATATTTACGATTTTGGTCAAACCGTTGCAGTACGAACTTCGTCCGAACTAGTGAGGCTGTTAAGATGAAAGCATTCACCGAAGACCGAACTCTGGGCAGGGTACATTGCCCGATCTGCACGCATACCGTTCCGGCGGAAATCGAGTTTCGTGGCAAGGAACCGCGCGTCGTGCCTGGGCAGCGTTGCCCGCGATGCCGGGCGTCGCTGGACGTCGCCGTCTTAGTACAAGTGCCGGAAGCCGCTTAGTACGGGTAAATCCGTTGGCACGCTTGTTCCGTAAACGATTATTTGCGATATTGAAACAAGACTGGTGTTTATGAGACGTAAACCGCAACCACGGCCTGAGCCGGTGATCCCCCCGGAGATTCTCGAGCAGGCGAAACAGTCGATCTCCACCGACCGGCTGAAGAAAACCATCCGGTGCTCGGTCTGTGGAGCGGAGACCACGAGCGTTGCCGCGGAGCCACTGTGCTGGGTTTGCCGCCGTCTGAAGATTAGCGCCTGGCGCGAAATTGAGCAGCAGATGCCCGTCCAGGAATAAGTTACCGAACCTCTAGTACTGTAATCGCCAATCCAAACTGTTCCGGTGTGTTCCCGCGCACCTTACTCTGCTACAATCCCTCAACATGGCACATGCAGCTGTGGGGTATGCGGGTGATCAGAAAAGCCCGACGCGCAACATCGTGGCGTGGGTGCTGTGCATACTGTGCGCGGCGGAGTTCCTCTATGCGGGCGGGCTGAAGTTGATCGGCAACCCGGGGGAGGTGACCTTGTTTGGCATCATCGGCTGGGGCCAATGGTTCCGCTACTTCACGGCCGTCCTGGAAATTTTGGGCGCGGCGGGGCTTCTGTTCCCGCGCCGCAGCCGCCGCTCGGCGCTGCTGCTCTCGCTGGTAATGCTGGGCGCGATCACCTTCCACCTGACGTCGCTACGGCACACGCCCGGCTTGAACAACCCCACGGTGGCGATAGTGACGCTGGTAGCTCTGCTGGCGATCGCGCGGCTGCGGCGGGATTTCGGTTTTAGAGGCGCGTAGTCGTAGCCGCGCTCTTCCGGGAAACTGCCGAGTCGATCCCGGCACTGGCCGACCAGGCCAGAGGCCGGAAATAGATTAAAAGCGCGTAACCTCCGTAAAATTGAAATCGCGGACCTTCATCGCGGGCACCACCATATCGATGCTCTCTTCGCCGGCGGCGCGCAGGGCTGGGCCCAAGGTTTCCACATTCGATAGCAATTCCAACAGGCTCTGATTGAAGCGGAAGTTGCGCACGCCTCCGGCGATTTCGCCGCCCTCGATCAGGAAGGTGCCGTCGCGCGTCATCCCGGTGAAGATCTTCTCGTAGGGGTCCACTTCGCGGATGTACCACAGCCGGGTCACCAGGATGCCGCGCCCGGTGGAGCGGATCATATCGTCGACAGAGGCTTCGCCTCCGGTGAATACGATGTTGGCGGGCGCCTCGCCGATTTCGTTGGGCAGCGGGAATCCGTGGCCGGTCGGCGTCGCGCCGGCCTGGGCGGCGGCCTGGCGGCTATACGCCACTTCACGCACCACGCCATTTTCGACGAGCATTAACGGCCGCCGCGGCACGCCTTCGCCATCGAAGGGCGCGCCGGCTTGCATGGAGTGGAAGCAATCGTCGCGGATGGTGATGTTATCCCCGAAGACTTTCTTGCCCAGGCGGTCGTTCAGGAAGCTGCGGCCATCGCGAATGGCGGTGGCGCTGAAATCGCCGAACATCTGGCCTACAAGATCGAGCACGGCGGCCGGCTCGAGCACTACCGTATAACGGCCGGGCGGCAGCAGGCGCGGATTCGAGGAGCGTTGGGCCTTGCTGGCGGCACAGGCGGCCAGCAGGACGGGATCCATATCGCCGTGATAGCAGGCGCTTTGCTTTGCCCAACCGGAGCTGTCGCCGGCCATCGCGGTAATGGAGAATTGCGCGTGGGTTTCGGTGTGCGAAGCCGCCACTCCGCGGGAGTTGAAAATCGCAAACGAGCCATCGCCGGTGGAATAGATACCGGCCGCGGTCTGCCGCTTCTCGTCCACTACGCGGATGGCCTCCGCCACAGCCCGCGCGCGCTCCTCGGGAGTGACATTCGAGGTGGCGGCGAAGAACCGGTTGGGAAACTGGTACTCGGCTTTTTCCGCCAGCGGCAGCAGCTCCGGATCGGGCTCGGTGAGCTTGGTGATGGCGATGGCCTGCTCGACGACGTCTTCGATGCCGTCGCGATCGAGGCGATTGGTAGAGGCGCGGGCGGTGCGCCCGCCGATCACCGGCCTCACCGAGAGGTGGGTCATGCGCTCCGCGACATTCTGGTGTATCTGGTTATTGGCAAAGCGGGTGAGCGCATGATCGGCGGTAGTGACGATGGCTTCGATATCGGCTACGCCGCGCGAACGGGCCGCCGCCAGCACCTGGCCGAAGATGGCCTCCATTTCAACCGGCATAGGCGCTACCGATCCTGATTTTGCGGAAGCGCGCGGGGCTCGCGCCATGGCCTGTGCCCATTACCTGCTCCGGCTGCCCCTTGCCGCAATTGGGCACTCCCCAAAGCGTCCAATGCTCCGGCCCGGCAATGGCCGCGCAGGCGTTCCAAAATTCCGTCGTAATGCCGCTGTAGCTGGGGTTCTTCAACATTCGCACCCGCTTGCCATTGCGGATCTCCCAGCCGATCTCGCAGCCGAACTGAAAATGGTAGCGCTTATCGTCAATCGACCAGCTCCGGTTGGTTTCCATATAAATCGCATGCTCGCAATCGAACACTTCATCGAGCGACTGTTTTCCCGGCTCGAGGCTCACGTTGGTCATGCGGATGAGCGGGAGGCGCGCCCAGCCGTCGGCGCGCATGCAGCCGTTCGAGCGCTTTTCGCCCACACGGGCCGCGGTTTCGCGCGAGGTCATGTAGCCTTTGAACCGGCCGTTCCGGATAATGTCTGTCGATTGCGCGGGCACGCCTTCATCATCGAAGGCAAACGTTCCCAGGCCGGGGCCGTGCTCCAGGCGCGCATCGCACACCACGTTCACAATGTCGGAGCCGTAGCGCAGACGGCCAAGCTGATCGAGGGTGAGAAAGCTCATGCCGGCATAATTGGCCTCGCTGCCCAGTACGCGATCGAGCTCGATAGGGTGGCCGATGGATTCGTGGATTTGCAAGCCAAGCTGCGAGCTATCCAGAATCAGATCGAACTCGCCTTCGGGGCACTGATCGGCGGCATGCAGCGCCACCGCCTCTTCGGCAATGCGCGGGGCATTCTCGACCAGGCGCAACTCCTCGATCAGTTCATAGCCCTTCAACTGATATTGGCCGCCGAAGGAGTTCGGATAAGAGCGCCGCTGGATTTCGCCATCCTTGTAAGTAAGGGCGGAGAATCCGGCGCCGGAAGTGTAGCGCGTCTGGTCGATCAAGCTGCCCAGCGTGGATGCGAATATTTGCCGCCGCCGCTCGAAGTGCATCGAGGTTTCGGCCAGCGTGACACCTTGCAGACGGCGCAACTCGGCATCCACGGCGAGCAGCGTGGCAAGCTGCCGATCGACTGGAATGGAAAAAGGGTCGATGCGGCAGGGGGAAGCCCACGTCGCTTCGTATTTCTGTTCGGGCGCCAGCACCACATCTTCCTTGTGCGCGGCCGTGCCGGCGCGCGCAATCCGGCGCGCCAGAGCGGCCGCGGCCGCGATTCCGGAACGAGACAGGTCATCGGTGGCCGCGAACCCCCAGCACCCGTTTGCCAGCACGCGGATGCCGATTCCCATCGATTCGTCATTGGAGGCGTGCCCCACCTTGCCGTTTTTCGTGGCGATCTGCCGGGCGCGGATTTCGATCGCGCGCACATCGGCGTAAGAGACTTCGGGGGCAGTCACCGCATCCAGAGCGGAAAGGGCCAAGTCCTTCATGCGGTCTCCAGTGTATCAGCGCGGCGTAATCAAACCGCCCAGCTTGTCCTGCTCGGTGGCGGCGGCGCGCGGAAAGCGCGTGGAATAAGCCTCCGCATACTTGAGACCGCTGCCGGTGTTATAGAGCACAATGCGGTCGGTGGATTTGAGCAGGCCCGACGCGAGCAGCCTGGGCAGGGCCGCCACGCAGGCCGCCCCTTCCGGGGCCGCATATATGCCTTCCTCGGAAGCCAGCATCAGGCCGGCATCGAGCATTTCCGAATCGCTTACGGCGATGGCCGTGCCGCCGCTCTTGCGCACGGCCTCGAGGATCAGGAAATCGCCGATGGGCTTGGGGACACGCAGGCCGCTGGCCAGCGTGCGCGCGTCCTCCCAGAAACGGCTGCGCGGCTCGTTCTGCTCGAAAGCCCGCACCACGGGCTGGCATCCTTCCGCCTGGACCGCGATCATTTTGGGACGGCGGCTGCCGATCCAGCCCATGCGCTCCATTTCCTGAAAGGCTTTCCACATGCCGATGATGCCGACGCCGCCGCCGGTGGGATAGAAGATGGCGTCGGGCAGTTCCCAATCCATCTGCTCGGCCACTTCATATCCCATGGTCTTCTTGCCTTCGATGCGGTACGGCTCCTTCAGAGTGCTCAGGTCGTACCAGCCTTCGGCGGCGGCGCGTTCGGCGACCATGCGGGCGCAATCGCTGATCAACCCATCGACCAGCGTGACATGCGCGCCGCAGGCTTTCGATTCCAGGTAATTGGCTTCCGGTACGTCCCGAGGCAGGAAGATGTGGGCTTCGATTCCAGCGGCCGCCGCATAAGCCGCAAGCGCACCGGCTGCATTGCCCGCCGAAGGAACGGCCACTTTGCGCACGCCGAGTTCCACGCACATGGAGATGGCGCAGGCGAGGCCGCGGGCTTTGAACGAGCCGGTAGGATTGAGCCCTTCATCCTTGATCCACAAATGATCCGCGCCGAGCTTCGAACCCAACCGGCGGGCCCGCAGCAAAGGCGTCCAACCCTCGCCGAGCGAGACGATATGCTCTTCGAGCGGCGGCAGCACCGGAGCGTAACGCCACATGCTCGAGCGCCCATTGCGCGTCTCGCGCCGCGGCCAGCGGATGCGGATGTGGTCCAGATCGTAGCGCATGAGCAGCGGCCCGCCACACTCGCACAACCCGGCCGGTTTATCGGCTTCATATTTTCGGCTACATAAGCTACATTCCAGGTGCGTGGCTCTTGGCATTCACAAAAAAGTCTAGCATCGTGCCTGGGAAGGTTCCGGGAGTGGGACGGGCTCGGCAGTGGGCCCGGCGGCGCGGGGCTCGTCATCGGCGGGGCAGAAGGAGCGGGTGTTATCGAGACCGGGATGCGACCAGATGGTTGCGGGATCGAACCAGCTCTCGCGGGCGGGGGCCGGGGAAGCGGCCGCGGCGATCGGTTCGGGGAGGGCTTCGACCGGTTCGGCAGGCGGAAGCGCCTCGGGGGCCGGCTCAGCGGCGCTTGACGGAACGAACCCAAGATCGGCCGAAGTGGTTTCTTCTTCTATAACTTGCGCGGCACGCTCGGCCTGAAGGCGCTCGAATTCCCGGAGGGCATCTTTGAATTTTGCCTGGGCGGCATTTTGCATGCGCTGGAGGCGGGAGAACTTGTCGCCACAGTGGGAGAACATGTCACCTAACGGGAAGTGGCGGGAGATGCAGCCGCGGGAAGAAATTTCATAGACTTCCCAATCCCAGAGCTCGGCTTCGACATGGGCATAGCGGCGCTGCTGCCAGACGAGGTTGACCATGGTATCGAGCAGGTCGCGCTCGGGCGGGGACTGGGGCTGGTAGTGCGCGTAGTATTCGGCTTTGAGGGTTTCGAAGTCTTCGACTTTTTCACCCTGAATGATGAGGGACAGGGCGTAGAGCCCGGTTTTAAAACTGTTTTGGGAACTGGCGCGCTTGCCGGCCTGGGTGGCAGGGCCGTGAGACTTGGCGCCGTTTTGGCGGCTGGCTTGTTGCTGTTTGGCGGTACGCATATGGTTTACCCAGGCTCAGGGTAACAGGAGGACAGAGTGCGATTTTCTGAAAAGCAGGGTAAGTGGTTGAGGGAATTGGGGCAAATTTTGGGAAAAAGTTGGTGAACCGCCCACGGCGCTGCTGCGCAACCAGATTAGCGGACGGACGGCAGCAAGGTGCGCAGAGCGTCCATGCGGCCGCCGTTGCCGGTGAGGAGATCGGCGGGGAAGCGGCGGTAGGCGAGCAGCTCGCGGTAGATCTGGGGGGCGGCCATGGAGTTGAGGCCGAGACCGGCGAGGTATTGGAGGCGGAGGTTGCGGTCGTTGTTGATCTGGGCGCCGATCAGGTAGGGTGCCAGATCGAAGGCGCGGCCGGCGTAGGTGGCCAGGAATTCAACGGCGGAGTGGAAGCCAACGTCGTTGAGGGAGGCCTGGACGGCGGCATAATCGGGGCGGTCGAGGCGCTGCTGGAGCGCGTCGACGCTGATCGGGTTTGTGCTGTTCCGGCCGAGCAGAACTAGGTCGTAGCCATCGCCTTTCTGGTAGTTGCTCCAGATGGTGCCGTTGGGGAAGACATCAAAGAAGGTTGCGAGCTCGGTTTTGACGGTTTCGGCATCGCTGTCGTAGATGGGGAGCCATTGGGCGACGACGCCGCCGGGGCGGAGGTGGGCCTTTACGAGCTCGTAGTATTCCCGCGAGTAGAGCGTAGAGGTGCCTTTGACCCAAGGATGGATAGGGTCGGTGGTGATGACATCGAAGCGGGCGGCGGTGGCGGCGATGTAGTGGCGGGCGTCGTCATAGACGATGTGGGTGCGGCGGTCGTGGAGCACGTTGTAGTTTTGCTTGCCGAAGAAGCGGGTGGAGGCGGGCGGGATGAGCGGTTCGAGTTCGCAGATGGTGATCGATTGGACGCCGGGATAGGGAACAAACGAACCGGCGGTGATGCCGGCGCCGAAGCCGACGACCAGGACGGATTGGGGCCCGGGATGGACCAGAGCCGGGAGGTGGCCCATCATCCGTTCGAGGCGCATGTCGAGGGGGGCGGTGGAGGCTTCGGCTTTGCCGCTGACGTAGAAGTGGCGCTGGCCGGCGCGTTCGGCGATGAGGATAGAGCTGTTGATGCCCTCGCCGCGGTAGAGGACGGTGGTGGGGTAGTTCCGGTCGTAGAGTTGGGCGCCACGAAGGATGGGGGCCATGCGGCGGCCATAGGCGATGACCTGCCAGGGGACATCGGAGACGGTGAAGATGAGCACGCCGGCGACGGCGAAAGCCGCCAGGACGGGTAAGAAGCGAGGTAGCGCGACCGCGGCGGCGAACGCGGAGAGGGCGATGAGGACTTGCTCGCAACGGGCGGTGCCAAGGGCTGGGATGAGGACCAGGCTGAAAGCGAGCGCGCCCAGAATGGAGCCGGCGGTATTGGCGGCGTAGATTTGGCCGGAGAGAGCGGCCGGATCGGGGCGGGCGGGGGCCGCGGCTGCCAGGGCTAGGGGGAAACTTGCGCCCCAGAAGAGGGTTGCCGGGAAGATTGCCCACAGGCAGCGGACGAGGTCGAGTTCGAAGTTGAACCAGGGGTCGGTGGAGAGCCAGGGATCGACTGGCCAGAAGGGGAGGGAATGAGCAAGGGTGTAAGCGGTCCAGGCGATCCAGACGGCGAGTACGATCTGGCAAGCGGCGAAAGCAAGATGCGGATTTTGGGTTCGTTTCGCCAGGGCCGAGCCGGCGGTGCTGCCGAGCCAGAGGCCGATCAAAAAAACGGCCACGATGATGGAGAACGTATAGGTGGTGGCGCCGAGGAGAAGCGAGAGGAGACGGGTCCAGACGACTTCCGCGCCCAGGGCGGAGAGGCCGGAGAGGGCAATGGCGGCGTAGATACTCACCACAGAGACACGGGGACACGGAGAAAGGCTTGAGGGCACGGAGGTTTTGGAGAACACGGAAACTTTCGAAAGGAAGATGCCGGCGAAGGCGATGGTTAGATTTATGGCGGCGGCGGTGAAGGTGGCGACCGCCATATCGTAGACGCGCAGGAGGTAGAAGCCGGCGAAGAGGGCGCCGAAGACGGCGCCGGCGATATTGGCGGCGTAGAGATAGCCGAGCGCGGCCGGTGTTTTGCAGAGCCGGGAGAGCGCCGGCAACGAGGCGCCCATCAGGATGGTGGGCGGCAGAAGCGAGAGGGCCGCGAGGATGCGGGGGAACCAAACGTGGCCGAGAGCGGGTGTCACGAACAAAGCCAAAACGCCTAGCAGACCGATTCCGAGTTCGAGCAGGGCGTAGATGCGGAGGGGATGGATCCGGGGAGAAACGACGCGGGGGAGGAGGAGGCTGCCAAGGCAGAGGCCGCCCATGTAAGCGGCCAGGAGGATGCCGAGGGAGACGGCGGTGGAGCCGATCGCCAGTTGGAGCAACTGGAACCAGACGATTTCGTAGATTAAAGCAGCGCAGCCACTACCGGCGAACAGAAGGAGGAGCGGGACAAACAACCCCATTCAGGGCATTTTACGCGTTTGCGCTTTATGCGTTTGCACCGTGGCACTTCTTATATTTCTTGCCGCTGCCACAGGGGCAGGGGTGGTTGCGGCCGACTTTCTGGCCGCCGTTGACGGGGCGCGCGGCGGCGGAGGTATCGCCGCCAACGAAGCTGAGGCCGGCCAGTTCCTTTTCCTTCTTGCGCTGAATGTTGCGCGTGAAGTCCTCCATGGTCTGCTTGGCGCGCTGGCGTTCGGCTTCCTGGCGGGCGGCTTCGGCCTGCCGGGCGGCTTCATCGATCTCTTCTTCGTCTTCTTCCTCGGGGTAAGGCCCGACGGGAGCGTTGCCGGTCTGGACCTGGAGGAAGAACAGGTAGCGGACGGTTTCATCCTCGATGCGGTCCATCATGGCGGTGAACAGCTCGTAGGATTCCTTCTTATATTCGACCAGCGGATCTTTTTGGCCGTAAGCGCGGTTGCCGATGCCCTGCTTCAACTCGTCCATGGCGAGCAGGTGGTCTTTCCACTGGTTGTCGATGACCTGGAGCATGACGATGCGCTCGGTGTGGCGCATGACGTCGGGGCCGACCAGGTCTTCTTTTTCCTGGTAGCGCTGGCGGAGGCGCTCCATGAGCATGTCCGTCATTTCCTGGCGGGAAAGCTGGGCGAATTCGGAGGGTTCGAGCTTGTAGCCGAACTGGCTGAGGATATCGTTGCGGAGGCCGCTGATGTCCCAGGTATCGGGGTGCTTGTCATTGGGACAGCGCATGTCGATGTACTGCTCGACGATGCCCTCGACCATATCCATGACCCGCTCTTTTTGATCGAGGCCTTCGAGGAGCTGGCGGCGCAAGCCATAGACGGCCTGGCGCTGCTTGTTGTTGACGTCGTCGTATTCGAGCAGGTGTTTGCGAGCCTCGAAATGCTGCATTTCGACGGCTTCCTGGGCTTTGGCGATGCGGCGGGTGATGAGGCGGGACTCGATAGGCACGTCCTCTTCCATGCCGAGACGGAGCATGAGATTCTGCATGCGCTCGCCGCCGAAGATGCGGAGCAGATCGTCCTGGAGCGAGAGGTAGAAGCGGGAGGAACCGGGATCGCCCTGGCGGCCGGCGCGTCCACGGAGCTGGTTATCGATGCGGCGGGATTCGTGGCGTTCGGTGCCGACGATGTGGAGGCCGCCGAGGGCGATGACTTCGTCGTGCTCCCGGTCGGTTTCGGCTTTGAAGCGGGCGTAGTATTCGTCCCATCGCTCGCGGGGCACGCGATAGAACTGGTCGTAGTGGCTGAAGTAATAGTAGTGCTCGTCGGCTACGTATTTGGCCTGTTCGGGAGGGAGCCGTTCGGCGAACTTTTCCTTGAGGCAGGCCTCCTTGGTCATGAACTCCGGATTGCCGCCGAGCAAGATATCGGTGCCGCGGCCGGCCATGTTGGTGGAAACAGTGACGGCGCCGCGGCGGCCAGCCTGAGCGATGATGGCAGCTTCGCGCTCGTGATTCTTGGCGTTGAGCACTTCGTGCCGGACCCCCATTTTTTTGAGGATGCCGGACAGCTTTTCGGATTTTTCGACCGAGATGGTGCCGACCAGGACGGGCTGGCCGCGGGCGTTGAATTCCTTAATTTCCTTGGCGGCGTTGCGGAACTTTTCTTCGAGGGTGCGATAGACGACGTCGTGATTTTCCTTGCGGATCATCGGCCGGTTGGTGGGGACAACGGTGACATCGAGCTTATAGATTTTCTGGAATTCGGCGGCTTCGGTTTCGGCTGTACCGGTCATGCCGGACAGCTTCTTGTACATGCGGAAGTAGTTCTGGAAGGTGATGGTGGCGAGGGTTTGATTCTCGCGCTGGATTTTGACGCCTTCCTTGGCTTCGATGGCCTGGTGGAGGCCATCGCTCCAGCGGCGGCCGGGCATGAGACGGCCGGTGAACTCATCGACGATGACGACTTCAGGGCCATCGTCGCCATCCTTGATCACGTAGTCTCTATCGCGCTCATAGAGAGCATGGGCCTTGAGCGCGGCTTCGACGTGATGTTTCCACTCGATGGTATCGAGGCTGTAGATGTCCTTAAGGCCCAGGAGGCGGGCGCATTTGTCGAAGCCTTCTTCGGTGAGGGCGGCGGCGCGGTGCTTTTCGTCGATGGTGTAGTCGCCGGTGGTGTAGGTTTCGCCGGGCTCGCGGCCTTCGATGACTTCGCCGCGGACGAGCTTGGGGATGATGCGGTTGGCCTTGAGGTACTTGTCGGTGGACTCCTCGCTGGGGCCGGAAATGATGAGCGGGGTACGGGCTTCGTCGATGAGGATGGAATCGACTTCGTCGACGATGGCGTAATGGTGCTCGCGCTGGACGCAATCTTCCAGGCGGAATTTCATGTTGTCGCGGAGGTAATCGAAGCCGAACTCGTTATTGGTGCCGTAGGTGATATCGGCGGCGTAGGCGTCTTTACGCTCCTGATCGTCGAGATCGTGGACGATGACGCCGACCTGCATACCGAGCATGCGGTAAATGCGGCCCATCCATTCGGAGTCGCGTTTGGCGAGGTAATCGTTGACGGTGACGACGTGGACGCCTTTGCCTTCGAGGGCGTTGAGATAGCAGGGGAGGGTGGCGACGAGGGTTTTGCCCTCGCCGGTTTTCATTTCGGCGATTCTACCGGAGTGGAGGACCATGCCGCCAATCAACTGGACGTCGAAGTGGCGCATGTTGACGGCGCGGCGGCCGGCTTCGCGGACGACGGCGAACGCTTCGATGAGGAGGTCGTCGAGGGTGGCGCCCTGGGCGAGTTTTTCCTTGAACTCGATGGTTTTGGCGGCGAGATCGATGTCGGAGAGCCGGCGCATGGCCGGCTCGAGATCGTTGATAGCGGCCACGCGGGGCTGCATCCGCTTGATCTCGCGCTGGTTTTTGGTCCCGAAAAGTTTCGCTAGGACATCATCGACAATCATTCAAGCGGTCTCAATTGGGGGGATTTCCTTTTTATTTTAGCAAGCGGGGGTGAGAGGCTGCGGTGCGGTGCGGAATGGCGGAAAAGCCTCGACGCGGTGGCAGCCGCCAATCGCAGGGATACGCGAGAAGCTCGCCCAGATCGCGCAAGACCAGGCACAACGCGACGCCGGCCGCGACCACGACCGGAAGGCCCCGCCAGGGGCCTCCACGCTACACTGAATCAGGGGATACCACTTCCTTATGCCCAAACCCACCAAGCCACCCGAAGACCGCCTCGACCGCGCCGAGCGCGCCATCGAAAGGATGGCTGAAGAGCACCGCGCCTTCCAGGCCACCGTGCGCGGAGCCTTCACCGTGCAACAGCAGCAAATCGCCGGCCTACAGAAAGTCGCCGAAGCGCACGATCGACAAATCGCCGCCCAGCGCGACCGCCTCAACCAACTCATCGAGCACTGGCAGGCGTACCTGAACACCATCCACCCCAAGCACTGACGCACGGGGGCAGCCTATCCCAGAAGGGATGGCGCCGCGCCTGCAGGGCAGCCGCCACAGCGGAAGCCATCGAACGGCGCCGGCTAATCGCGGGGCGGATTCCATCGCTTCGATCGGTCGCCAACTTGAGCAGGGCTCGCCGCCCCCACGCCCCGCGGGGCGATTCGGCCGATGTTGGTGTGGGCCCCGGTGGCGGGGTGTATACTCTATCCAGTTAGGAGGGCCGGAATGGCAAGCATTAAGTTTACCCTGAACGGCAAGCCGCAGAGCGTGGATGTTCCCGCCGGCATGCCGCTGCTGTGGGTGCTGCGCGACACGTTGGGAATGACCGGAACCAAGTTCGGCTGTGGGATGGCGCTATGCGGCGCGTGCACCGTGCATCAGAACGGGCAGGCGATCCGCTCCTGCATTACGCCTATATCGAGCGTGGCGGGCAAGAGCGTCACCACGATCGAAGGCCTGTCGCCCGATAGCACGCACGCCGTGCAGAAGGCCTGGACCGAACTGGACGTGCCGCAGTGCGGGTATTGCCAGTCGGGGCAGATCATGCAAGCCGCCGCGCTGCTCGCGAAGAATGCCAAGCCGAGCGACGCCGATATCGACGAAGTGATGCGCGGCAACATCTGCCGCTGCGGCACTTACCAGTCGATCCGCATGGCCATCCACCGGGCATCGGAAATTCTGCGGGGAGGTGTCGCGTGACCGCTGTAAGGAAGGTCCATCGCCGCGGGTTCCTGAAGAGCGGAATCGGCGCGGCCGCGGGGCTCACGCTGAGTTTCGCCGTGCCGGAGAAAACGCGCCTGCTCGCTCAAGGGGCGGCGCAAAGCGGCGCGCGGCAAAGCGCGCTGAACGGATATATCCATATTGGGGCGGACGATACGGTCACGATGGTTTTGCCCAAATCGGAAATGGGACAAGGTCCGATGACGGCGCTTTCGCAGGTGCTGGCCGACGAGCTGGATTGCGACTGGGGCAAAGTGCGCGCGGTTTTCGCGCCGGTGGATCCCAAGCTATACGGCCCGCTGCAGGGCACGTTTGGCAGCATGAGCGTGCGCACGGGCTGGGACCCGATGCGCAAAGCCGGAGCCACAGCCCGGGCCATGCTGATCGAAACGGCGGCCAAAAGAGCGGGCGTGGACAAATCTCAGTGCCGCACCGAAAACGGCGCGGTGCTGGCCGGAAGCCAACGCTTCACTTATGGCTCGCTGGCGGAAGAGGCAGCGAAGCTGCAGCCACCCAATGGCGTGGCGCCGAAGGACCCGGCGGCGTTCCGGATTATCGGCAAATCCGTGAAGCGGCTGGATACACCTCTGAAAGTGAACGGGAAAGCTACGTTTGGGATCGATGCCAAGGTGCCGGGCATGCAGTTTGCGGTGGTGGCGCGCTGCCCGGTGTTCGGCGGCAAGGTGGCGAGCTTCGATGCTTCGAAGGCGAAGGCCGTTCCGGGCGTGAAAGATGTGGTGCCGATTTCGAGCGGCCTGGCCGTGATCGCCGACAATACCTGGAATGCGATGGAAGGCCGGCGGGCGCTCCAGATCCAGTGGGATGAAGGGCCCCTGGCCACGCTGGATAGCGCCGGCATCCGCGCCATGATGAAGGAAGGCGCCGAGAAGCCGGGCGCGGTGGCCCGCAAGGAAGGCCGGGGCGCGGCGGCGCTCGAGGGGGTTTCGAAGAAGATCGAGGCCGTTTACGAAGCCGCGTACATGTCTCACGCGCCGATGGAGCCGATGAACGCCACGGCTCACGTGCGTCCGGATGGGTGCGACGTTTGGGCGGCCACGCAGATTCAGACGGCGGCCCGCCAGACGGCGGCAGAAATCACCAAACTGCCACCGGAGAAAGTAAACATTCACACGCTCTACCTGGGCGGCGGATTCGGCCGGCGGGGCGGGGCCGACTTCATCGCCGAAGCGGTGGAGATTTCGAAGGCGGCCGGCACGCCCGTGAAATTGACATGGTCGCGTGAAGACGACATGACGCATGACCTTTACCGCCCGGCCTCCTACACGCGTTTTCGAGGGGCCTTGGATGCGGAGGGCTGGCCGATGGTGTGGACCGCGGGCGTCGGCTGCCCCTCCTTTGCCGGCATGCGGAACGGCGTGGACTTCGCGGCTGTGGAGGGCATTCACGATATCGCCTACGAGATCCCGCACATTCAGGTGGAGTACAACAAGGCCGATCCGGGCATCCCCACCACTTACTGGCGCTCGGTAGGCTATTCGCAGAACACGTTCTTTACCGAGAGTTTCCTCGACGAACTGGCGGCGGCGGGCGGCAAAGACCCGCTGGAGGTGCGGCTGCGGCTTCTCTCCAAAACGCCACGCATGAAGGCCGTGGTCGAACTGGCCGCCGAGAAGGCCGGCTGGGGCAAACCGCTCCCGGCGGGGCATGCGCGCGGTATCGCGGTGGTCAACAATATCGGCAGCTTCAACGCGCAGGTGGCCGAAGTCTCGATCGAGAAGGGCAAGCTCAAGGTGCATCGCATCGACTGCGCGGTGGATTGCGGGCACGTGGTGAATCCGGCGATTGTGACGGCCCAGATCCAGAGCGGGATCGTGTATGGATTGAGCGCGGCGCTCAAGGGCGGCATCACCATTAAGAACGGCCGGGTGGAGCAGCAGAACTTCAATCAGTACGAGGTGCTCCGCATCGATGAGATGCCGCGGGTGGAAGTGCACATTGTTCCGAGCGATAAGGCGCCCGGCGGCATCGGTGAAGCCAGCACCCCCACTACCGCGCCGGCGGTGGCCAACGCGATCTTCGCTCTTACCGGCAAACGTCTGCGGCGGCTGCCCATCCGGCCGGCAGACCTGGCGTAAGGCGGGCAAATGCCGGCGGGCAGGTTCGCCGGCACGCTTCGAAAGCGCGGGAAAATACCCCCGGTTTGCTTCCGCGTGTTCCCGGGCAAGAAATCAGGGGGAAATCTGTCCTGAATCGGCGGCTCTTTTCGCTTTATTTATCTAGCGAAGGAGACCGCATGAGCGTCACAGTTCCCATTACAAATATCTTTGGGGGCGGCGACTATACTGTCCAACTACAGGTTGGCAGCAAGGCCGTTCCGGTGAATGTCATTGTGGATACCGGCAGCAGCACCCTGGCCGTGCAGCAGACCAGGTATAAGGCCGCCGACGACCGGGCTTTGAATCCGACCGCATGGGCGCAAGATGTCGTCTATGGAACGGGGGGATGGGCCGGCCCAGTGGTGTTGACAGACCTCACGATGGGCGCGGACGGAGAGAGTGTAACGCTGAAAAACGCGCCCATGGCAATTGCCTCCGAACAGGAGCCGAACAATTTCGGCGATGCGGATGGCATTCTAGGGCTGGCCTATACGCCCTTAAACGGCGGAGCGAACCTGCATTCCTACCTGGTGCAGCGGGGCATCAATCCGGCTGTAACTTTTCCCTGGCCGTTTGCGGTGCAGAATACGGCCGCTGGCGTCAAGCAGTTCGAAAACTTTCTGCGGTCCATGCCGGCGCAGAGCATCACTCCCTACTTTACGCTGCTCGAGCAGGAAGGCGTGATTCCCAATAAGTTCGCGCTATACACGCTGCGGTCGGCGGTGAGCGCGGCTCTGAAAGACCCCTCGCAGGATCGGTTAAACGCGGGGTACCTGGTGCTGGGCGGCGGCGAAGAGCAGAACGGGCTCTACACGGGCAACTTCGTCAACGTGGATGTTTTGGACGACCTGTACTACAACACGAACTTGAAAGCAGTGCAGGTGGAGGGCTGCCCGGCGATCGCGGTGAAGCAGCTTCCGCAGCAGCTCCAGGCGCAGTTGGGATCGAATTCGATCATCGACAGCGGGACCAATTCCCTGGTGCTGGCCGACGACGTTTTCTCGGCGATCATGAATTCGCTCCGGCAACTTAGCCCGGAGTTTGTACAGATTGCGGAAAAGGCGCTGAAGAGCCGCGCCGGGTTGCCATCGACTCAACTGAAGCTGGCGGACTGGCCGGGCATTACGTTTATTCTTGCCGGTGAGAATGGCGAAGACATTCCGCTGACATGCGCTCCGGAAACATACTGGCAGACGGACGCGCCGTCGAAAGGGCACGCGGTATTCCAGATCTTTCCGGGCGGACAACTGCCGCAGTCGATTCTCGGGCTGCCGCTGATGAACAACTATTACACGGTTTTCGACCGTTCGGTTGACGTGAGCGGCGTCATCCGGTTTGCGGCAGTTCGGCCATCCGCGCAGCCTTTAGCCGCCAATACCGGCAGGTGACGGGGGCGCGGTGCGTCCGCGGGGCAGGAGCCCGGCGCAGGGCGGAAGTTTCGGGGTAGGGAGCGGTACCTACCCGTACAAGTACTCACGCCGTCATACATTTGTAGTCCAATTCTGCTATTCTGATTTCCTCAAAGAGGGTCCGAAATAGGAGGTTGGATGACAACTACGGGTGTACGTGTGTCTCTAGGCGTTCTCGCAATTGTTCTGCCGGCAGCCCTGTCGGCGCAATCGGCGGGCGGCGTTGCCGGCATCAACGGGATCGTCCGCGATCCCTCCGGCGCGGCCGTGCCCAACGCAAAGGTAGTCATTTCCAGCGCGAATCAGGGCCAGATTCGCTCGATTCAGACGAACGAAGCAGGCGTATTTGCCGCCCCCGCGCTGCCCCCCGGTTCGGGATACGAGGTCGCGGTTACGGCCCAGGGCTTCGCGGAATTCGATGCCAAGGATCTGGTGCTCCAGGTCGGCCAAAACCTCAACCTGAATGTCGCGCTGGCGGTTGGCCAGACGGCGACCAACGTCGAAGTCACTGCCGCCGCGCAGCTCGTTGACGACGCCAAAACCGATGTCTCGCAGGTGGTCGACAACACCGCAATCATGAACCTGCCCATCAACGGCCGCCGCGTCGATTCGTTCGTACTCAACACCCCTGGAGTCACCAACGACGGCACCTTTGGACTACTCTCCTTCCGGGGTGTCGCCGGTAACAACTCTTTCCTGCTCGACGGAAACGACAACACCGAGCAGTTCTACGACGAAAATGCCGGCCGGACCCGCATCGCCTCCCAGATTTCTGCTGATGCCGTCCAGGAATTCCAGGTGGTCTCTTCCAACTACTCGGCCGAATACGGCCGCGCCATGGGCGGCGTGGTCAACACCGTCACCAAGAGCGGCACTAACGAATTTCACGGCGGCGCCTTCTATTTCCTGCGCAGCACCGGATTCGATGCGCGCGACACGTTTTCCGCCTTCAACCCCACCGAGCACCGCATCCAGACGGGCGGCACCTTGGGCGGCCCCATTATCAAAAACAAGCTCTTCTTCTTCCTCAGCACCGACATCACCCGCCGCAACTTCCCTATGTCCGATAGCTGGGTGAGAGCCGGCATCGTCAATCCCACTACGGAAACCTTCGTAGGCTGCGGCGCTCCGGCGACTCCCGCCCAGTGCCAGGCGATCAACGCTCTGCTCCCCCGCTTCTACGGGCAGATCCCGCGCACAGCCGATAACGACCTCTATTTCGGCCGCACGGATTATCACATCTCCGACCGCAACACGCTCAGCGCCAGTTTCAACTTCCTCCGCTGGCTCTCACCCAACGGCATTCAGACCGGCCTCACGTCCACTACGGGCGCGGCGATCACCGGCAACGGCAATGACTCTGTCGCGGTCCGCAACGGCAAACTTACCTGGACTTCCGTACCCGCCAACAGCATGGTGAACGAGCTCCGTTATGGCCTCGATACCGATCGCCAGGCCGATACCTTCAACCAGGCCGAACTCGGCGGCGGACTCGGATATCTCGATGTCGCCGTGGGCGGCACTTCCAGTAGCACCAACGTGCAACTCGGGCCGGCTACCTACCTGCCGCGCGTCGAACCCATGGAAACCCGCAACGAAATCGCAGACGACCTTTCCTGGACCAAGGAAAAGCACACTCTGAAGTTCGGTTTCAATTTCGTCAACACCGACGACAACGTAAACTATCTCAGCAATCGCTACGGTTCCTATACCTATCAGACAGTGACCGCATTCGCTCTGGATTACTCGGGCAACACTACCGGCCAAAAGAACTGGCAGCAATTTAGCCAAACTTTTGGCAATCCGATAGTCGATTACACCATACGCGAACTCGCTTTTTACGCGCAGGACCAGTGGCGCGCCACGCAGAGGCTCACTCTCACTCTGGGCCTCCGCTACGACTATTCGATCGCTCCCACTCCTACCGTGGTCAATCCCGATTGGCCCCAAACCGGGCACATCCATACCGGCCCGCTCGATCTGGCGCCGCGCATCGGCATCGCCTATCGCTTAAACGACAAGACCGTCTTACGCGGAGGCTACGGCAATTTCTACGCGCGCCTGGTGGGCGGCATGATCGATAACGTCCTCACCGGCCAGGGCCTGTATCAAACCTCCATCACGCTCAACAACACCAATCCTGTGCAGTTTGCCGCCGGTCCGAATTTCCCCAATGCGCTTGCGTCTCCCCCGACCGGCGCCAGCGTCGCCGCTTCCAGCCTGCAATTCACCGCGCCCGGCTTGAAGACGCCGTATTCCGAACAGGCCTCGCTCGCCGCCGAGCGCCAGATTGGCCGCGACATGGCACTGACCGTTTCCGGCATCTGGAGCCGCGGCGTGAACCTCTTTGGCGTCACCGACCTTAACGCGCCCGCGCTCGGCCCCGCTTTCACTTATACGATCGACAATGCCAGCGGGACACCGGTGGGCACTTACACGACTAACGTCTATCTGAATCCGCGGCCCAACACCCACTACGGCGCGGTCCTCGAAACCACCAACGGAGTCAGCAGCTTCTACGATGCCCTGGTGGTCAGTCTCGAAAAGCGCTTCTCGCACGGCATCCAGTGGCTCGCTTCCTATACGTGGTCGCACGAAATCGACGATGGCCAGGGCGCGGCCACCAACGCTATCTTCTTCAGTACGGCCAGCCCCTGGACGTACGACGGCAACTACGGCTTCGATAAAGGCAGCGGCGCGCTCGATCAGCGCCACCGCTTGGTCTATTCCTTCGTCTGGACTCCCACCTTCACCCACGCAAACGGCGCTTTCTTTAAGTACGTGGTCAACAACTGGCAGTTCTCCAGCATCACCACTCTTTCGAGCGGCCGTAACGCCGGCCCCGTGCAGATCCGCATGACGGACACCCCGGTAGCCGGTATGCTTTCCAACAGCACGCTCGATGGTTTCGGCGGCAATACGCGCGTTCCCTTTCAGCCCATCGACAGCCTTTACACGCCGGGCTTTTACCGCGAGGATCTCCGCTTGACGAAGGACATCCCGATCTTTGAGCGTGTCAAGCTGGCGCTCAATTTCGAGGCTTTCAATGTTTCCAATAGCTGGACCCCAACCAGTCTCTCGCAGCAGGAATATACCGAGTCGAAGGGCGTTCTCACTCTGACGCCCACCGCCTATGGTCTCGGCCAGCAGGATGGCGGCTTCCCCGATGGCACTCAAGCCCGGCGCTTGCAAGTGAGCGCGCGAATCAGCTTCTA
This sequence comes from Bryobacteraceae bacterium, assembly GCA_035294665.1. Lineage (GTDB taxonomy): Bacteria > Acidobacteriota > Terriglobia > Bryobacterales > Bryobacteraceae > PSRJ01. The sequence continues at coordinate 21,304 of DATGKM010000190.1, read as the reverse complement.
ACCAACGTCGCTCAGGACCCCGCCCGCAAGGGCGGGGAGCAGTCCTTCATCGGACCGTGGTCGAACATTCTCGCAAACCGCTGCCTACCCAGCCCCCGATATATACTGTCAGTCACCCATGCGCAGCACTCGCGCCCTGGTATTACTGGCAGCGCTCGGAGCGCTTCACGCTCAATCCACCCGCCCCGAGGCTCCGCCCTTCCATGCCTCCCAAATCCACATGGAAGCGCCGCCGCCGGAAGGCGTGGCCATCCGCGCCGGCCGGCTGTTCGATCCCGCTTCCGGCACGAACCTGCGCGACCAGGTTATTGTCATTCGCGGCGAACGCATCGCCGAAGCCGGTCCCGCAGCGCGAGTCCAAATTCCCACGGGCGCGCGCGTCATCGATCTGTCCCGCGCCACCGTCCTGCCCGGGTTGATCGATCGCCACGTCCATCTCTTTCAGGAGCAGCAGCCCAATGACGCGCGCGCCGCCTATTCAGGCCTCAACTATGCGCTCCGCGACCTCTATGCCGGCTTCACCACGTTGCAGGACATGGGTTCCCCGTACACCTATGCCAGCGTGGAATTACGCGACGCCATCAACCGAGGCCTTGTGCCTGGCCCCCGCCTGCAAGTGGCCGGCCCGCAGCTCAACCCGCGCGCGGCCTCCTATTATGCCGCGCCATCCATCCCCGCCCCCTTCGGACAGGCCCCCGGCGCGCCCGTCTGGCAACTCGCCGGCAACGTCAATTCTCCCTGGCTTGCGCGTGCGGCCGTGCGCGAGCATGCGCACTACGGCGTGGACTGGATCAAAGTCTACGACACGGAAGACTACGAGGGCGGCGGCTATCCCGATCCGCCCGGCGCCGGCGCCTTTACACCCGATGGCAAAATGATCAACGTCCCCTCGCTCACGCTCGAAGAGGACCGGGCGATTGTCGATGAAGCGCACCGCCACGGCCTCAAAGTCGCCTGCCATGCGTATGGCGGCGAAGGCCTGCGCAATTGCCTGGAAGCCGGCGCCGATCTGCCCATGCACGTGATCGTCGGCGTGACCGGCGCGCCCGGTCTGGATGACGAAACCATTCGCCTCTTCAAGAAACCTCTGGCCGATGGCACCATGCGCCCCGTCATTCAAACCCTCTGGGACTTGATCGGCGACCTCGAAGCGCGCGACCTCAAAGCCACCGGCGGGCATGTCACCCGCTTCCAACTCACCGAGAAAAGCTTTAAGCGCCTGGTCGCCGCCGGCGTCACGGAGGTCTTCGGCAGCGGCGCCTACACGGCCGGCCACGGTGCGCAGGCCTTTCAGTTCGCGTATTACGTGAAGTGGGGCATGTCGCCGGCGCAGGCTCTCCGTATGGCTACTTCGAACGCCGCCGCCAGCTTGAACTTCGATCTCGGCAAGCAGGTGGGCAGCATCGCGGAAGGTAAATACGCCGATATTGTGGCCGTTGCCGGCGACCCACTCCAGGACATCACCGAAATGGAGCGCGTCAAATTTGTCATGAAAGGCGGAGTCATCTTCCGTAATGAATTGAAGTGAGGCACAAGATGAGCCAGCCGTTTACCCGCCGAAGCGTCCTGAAAACCGTCGCGGGCTCGCTCGCCGCGGCATCATCGTTCCCGCGCAACTCCCACGCAGCCGCCCGGCCCCCCGGCTCCGAAATCACCCGCCTCAGCGCCTACATGGCCGAAGCGGCCGGCCGTCCCCTCCCGGAAGAAGCCGCCGAAAAAACCAAGCAGCACATTCTCGATACGCTGGCAGCCATGGTCTCCGGCGCAAGCCTCCCGCCGGGGCGCGTCGCGCTCGCATTCGCGAAACTGCACAGCGGCGAGAAGACCGCCACGATCGCCGCTTCCAAGCTTCTCTGCGGCCCCATCGAAGCCGCCATGGTGAACGGCATGCTCGCCCACTCCGACGAAACCGACGACTCCCACGCTCCCTCCCAATCGCATCCCGGCTGCTCGGTGGTTCCGGCCGCCTTGGCTGCGGGCGAGCAGTTCGGCATCGATGGCCACCGCATGGTGCGCGCCGTCGCTCTCGGCTATGACATCGGCCCGCGGGTCGGCATGACTCTCGGCGGCTTGCCCTGGCAGATTGAGTCACACCACAGCACGCATTCCATCACCGGCACTTTCGGCTCGGCCGCCGCCGCCGCGTGCGCCGCCGGACTCAATGCCCGCCAGATGCGCTACGTGCTCGATTATGCGGCCCAGCAGGCTTCCGGCATCGCCGCATGGCAGCGCGACACCGAGCACATCGAAAAGTCGCTGGTCTTCGCCGGACTCCCCGCCCGCAACGGAGTCACCGCCGCGCTTCTCATTCACGAAGGCGGCACCGGCGTGGACGATATCTTCACCGGCGCCGACAACTTCCTCCTCAGTTTTTCACCCAAAGCCAACCCCGCCGGCCTTATCGACCGCCTCGGCGAACGCTTCGAAGTGACTCGCACCAACATCAAGAAATGGACGGTCGGCTCGCCCATTCAGGCCCCGCTCGATGCCATTGAAAACCTGCGCAAAAGGCATCCCTTCGAAGCGGCGGACGTGCGCCAGGTCGATGTCCGCGTGGCCACCAGCGAGGCCCGAACCGTCAACGATCGGGAAATGCCCGATATCTCGCTCCAGCACATGGTCGCCGTGATGCTGCTGGACAAGACTGTCACCTTCCAGGCCGCGCACGATACCGCCCGCATGAAAGACCCCGCCCTTCTCCGGGAGCGCGCCAAAATCCACCTCATTCCCGATGCCGATCTGGAGCGCCTTTATCCCCGCCGTGTCACCGTAGTGGAAGTGACTCTGACCGATGGCACGAAGCTGACCGAGCGGGTGGACGCCGTCCGCGGCACTGCCGAAAACCCGATGACCCGCCAGGAAGTAGTTGCCAAATGCCGCGACCTGATGGCTCCGGTCCTGGGTAAGCCTAGTACGGACCAGCTCATTGCCAAAGTACTGGATCTGGAGAAATGCCGTCAAATTCGTGAATTGCGCCCGCTGCTGCAAGTTTAGGTACTATGATCGGTCCGTTTGTAGCTTGCTCGATTCAGGAATGAAAACGTACGGAACGATGCTATAATCGTGCCGTTTTGAGTCATCGATCACTGAAATCATTCACCGCCAGCGGGCGTCTACTGATTAGTGTGTGTGTGTTCACGGTTTCGGCCTTCGCCCAAGGGCCGTCATTTGTATTTACGGACCTGATTCCCTCCGGCTCCATCTACACGGTCGCCCAGGGAGTGAACAGCACCGGCACAGTAGTTGGTTATTACCAAACAACCGGAGGGGGCAGCTATCTCCCCTTTTATGGTTCAACCCTTCCGCCGGCTGCGCCCAACGCTCTGGTTTGGGGCACGGGTCCGTGTACTCCGACCGGCATCGATCCGGTGGTTCCGACGATCGGCATCAGCGATAGCGGTGCAATTGTAGGAGGGGTCATCGGCAGCAATTGCGGGCCAACCAGCGGAGTCAACGGTGTGGGAGGCTTCTATACCACCAACAATGGCGCAACGTTTCAAATCTTCAATACGCCGTTCACTGGAACTCTGGGCTCCGTAGCGGCCGGTATTAATAGCTCCGGAGAGATCGCGGGCGAATACCTGACGGGCTCGGCACTAAAAGGCTATATCGCTACTGACTTCTCTATCCAGGCAGACTACACTTCCCTTGCCGATGGCACAAGCAGCGCCACTCTTCCGGCTGGCATCAACAATAGCGGCTTGGTAGTTGGCTCTTACGGCAAAGGAGGCGGCATCAGCGCCGGTTTTCTGTGGAGCGGCGGAATTTTTTATGACGTGTTAGTGCCCGGGGCGACCTCTACTTTCGCGACCGGCATCGACACCGCGGGTGATATCGTTGGCTATTACCAGGACACTAACGGCGTCGACCACGGTTTCATCTGGACCGGCTACACGCTCGGCTCCAGCAGTATTACCGGAGGCACTCTGACTTTTCCCATAGATGACCCAAGTTGCCTGGATGCCCCGAGTGTGCCCTGCAACAACGGAGGCAACAGCGAAGGGACGCAGATACGCGGTATCAGTCCCGATGGCAAAGAGATCGCCGGAAAGTATGTCGATTCCAGCGGTACTACCGGGTTTTACGCACTGGTCACACCTACCGTCACTCTCACTGCACCCGCGAACTCAGCTTTCGGCCAGACGGTAGCACTGATGGCCGTCATCCAGCCCAGCGGCTACACCGGCACAATCACATTCACCGATAACAATACTACGCTCGACGGCCCGGTGACATTGAGCGGCGGCGCTGCCAAACTAAATTATTCCGCTCTTAGTGTCGGTAGTCACACGATCAAAGCAACTTACACTCCCACCACAGGGTCTGGCTTCCCCACAGGGCCAGCTAGCAACTCAGTGACGATTACCGTGGCCCAGAATGGCACCACAACTACGGTAACGAGTGGACTGAATCCCTCTACTTTTGGCCAGCCAGTCACTTTTACAGCCACCGTAGCCCCAGCCAGCGGGACGCCTCCGGTGAACCCCTCCGGATCGGTTACGTTCAGCGACGGCAGTACGACATTGGGAACCGCCTCACTAACCTCAATGGGTACGTTCAGCCAGGCGCAATTTTCCACCTCCAGCCTCACCGCCGGTGCGCATACGATCCAAGCCACATATAACGGTGATGCGAACTTCACCGGTTCGAGCGGTAGCGTCGCCCAAACCGTGAATCCCGCTGGCGGCCTGCAGTTGGCTTCTTCGGCGAACCCCGTATCTTACGGCCAATCGGTTACATTTACGGCAACCGTTCCCAGCGGAACAACGGGAGTAATCAACTTCAGCCTCGACGGTGGAGCTAATTTCCCTGTGCCGATCGCCAACAATCAGGCGACATATACACCATTCAATCTTTCCGCCGGCTCTCATAGCGTCACCGCAACCTACAGCGGCACACAAACCTTTACGCCGTCCACTATCACCATCACGGAAACCGTGAACAAAGCGGCCACCACTACCGCTCTGACTTCTTCGGTGCAAAATGCCGCGGTGGGGCAGCCGGTCACTTTCACCGCAACGGTTACTCCGTCCAGCTCAGGTATTACACCCCCCGGTGGCCAGGTCGCCTTCACCATCGATGGCGGCAGCCCCACGTATGTCGCCCTTGCCAACGGACAGGCGCAACTCACCGTCTCTAATCTCACCTCAGGCAGTCACGCCGTCCAGGCATCCTATACCGGTGACGCCAACTACAGCGCTTCCTCCGGCACGTTCACGGAAAGAGTGGGCGTTACTACCATTACTCTCACTTCTTCGGCCAATCCCGCCACTTACGGAACCGTGGTCACTTTCACCGCTACAGTCCCGTCCGGCGCCACAGGAACCGTTACGTTCACGATTGACGGTATACCGCACCCGGCTGTCCCGCTGACGGGAACGCAAGCGCAATTTGCGGTTTCCAATCTGTCCATCGGGAGTCATTCGATTACGGCGGCCTACAGCGGCAACGCCAGTTTTCCCGCTGCCGTCAGCTCCGTACTGAACGAAGTCATCAACCAGGGGCTGGGGAACGTGGGAATTTCAGCTTCCCCGAGTCCTTCCACCCAAGGTCAAACCGTGACCTTTCTGGCGACGGTGCCCGTGGGCGCGACCGGCACAATCACCTTCAGCATCGATGGAGTCACGGTTTCCACGCAGACAGTGGCGAGTGCGCAGGCATCCTTCTCCACTTCTACTCTCAGTCAGGGCAACCACACCATCACGGCCGTTTATAGCGGCGATACGAATTTCGGCGGCGGCTCTAACTCGATTGCCCAAACAGTATCGCCGCCCTTGCCGGCTTTGGTGACACTTACGAGCAGCCAAAACCCCTCGGTGGCGGGCGAGCCGGTCACCTTCACGGCGGCGGTCTCTTCGGCGATCATCGGTCTGGTAGGCTCGTCGTTGAACGGCATACCAGTGGCCTTCTCCGATGGCACGACGCCGCTGGGCATCGCGACGGTGCAGAACGGGCAGGCCGTGTTTACCACATCGGCGCTGCTGGCCGGATCGCATGCCATCGTCGCCCAAATCCCCACCACCGCCTTGCAATTGACCATAGGCCAGGTAGTCGTGGGCAGGCCGACCACTACGACGATCACCGCGGCCCCCTCTCCGGCGGTTTCCGGCCAGGCGATTGTCCTCACCGCGCAAGTCGTGCCGGCCCCCGTCGCCGCTCCGGGCGGCATCCCATCGCCTACCGGAACAGTGGCCTTCCAGGATAATGGCGTTTCCATGGGCGTCGTGAATTTGACCGCAAACAGCGCTACTTACACAATGAACAACCTGGGCGACGGCGCCCACCAGTTCACAGCCATTTACAGCGGCGATAAATTCTGGGGCTCCTCATACGGCCGCGTCTCCGACCAGATTTCGCCGCCACCAATGACGTTGACGAGCGCCGCCGCCCCGCTGTCTTCCGGCTTTGCAAGCGACGAGACGGTGAGTATTTTCAATATTTCCGGCTTGAGCGGCGACACCACCTCTACATTGCCGCTGGGAACCTCGCTGGGCGGAGTTTCGGTGACCATCACCGATAGCACTGGAGCGAGCAAACAAGCCTTGATCTACGGGGTCTACGCCAGCGCGGGCCAGATCAACCTGGTTCTGCCATCCGGTCTGGCGGCGGGCCAAGCCAAGGTCACGATTACCCTACCCGGCGGAAATACCGCCTCGGCGAATATCACAGTCGCTTCTACCGCCCCCGCCATCTACTCAGCGGCCATGAACGGCAAGGGCACTTTCGCGGGCCAGATTGTCTATGTCCACCCAGACGGCTCGCAAACTCTGGTCAGTTCGGCAAGCCCGGTCACCTTCAATTCGGGCGACCAGGTGTTTCTGAGTCTCTACGGCACCGGTATCCGGCACTATAGTTCCGGCGTAACCGCCACAGTGAACAACGTGTCGGTACCGGCGCTGGCGGTTGCCCAGCCCGACTATCCGGGGCTGGATCAGATCAACCTGGGGCCGCTGCCGGCAAGTCTCGCCGGAGCGGGAACCGTGAATATTGTGATCACTGTAGACGGCCAGGCGGCGAATCCGGTGACGGTGACGATCCAGTAGAGGCGCCCGCTCCCTAACAGCCGCGGCTCGGATTGCGGTCAGAACCGGAAGCGCACCACCACCGTACCTTGACGCGAAGTCGGCGTCTGCGTCGGAGTCACTGACGCGGTATTCGCGGTGGCGATGAATCCGAACCCGGCGGTGGGCACGCCGGCGTTGTTCCGCACCTGCGTGGCGGCCGCGTTCGTCGAGGTCGGGTTGGGCATCTCGGCGCGGTTGAAAATGTTGTTGAAGTCGATGCGCATGCTCAGCTCGTAACGCTCTTTCACCCGGAAAATGCGCCCCAGTCCCATGTTCTCGTTGGGCCGGCGTTCGAAGCGATAGTCGCTGTAGTATGCCGCGCCGGTGCCCCACTGGCCGGCGGGCGGCTCCGCCCAGGCGTTCGGATTCAGCACGAATACTTTATTCGGATCGAAGCAGTGGCAGTTGAGATCGTGCAGAAAGAGGGGCTGGCCGGGAACGCGGTCGGCATAGCCTATTTGCGGACTGGCGGGTGAGGTGTTGCGCAGCAGCACGGTGTTGAGGTTGTTCTGCGCAACCGGCGATAGAATCGGCAGGCCGCTGCCGTAAGAGAGCAGCGTGTTCACCTGCCAATCGCGCGCGACCCACGACAGCGCTTTGTTAGTTCGCAGCGTGGGGATCGTGTAGCTGGCTGCCACGGTAAACAGGAAGGGCTGATCGTAGGGCGAGAGATACTTGTTGAGGTCCCGATTGAAAACGTCGCTCACTGCCTGCCCGCCGGTGCCCGGAATGGTGACGTTGCTGGGCGAGGCCGTGGAAAGCTGCCGCGACCAGGTGAAAAGCCCCGTAAACTGCAGCCCGTGGGAGAAGCGCTTCGTGGCTTTGGCTTGCAGCGAGTCATACCAGGTGTTGCCGTCGGGAGCCCACAAAGCGGTGATGCTGTTGAACTGCGGAAAAGGCCGCAGGGATTGCGCCACGGTGGCGGTCAGGGGGAAGCCGGCGTAGGGCGGCTTGCCGAACCCGCGGGAGATCGCCAGCGCGGAATTGAGCGGCGAGGAAAGCAGCTTGACGTCGTTGGGATCGTTGAGATTCAGCCCGGCGGCGGCGATGCGCTGTGGCGAAAGAGCGTTGACATCCACCAGCCCCGGCGCGTTCCACCACACGCCGCGGTTGCCCACGTAGTTCGCTTCCACCGCCAGGTTGCTGGCGAGTTCGCGCTGCACGCCGAAGCTCCACTGCATCTGGCGGGCGGGGCGGCCGGCATTCTGGTCGTACCACACGGCGGGCGCCTGCTGGGTGGCGTAACCGGCTTGCGGAAACTGTCCCACGTCGTAGTTCGGGAACGGAAGCGGCGCGAACGGGACGCCTTGCGCCAGAGTCATCACCGGCGTGCCGAACTGCGGCGAGGCCACGGCGTTCGGAATCGAAAGGCCGCCTTGTGTGGCTCCGTTGGCGTCGCCGGTGGAAGCATACACGATGCCCCAGCCGCCGCGGAACACCATCTTGGGAGTAATCTGGTAGGCCATGCCAAGGCGCGGGCCGATGGCAAAGGGGTAATTATTGCCGAAATTGCAGTTGCAGCGCGCCAGGCCGGTGGGCGTGGTTCCGTATCCTTCGAATTCCACCGCTCCCGGTTGACCGCCGGCCGCGGGGTTGGGAATGTTGGGCGCGAACTGCGCGAACCGGCCCTGGCTCTCTTTTAAATAGGTCTGGTAATCGTAGCGGATCCCATAATCGAGCGTCAGCTTGCGCGTGACTTTCCAGGTGTCCTGCACAAACAGGCCGACCGCATGCTTACCGATCTTCATGTTGTCGACAGGCGCCACTTTCACCTGGTCCACCGCGCCCAGCAGGAAACTGGCGTAGGCAAAGCCCACCGTGCCGCCGGCGAGACTGGAAGACTGCAGATACGGCAGACCGGTTTCATTGGCGCTGAAGGTAAACTGGCCATCGGTGGCAGCGTACAGGGTGGAGAGATTCGCATCAATGCGCAACTCCCCGCCGGCCTTATAAGTGTGATTGCCGCGCACCCAGGTGACGCTGGTGTTGGCGGTTGGTTTCTCATAGAGCAGCGGGTGGCGATTGGTAGTGGGCCCCATCACTTTCATTCCGCCCTGGCCGCCGCAGGTAGCGGTCACCGTGCCGTTGCTGGTGCCGGCCGGGCAGAGGCCGGTGATATAGGGGAACAGGCGGTTGAGCGGAATGCCATTTAGGCCGAGCGTCTGCTGCGGGTTGAAGTTGGTGACTACGGGATCGTCGTAGAAGTAGTCTGTTTGGTAACCAATCCCGAAGTGGAAGAGCAGCGTGGGCGTAATGGTGTAGTCGAAGTTGCCGCGCTGCGTTCGAGCGGTGATAAACGTGCCGATCTCGCCGGAAATGGGATCGGGCAGGCCATCGGCGCCGCCCAGCGTGGGTGAGTATTGGCTGGCGGTTTTGGTTTCCGACCAATAATAGGTGAACTTCATGCGGGAACTGGCCGAGTGGTCGATTTTGAACGCTGGAATGGAAGTAATGCGCGTGCTGGGGAAGGGGAAAACGGCATTATTGATGACGCCGGGCAGGTTCGGCTGCGGAATCAGGCTCTGAATCTTGAGCGCCACGGGGTCCAACTGGCTGGCCGGGATGATCTGGTTCGGGAACGGGTCGCGGATAAGCTGGCCGTTGTAGACCCGCGTGGTGGTGGGATCATAAATTTCGCCTTCTTTGATTGGCCTCCCCATCGGATCGGTGCCGAGCACCTTGCCGGTGAGCGCCTGGTTAAAGTCGCCGGCGCGGTATTGCGCAGTCGGAACGGTGTCCAGAATATTGTTGACGGTTTCGGTTTCGCGGTACTGTTCCCAGTTGAAGAAGAAGAACGTTTTATCCCGGCCGTTGTAGATTTTGGGAATATACACGGGACCACCGAGGGTAGCGCCGTAATCGTTGCGGCGGGCGACGGGGTTGACGTTGATCCACGGCGTGGCGGCGTTGAAGGCCTCATTCACGAAATAGTCGTAGGCGCTGCCATGGAGCTGGTTGGTGCCGGATTTCATGGTGTAGTTGAAGAAGCCGCCGCCCACCTGCCCGTACTCCGCCGCGAAATTGCTGGTCTGAATGGTGACTTCCTGAATGGCGTCCACGCTGGGCTGGATCTGCGCCTGTGTGGCGGGCACCTGGCCGTTACTGGCGTCCTGGCCCTCCAGGCGATAGGACGCCGTGTTGCCGGGAGCGCCATTAACGCGCATCTGCGAATTGGGCGCGACGTAAGCGCCCGGCAGCAGGAAGGCGACCGCCTGCGGATTGCGAATGGCGGAACTGCCCGCCATGGAAGAGCCGATACTGAGGATCGGGAGGGTATCCACCGTCTCGGTGGTGACATTGTGGCTGAGTTCGCCGCTTTCGGTTTTGAGCAGCGCCGCATCGGCCTGGACGGTCACCGACTCGGTAGCAGCGCCCACTTCGAGCGGCACGTCGATGCGAAGCGTGGCCGCTACCTGCACCGTGATGCCGCTTCTCACGAACTTCTTGAAGCCGGGCGCCGTGACCGTAACTTCATATGTGCCGGCGGGTAACTGCGAAATCGTGTAATTGCCCGTGTTGGTGGATTCGGACGGATAAACCGTTCCGGTTTCGATGTGAGTGGCCTGGACGGCCGCATTGGCGACGACCGCGCCGGCCGGATCCGAGATCGTGCCGGTAATGGTCCCCCGGTCCCCCTGGGCGAGCAGCGCGACGGGAAGCATAAACGCACAAAAAGCCAGCGCAAAAACATGGCGCATGAGACTACCCTCCACGTGAGATTCGTGTTAGTAACGACAGTGTTAGTGACTTCTATCACGCGCGGGGAACCAAAGTCAATCGAAACCGCCGCGCAATATAAGCGGTCCGGAGGAGGGCTTTTGTTGAAATGGAATGAGATAGGTCCAAAACTCACCGCTCAAGTTTGGGCGGTGAACCACAGCTTTTCGCCGGGGAGAGCCCGGCAGCGTTCCTAAATGACTAACTTTTTCTGCGGGCCCTGGGGGTGGCGCTGGCGGAACAGCGCAGCCCCATGGCAGTGAGTTGGGAGCAAGCCTGGCGGGAATAATCGTTAGTGGGGAATTCTTTGAGCAGCCGCTTGAATTCTTCGGCGGCCTGTGTGCGCTTGCCGAGGCGGCTCAGCGACATTCCTTTGTAGTAAAGAGCGTCCGGAATCTTGTTATTGTCGGACGGGTATTTTTCGAGAACCAGGTCGAATTCCTTCACGGCGTCATCGTAATCGGCCTGGGAATAGTGAATGTAGCCGATGTAGAACTGGGCGTTGGCGGCGAGATCGGTATTACCGTACCACTTCAGGTAATCCGAAAATTCCTGCAAAGCCAAATCGAGCTTGCCGCTGGTGCGATCGCGCAGCGCGTTCGCGTACAGGTCGGAAGCGGAAACCGTGGGCTGATCGGCCGAGGCCTGGCCGGGAACCGCCCCAGGCGCTCCGGGAAGACCCGTTCCGCTGGCGGGCGGCGGCGCGGGTGGCGGCGCCTGCAGGACTTTGATGGCGTTATTGATATCGGTCAGTTGCGCCTGCAGTTTGTTGACAATAGAGGTCAGGTCCGAGACGGAATTCTGCAGCATGCGGAAATTGTCGGACATCTGATCCATACGGGTTCCCAGGGTAACGACCGGGGTGACCACCTTGCCTTCCAAATCCTTGGTGTTTTGCCCGAAACCGTTTTGAATCACGGCCACGCCGGTGGCGGCGCGATTGGCGTTGTCGATGGCCTGCTGCACCAAGGTGGTGAGCGCGGCCAGCTTTTCGTTCTGGGTTTCCTGCAACTGCTTCACCTGCTCCTGCAGCAAGCCCACGTCGCGCTGCAGTTCCTGAATTTCGCGACTAACGGCCGGAGCCGGGAGCGGAGCTGCGGCCAGCATCAAGGCGGCAGCCATTAACGGGAGTTTTTGCAACTTCACAGGACCTCCTCGGTTAAAAAGGCCCCGCCGCGCGGGCGGGGCCAACCCCTACATCCAGTATCCTACTGCCCCGGCGCAAAGTGAGCGCGCCGGTTTTTCTGCCAGCAGCTTTCATCGTGTTCCGTGCAAACCGGGCGCTCCTTGCCGTAACTGATGGTGGTCAGCCGGTCGGCGGGAACACCCAGTTGCACCAGAAACTCCTTGGCCGAAGTAGCGCGCCGGTCGCCCAGACCGAGGTTGTATTCGGCCGATCCCCGCTCGTCGCAGTGGCCTTCCACCACAACTCTGGCGTTGGGATAGTCGGCCAGAATGCTCTTCAGGGCGGCGGCATCCTTGGTCAGGGTATCGCGGGCGTCGGCGCGGATATCGCTTTTGTCGTAGTCAAAATAGGCATCCTGCACCTGCGAGCTCAGCGCCTCGGGGAACGGCTGCTTGACCGTTGGCTGAGCCGGCGGAGGAGGAGGCGGCGGCGCCGAAACGTTGATGGTGGCGCGCGCGGTGACGCTTCCACCGGGACCGGAAGCGGTCAGAGTGTACGTGGTGGAATCGGTCGGGAATACCCGCCGGTTGCCGGCGGCCTGTACGGCGCCAATGCCCTGGTCGATCGAAACGCTGTTCGTCTCACCGCTGACTTCCCAGCGGAGCGTGGAAGACTGGCCACGCTGTATCGATTCGGGGTCAGCCGTGAACTGCGTGATCCGGGGCGCGGCCGGCGTGGTTTGCTGTGGCTGGGTGGGCGGCGGTGGCGGCGGTGGCGGTGGCGGAGCGGGCGCCTTCTTCTTGCAGCCCGCGGCGAAAATCACGAGCGCCAGCGCGAGGCTCATCAATATTAACTTCCTTAATTTCCGTTTGCTCGACATGCAATTCTCTCCTGATCGGCGGCCGCACCGCTCCCATCCGGTCGCGACTGCGTGCCCGCTATTACTTACCCCAAACGGGGGACCAATTACTTCCCTGGGTCGTAAGCTGTTTCACCTGCGTCCCGTCCGCCAGCATGGAATAAATCTGGGGGGTACCGCTGCGCGTAGACTGGAATACGATGTGAACACCGTCCGGCGCCCAGCTCGGGTTTTCGTTGCGGCCCTCGCTGTGCGTCAATTGAACTAAGTTGCGGGAAGCGACATCCATGACGAAGATATTCCAGTTGCCGGCGGCGAAACCGCGGGTCCAGGAAAAAGCCAGATGCACCCCATCCGGATTCCAGGAAGGGTTCGAAGCTTCGCCTTCGCCATTGGTTAAACGTTCGACGTCACCCCCGTCGATATTCATGCGATAAATCTGTTGCGGTCCGGACCGTCCCGAAACAAAAGCAATTTCAGTTCCGGTTTTCGGATTCACCTTCGGCTCCACTTCGATGGCGGCCGAAGAGGAGAGGCGTTTCAGCCCGCTGCCATCCAGGTTCGCAATGTAGATCTGCGCCCAGCCGCTGGCCGAAGAGGAGTAGAGGATTTGCTTACCGTCGGGCGTGAATTCCGGGGTCTCATTTACCGAGGCTCGCTGATTATAAAACGGCAGTTGCCGGACCGGATCCACCGAAAAGATAAATATACCAGGATTACCTTTAGCGTAGCTAGCAAAGGCGATCTTGGAGCCATCGGGAGAGATGGCAGGTTCGATGGATAGAGAGTTGTAATGAGTGATCTGACGCTGGTTCGAACCATCGGGATCCATCATCCAGATCTCTTTATTATGAGCTGCGGTCCGGTTGGAAACGAAAACGATGCGGGTGCCGTAGAGCGACTTGCCGCCCAACAGCATCAGAATATCGGCCGCGAACTCATGGGCTACTCTCCGGGCGCCGGCTTCATCCACCGAAGCCAGGTAGCGTTTGCCGAGAACCTGGGCATTTGCCGGCGTGCCGCGGCTTAAGTCATAGAGCCAGCCGGAGAGCACTAAAACGTCGTTTTGCACGGCGGTGTAGCCGAAGGCGAGATAGTTCGCGTTCACAGGCGGGCCGGACCAGTCGGAAATCCAGAGGCCGCCGCCGGTGGGCGGTGTCACCAACTCGGTTTGCTTGTGCCGGCGGCCGCGCGTGGGTTCGGGTGTGGGAGGCGGCGGTTCGCGGAAATCCGAGGGCTGCTGCGGCACGGTGGTAGGGTACATGGTTTTGGGCACCATTTTGACCACGCCGGAGCTGGAGATGTCTCCCCACAGAGTGTCATTGAAGGCCTGCATCCAATTCTGCGCCGCGCCTGACCCGCGCAAATCGGGGAGGGCGATGGCTACGCGACCTGTCTCCGTGATGATGCCCTTAATGTCCTGCGCGGAGCTATCCTGCCGAGCCAGGACCAGCAGCAACGGCAATGCGATCGGAAGCAACCAGAAAAATTTTTTCATTTAACGCCTCAATTCAAAGGTAAACTCCACATCCGCGGAGTTGTGGGGGAACCCGGCGGGGAGGGGTGGAAAGGGCGCAGCATCCAGAACCGCGCGTTGGGTGGAAAAATCGAGAGCCGCGTTTCCGCTACGCTGCACGACCCGCACCGAGCCCGCCGGAACCGAACCATCGCGTTCGATGGTGAAGGTGACGACCGCCGGCGGAAGGGTATGCAGGCGCGGATCAATGTCGGTAGTCCGCCAGCTCCGCGCCACCTTATCGCGGACCAGCGTGCCGTACCAGCCGAACTGCTGGCCAAATGGCGAGTTGGAACCGAGGCTTACCCCTCCGGCGCCGGGCATCTGGAATTGGGGAGAGACCAGCGCCTGCCCGCTATTGGCATAAAGCTGATTGGGAAGCTCTTTTTGTTTTTCCCGAAATTTGTTGGGCGGGGAGGCCTGTTCGGCGGGACGCCGGTACGCGTTCCGGCTAGGCAGAGGGATCGCATCGGGTTCCGGGGCTTGGACGGCGGGTTTCGGTTTCGGCTTGGGCGGCGGCTCCGGGACACGGGATTCGGTGTCGTTAGCCACCGGGTTCACCTGCCCGCTGCGCGGCGGCAGGGGAATCGACGAAACGGCCGTCACCGCCACCGAGCCCAGGCCTCCGCCATTCACCTCGCCGAAAACCGCGTGCGGCCGGGCTTCCCACCAGGCAAATCCGGCGAGCCCGCCTGCCAGGCAGAGGTGGAAGACGAGCGAGCCCAAAAGCCACCTGCCAAGCGGCTCGGCTTGTTCCAGCGTGTCGGCGTGGACACTCATCTGCGTCTGGCCGGCGTGGACACTCATTTGCGTTTCGCCGTGGAATCTTCCGGCTGTGTCACGACGTTGACCTGGAAGCCATCCGCTCCCAGTTGGGCGAGCACCGAGGCGATCGGCTGGAACACCGTATCTTTATCGGCGCGCACATAAACCGCTTTAGCGCTCGGGCCATATTTGGCGCGAAGCACTTTTCCCAGCTCGTTGATGTTTACCTGGTTCTGCGGCGTATTGAGGTAGACGAGACCATCCTTGGTCAGGTTTACAACGGGGAGCTCCTTGGCCGACTCCCGCACGGCGCGCACATGCGGCACGTCGATTTCGAGGCCGAATTCCATGACGTGCGCGGTGAGCATGAAGATGATGAGCAGAACCAGGACCACGTCGA
The DNA here is from genome assembly GCA_035294665.1 of Bryobacteraceae bacterium. Classification (GTDB taxonomy): domain Bacteria; phylum Acidobacteriota; class Terriglobia; order Bryobacterales; family Bryobacteraceae; genus PSRJ01. The sequence goes on along the minus strand of DATGKM010000190.1, from coordinate 5,857 downwards.
CAAAAGGCGTGACATTAATTTCCGATAATGCGCCGGAAGCGCGCCCGCGGGAACCGGCGCCGCCGCCGTTGAAGGAGATAGCCATCTAGTGTTGCACCCCAAACTGCAGTTGGCAGGCGAAAGCGTTTGCCCCACCAAGCATGCGAAACCTCACCCTAATCCCCCAAACTGCGCTCGGCCAGATTCAGGAACTCTAAAGAGAAATCGTCCATGCGGGTGCCGATCAGCCGGATGGCATGGCTGAAATAGTTATAAAAAATTGCCGCTGGAATAGCCGCGAACAAGCCAAAGGCCGTCGCAATCAGCGCGCCCGCGATACCCGGCCCGACGGCCCGCAAACTGGTGCTGCCCTGCGTCGTCAGATCGTTGAATGCCCGAATGATTCCCCATACGGTGCCGAATAGCCCGATGAACGGTGTGACCGAAGCGGTTGTGGCCAGCCAGGGCATATTACGCTCGAGTTTCGTCAGTTCCTCGCTCACGCCGAGTTGCAAGGCACGTTCCACAGCCGTACGGCTGGCCACGCGCCCGCGGCTCTTCACCTGGCGCTCCACTTCTTCGTAGCCGAAATCGAACACGCTCACCAGCGGGGAAGGACGGAACTGCTCGCTGGCCACGATGACCGCTTCGAGGCCGTTGGCCTTGCGAAAGGCGCGCAGGAAGCGGTGATTGGTCTGGCGGGCGTTGCGCAGGGCGCTCCACTTGGAGAAGATGACCGTCCAGGAAAAAAGAGAGAAGCAGATCAGGATGCCCAGCACAACCATCTCCAGCAAGTCGGTCCGCTGGACCATATCCACGACATTAATCTGGAGAAATAAAGCGAAGGGGGTTGCGAACGTAAACAAAACGTATCCTACTCCCAAATCTATCATATGGACGTAGCAGCACCGCGAAAAGGCGCCAGGAAACGTGAGGGCGCGCGCGCCAATTGACGATTGGTGAAAAGACTAACGCAATAGTTTTCAATCGTCGAGGAGATTCTCAAAAAGAACGGTGCTGATGTAGCGCTCGGCGGCGTCCGGCAGGACGGCGACGATCGTCTTTCCGGCAAATTCGGGTTGCCTGCCCAGCCGCGCCGCGACCGCCACCGCGGCGCCGCAAGAGATGCCGCCCAGGATGCCTTCTTCCTTTGTCAGGCGGCGCGCCATTTCCAGTGTCTCTTCGTTGGAAACCTGTTCAATCCGATCGACCACCGAAAGATCCAGTGTATCGGGAATGAAACCCGCGCCGATTCCCTGAATGGGATGCGGGCCGGGCCGCAGGGGCTGCCCCGCCAGGTGCTGCGTGATTACCGGACTTTTCGCCGGCTCGACGCCGACCGAAAGCAGGTTTTTGCCGAGCTGCCGCTTAATATAGCGCGAGACGCCGGTAATGGTGCCGCCGGTGCCGATGCCGGAAACCAGCACGTCGATGGCGCCGCCCGTGTCTTCCCAGATCTCCGGCCCAGTAGTCTGAAAATGGATTTCGGGATTGGCGGGATTTTTGAACTGCTGCAGCATGAGGTAATGCTGCGGATCGCCGGCCACAATTTCCTCCGCCTTGGCGATCGATCCGGCCATTCCCAGCGATCCATCCGTCAATACTAGGTTGGCGCCGAGCGCCTTCAGCACCTTGCGGCGCTCCACCGAAAAGGTCTCCGGCATCGTCAGCGTGATCGCGTAACCACGCGCCGCCGCCACGAAGGCCAGAGCGATGCCGGTATTGCCGCTGGTCGGTTCGATCAATTCCTTGCCGGGAGTGAGCACGCCGCGCTTCTCGGCGTCCCAAACCATGGATGCGCCAATGCGGCACTTCACGGAATAGGCCGGATTGCGGCCTTCCATCTTTCCCAGCACGATCGCCTTGCCGCCATCGGTCACGCGGTTCAGGCGCACCAGCGGCGTGCGCCCGATGCTGTAGGTGTTGTCTTCGTAAATTCGCAATCAGATCTCCCAGTTCAGTACAAACTTATTCCGCTTCTCGGTCCAATCGCGCTGCACATCTTGCAGGGTGGTCTTATCCAGAATTTCCGAAACGGCCTGGTCCACACGCTGCCAGACACCGGAAAACGGGTCATCGGCATCGGCGGTGGCGGCCGAACCCGGCCGCCGCGATCGCGCACCCGCGGGCCGGTTCGCTGCGCGCGGGCCTTCCACAAACCGCAAAACGTCGCCCAGCGTAATCGCATCGGCCGGGCGCGCCAGCATGTAGCCGCCTTCGGCGCCGCGGCGCGATTCGACAAAACCGCCTTGTTTCAATCCCGCCAGAATCAACTCCAGAAATTTCTGGGGAATCTTCTGCCGCCGGGCAATCTCGGCGATTTTCACCGGTTCGCCAGGCTGCTCGAGAGCCAGGTCGATCAATGCATGCAGGGCGTATTCGCCCTTTACGGAAATGTGCATCCAGGGAAAAGACGGGCAATCACCCTCGTCTCAGTAGAGATTGTAGGGTACGCCGCGCCCCCGGCGCAAATGGCGAAATTGGGAGGGAATCAGACGGCGCGGGCTTTTCGGGAGGCCGCCGGGCGCTCGGAGCGCGCCGGCTTCCTTTCGGCGGCGGTGATGCGCTTTACCTGATCGGTAACCGAAACCAGGAACATCGGCTGGCGCGAGTTCTTGAGCAGGTCGATAATGCGGTGGGGGGCGTCTTCGAGATAGATCGACTTGCCGTCGGTCAGCAGGTGGATCTCGCTTGAGGAGGAAAGCGCTTCATTCAGGCGCTTGCCGACATCCTTCTGCAGGAACCGGAGTACGCGGCGGATCTTTTGCAGCGAAAAGCCTTTGCGGCGCAATTCCGCGATCACCGAAATCTCGATGAGCTCTTCGCGGGAATAGACGCGCTTGTGCCCATCCTGCCGGGGCGAAACGACGTTGCGTTCATCCCACCATTGAAGCTGCCGGAGGCTGACGCCGCAGATCCGAGCCACCTCCAGGCTGTTGTAACCTTCCGCCGCCGGGGCCGATTCCGCACGCGTGCGTTTCGCTTTAAACATTTTCCGCCACTTCCGTTGTGAATTTGTTTCCACTTTGGATTGTACATGGGCCATTGCCGGTGTCAATAGGGCCGACATGGGGGCGCAAATTGGATATTGGAGCGCCAATATAGATTTTTCCGGCCCGAGTTCGCCCCAATACAACCTGCCGTGCTCTCTGTGTTCAGCCGCACGTAGGTTTTCCCGGCTCGCTCCGGCTTTGCGGTAACGGGAATCTACACTTGAGAGGGAGGACGCTTACGTCATGGATGTGAACAAGCAGAACACGGCGATCTGGATCGGCGTGGCCATTGGAGCAGCGGTGGGGCTGGGCTTTGCGCTTAGCCGCGGCAAGAGGCGGGATCCCTGGTCGGCCGCCAAAAACGCGGCCGGACGAGTAGCCAGCCGTACGAGCGACATGTCCGAAACGACGAAGGACATGATGGATCGCATCCGCCATATCTACGAAGAGAGCCGCAAGGTAATTGAAGACGCCAGCGAGCTGTGGGAGCACGGCCGTAAACTCGTGGGTGTTTAAGAAGCTGTCAGCTTTCAGCGGTCAGCTTTCAGCTAAAGCTGGTTTAGCCGATGGCTGATCGCTGGCGGCTATGTGCTGGTCCCGCCCCACCGGCGCGCAGCCCCTTTTCTGCCGCGAAGGCCTCTCGATATCAGCTATCTCTCTTATTTTCAAAAGCTTACATGGCACCCCCCGAGTGGTATAATTAATTCAGGTTCCCTCCAACCGGTAGGCTCTTATGGAAAAACGCAAATTCTGGCCGTTGGACTTCGACCCCGAAGGGGAAATCTACGATAATCTCGCCTGGGACTTGCCAGGCTATCGCAGCCCGCTACGGGGAGTTTCGCCGCCTCCGAAGCGCCGCTTTAAAGAGTTTTCCGCTGCCGCAGCAGAAAACACACTGCACAGGTAATCCTTACATTACCTTTACGAAGCATTCGTTTTCACGGATGCGAGTGGCGGGCTTCAGATTGCGCAATTTAGAGCAACGGCTGCTTGATTGCATATGCGGCACAGCGAGGTTGAGCCAATGAAAGTATTCCTTGCTACAGCAAGTATCGTGATGGGTGCTTTGCTGTCCGCCGGGTGCGCTACGCACAAGTACGTCAAGAACGCCACCGCGCCAATTCAAGCAAAGGTGGACCAGGTAGGCGATCAGACCAATAAAAACAGCCAGGAGATTCAAGACACCAAGAAAGAAGTGCAGCAGGTAGACGAGAAAGCGCAGAGCGGCATCAGCGCCGCGCAGGAGCGCGCTTCTACAGCCGATCAGCATGCCACTACGGCCGATCAGCATGCCAACGAGGCCATGAGCCGCGCTAACCAGGTTGGAGATGAATCCAGGCGCGGTCTGGATTCGCTGCGCCAGGTAGTGTCGAACATCGACGATTATCAATTGCAGACCGAGGCCACCGTTCCATTTAAGTTCAATCAATGGACGCTGACCCCGGATATGAAGCGGGACCTGGACAAGCTGGCGGGCGAAATCAAGCCGGACCGCCGCTACTTCATCGCCGTCGAGGGCTTCACCGACAATGTCGGCGACAAGCAATACAACGAAGCGCTGAGCCGGCGCCGGGCCGACAGCGTGGTGGAGTATCTGGTGGCCCGACATGATATCCCGATTTACCGCATCCACATGATCGGACTCGGGGATGAGAAGCCGGTCGAACCGGGTAATAACCGCGCGGCGCGCGCCAAGAACCGGCGCGTCGAGGTGAAGGTCTATTCGGCTGACCAGGTCACTGCGTCTCTGGATCAGAACCAGAACTCGGGCGGAGCGAGCCGCTCTCCGAATCAGTAGACGCGGAATTAGGAATTAGTGGAAGCGACTTGAGGCGTAACCTTGCTGTACGCAGGGGCTACCAGCGGGTTGCGCCTCTTTGGTCGCCAGGCGATGAGATTGCGACGCGCGTTGTTTGCGGCACACGAGCCGCGCGCAGGGCTTGCCACCAAATATACATTCCGGCAAGGCTGGCAACGATTTCGACGAAACTTCCGGCCAGCCGAAAGCCGGGAAACAAAGTCCGCAGAGATTCTCCGATGGCGGCACCAGCGAACTGGATGCCTACGCCGCTGGCAAGCAGAAGAACTTGCGTGTCCCGCTGGCGGGAGCCGATGAGTAGCGCCCATACGGCAAAATCGATAACCGCGGCGGCGAAGTCGATGTCCCTGACCCACGGCGTCATCCACGGCCAGTGTCCGGGGCCGGTCGTAAGCTGGCGATGAATCAGGAATGAAGCTGCCACAAAAGTAACGCCTCCCGCAATCAAGCCTATACGAACCGGAAGACGAGACCGCAGTTTTTCCGTCGCGAGATATGCGAGGCTGAGAACAAACGCGAAGAGGAGGCCTTCGCGAATACTCTCATCCACCCAATAGTAAACGGAGCGGGAGTGAGTGAAGCGAATCCCAGCGAAATACGCCTGAGTGACGGAAATTTCAATTGAGGTAGTGAGAAACAGCGCGAGGCTGTAAAGCAGCAGCAAGGGAAAGCGGCGGTACGGACCGCGGACAAGCGCTCCTATGATGAGCAATTCCAGAGGCAGGCCCACCAACCAACTCGAATATTGGATAACCTGGGCCATCCCTCTCCTCTATGATACGAGCAGAATTGTTAAAACCCTATCATAAATTGTGATTAAAAAGCTCAGAAGTCTTCCCGGAAACGGACGCCTCGGCGTTCTATGCGGTGATCGTTACGTCGTCGTCGATGGGCGGCAGGGTGGGACCGAGGGCCAGGCGCAAGTCGTCGTCGGTGGGCGGCAGGGTGGGACCGAGGGCCAGCCGCACGTCGTCGTCGGTGGGCGGCAGGGTGGGACCGAGGGCCAGGCGCACGTCGTCGTCGATGGGCGGCAGGGTGGGACCGAGGGCCAGGCGCACGTCGTCGT
>DATGKM010000189.1:0-56373 GCA_035294665.1 Bryobacteraceae bacterium | reverse complement strand
AGCATAAGTTTCCCGCCGCTGTCGAAGACGCCTACGCGGCCGTACGGTGGGCGGCAGCCCATGCGGAAGCGCTCGGGATCGGCCCGGAGCGCCTCGCCGTGGGTGGCGACAGCGCCGGGGCCAATCTCGCAACCGTGGTGGCCATGCGCTGCCGCGACGCTGCCCTGGAAAAAACCTCCTCGCCCGCGTTGGCCGCGCAGATCCTGATTTATCCCGTTACCGATTTAAGCTCGCACGATACCCCTTCCCATCGGGAAGCGGGCGAGGGCTACTTCCTCACCACCGCTGCCATGGATTGGTTCAACGGCCACTATCTCCCTTCGCCGGCCGAAGCGCGCCATCCGGAGGCCTCGCCCCTGCTGGCAAAGAATCTGGCGGGCTTGCCGCCCGCCCTGGTCATCACCGCCGAATTCGACCCCTTGCGGGACGAAGGGGAAGCCTATGCGCGGCGCATGCAGGAGGCCGGAGTGCCGGTAACCGTCAGCCGCTATCCCGGTATGATTCACGCCTTCGTTTCCATGCACGGCGTGCTGGCCGGCGGCCGCCGGGCCATCCGCGAAGCCGCGGAGTTCTTGCGAACCGCCACGCAACCACGCGCCGCCAAAGCGTGAAGCGGCCGGATCGCGATATACTGAACCAAACGCGCCAGTAGAACCTGCAGTGCGCCGTGGGGTCACCGTAACTTTCGGTGCCCCGGCCCGCGAATTTTCAGGCGCGGGGAACAGGAGAGCATATGAAACGCATCATGCCAATCGCCATCGGCTTGTTGGCCGCTTCGGCCTGCGTGTTCGCGCAGTCGGAATCGCCGGAGGTCCAAAAAGCCCTGATGGCCGCGCCAGACAACATGAAAAAGGACGCCACGGTAATCTCGTGGAAGTCCGACTTTACTTACGAAACGCTGAAGAAGGGCACCAACCGCCTGGTCTGTTACGATCTATCGGGCAAACCCGGCCAACGGACGCCGTTCGCGGTCGAGTGCACCAGCATCGCCAATCTGGACCGCGTGGCCCAGAATCTGAAGTTCAACGCCATCCCCGATAAGGCCGCAAGGGATGCCGCATTCGAGAAAGCGGAAAAGGACGGAACCCGCGTGAAACCGGAATTCGGTTCGCTCTGGATTCACGCGATGGGACCGGATGCGGAGCACCTGCGGAAGCACATCACGGTGGCTGTGCCGGGCGCTACCTCGCAGTCGCTGGGCTTGCCGAATAGCGGGGCCCAGGGCGACTTGTGGATTATGAACGAAGGGACCACCACGGCGCACCTGATGATCCCGGGCAACTAAGAACGTGAAAGCACTGGTATTAGGTGTTCTCGCGGTAGCGCTTGCCTTCGGACAGGGCAAGCGCGCCTTCACCGGCGTCATCGCCGACAGCATGTGCGAGAATGGCGACCACTCGCACATGAAGATGGGTCCGGACGACGCCGCCTGCACCGTCGCCTGCGTGAAGGAGCACGGGGCGTCCTATGTGCTGTGGGATGGTAAAAACAGCTACACCCTCAGCGACCAGAAAACGCCGGAACAATTCGCGGGAAAGAGGGTGACCGTCCGCGGCGCCCTCGACGCGAAGACCAAGACCATTCAGGTCGATTCAATCGCGGCCGCGAAGTAGCCCCGGGCCGCGACCGTCAGGCTGCGGTCCCGCTTAACCGGCAGTTAAGCGGGACGTCCCTATAGCTTCACCGTAACCGTTTTCACTTCCGTGTACTGCTGCAGCCCGTATTCCCCCAGTTCGCGCCCGATGCCCGATTGCTTGAATCCGCCGAAGGGCGCCCGCGTATCCAGCACGTTATAGCAGTTCACCCAAACCGTGCCGGCGCGGACGCTATTGGCGATGGCATGGGCTTTTTGAATGTCGCGCGTCCACACCGCCGCGGCCAGCCCGTAGGTGGTGCGGTTGGCGCGGTCCACCACTTCATCGGCGCTCTGGAACGGGATGATGCTCATCACCGGGCCGAAGATTTCCTCCTTGGCGATTTTCATTTCGTCCTGAACGTCCGCGAAAACCGTGGGCTGGATGAAATAGCCGCGGTCTCCCACCCGATCTCCGCCGCATACCAGCTTGGCGCCTTCCTTCCGCCCGGAATCGATATAGCTCATGACCTTCTCGAACTGGGCTTCGTCTACCTGCGGCCCTTGCTCGGTCTTGGGATCGAACGGGTCGCCCACGGTGCGCTTCCGGGCCCGGACGGCGCTCTTTTCCACGAAACGTTCGTAAATTTTTTCCTCTACGAACACGCGCGAGCCGGCGCAGCAGCACTGGCCGTGATTGAAGAACAGCCCGAAATGCGCGCCCTCCACGGCTTCATCCAGGTCCGTGTCGGCGAACACGATATTCGGACTCTTGCCGCCCAGTTCGAGGGTCACGCGCTTCAGGTTCGATTTGGCGGCGGCTTCCATGATGAGGTGGCCCACTTCGGTGGAACCGGTGAAGGCGACCTTATCGATATCCATGTGATTGGCGATGGCTGCGCCGGCGGTTGGGCCGTAGCCGGGCAGCAGGTTGACCACCCCTTCCGGGAAACCCGCTTCCACGATCAACTCGCCGATGCGGAGCGCCGTGAGCGGCGTCTGCTCGGCGGGTTTCATCACCACCGTGTTTCCCGTGGCGAGCGCCGGGCCGAGCTTCCATGCCTGCATCAGCATCGGGAAATTCCAGGGAATGATCTGGCCCACCACGCCCACCGGCTCGTGCCGCGTGTAGCAGAAGTAGTCCCCGTCGATCGGGATGGTTTTGCCTTGAACTTTGTCCGCCCATCCGGCGAAGTACCGGTAGCAGCCCACCGTGGCGGCCACATCCACGGCTTTCGCCACTGTGACCGGCTTGCCGTTATCGAGCGATTCCAGGGCGGCCAGTTCGTCCGCGTGTCTTTCAATTAAATCCGCCAGGCGGTGCAGCAGGCGCCCGCGTTCCGATGCGGCCATTTTCCGCCACGGGCCGCGCTCGAAAGCCGCCCGCGCGGCGCTCACGGCTCTATCCACGTCCGCGGCATCCGCTTCGGCAACCTGGCAGATTTCTTCGCCGGTGGACGGGTTAATGGTGGGAAAGGTTTTGCCGGACGCGCTGGGCGACCAGCGGTTATTAATCAGGATTTTCGTAGCGGAAACGGGTACTTTCCGTTCGCTGGGAGTGTAGACTACAGAGGCCATGCTCAGACTCCTTTTCGAGCGCTGTGGGGCCGGGGCTTCCGCCCCGCCGCCGGGCTTCCACCCGGCGCAATCCAGCATACACCCAACCGCGCCGCTCCAACACACCGCGGCCGCCCGCGTCGAAACCCGCGCCCGCCCCCTCTCCTTGCTGTTGTGTTAACATAACCAAGTCTCGTTTACATGACAACTACGATGAGTGGAACCAGGTTAGGAGTGTTGCTATTCGCGCTGGCCGGCGCCGCGCTTGGGCAAGTCTCGGCGGAGCTTTCGGGCAGAGTGACGGATGCGAGCGGCGCGGTCGTTTCCGGCGCGGCGGTCAGCCTGAAGAATCTCGAAACGGAAATCACCCGCGCCGCGGTTACCGATGCGGGCGGGTATTACCGCTTCTCCGCCCTGCCGGCGGGCGCCTACGAAGTCCGCGCCGCCCGCCCGGGCTTTACCGAACAGGTGCGCACCGGCATTCAATTGGCGGTGGGGCAAAGCGCGGCCGTGAATCTGGAACTCCAGCCGGGACAGGCCAGCCAGCAAATCACCGTGACTGCCGATGCGCCCCTGGTTTCGGTTGGCACGGCCAATGCTTCCGGCCTGGTCACCGGCAAGGAAATCCAAGGCCTGCCGCTCAACGGCCGCAGTTACGACGAACTGCTCACGCTCAATCCCGGAGTGGTCAATTTCACCTGGGAGAAAACCGGCGGCATCGGTGTTTCCAATTCGACCGTAGGCAATAACTTCGCCGTTTCCGGCAACCGGCCCCAGCAGAATCTCTTCCTACTGAACGGAGTGGAGTTCACCGGAGCGGCGGAAAATAACATGCAGCCCGGCGGCACGAGCCAGCAGTTGCTGGGCGCCGACGCCGTGCGGGAATTCAACCTGCTGACCGATACCTACGGCGCGCAGTATGGCAAGCGGCCGGGCGCGCAGGTGCTTATCGTCAGTCAATCCGGCACGAACCAGCTTCACGGCTCGCTTTACGAGTTTCTGCGCAATAACGATCTCGACGCCCGTAATTTTTTCGATATCGGTTCGGGCCCTCCCGGATTCGAGCGCAACCAGTTTGGCGCTTCCCTCGGCGGTCCGCTCGAGCGCGATAAAACCTTCTTCTTCGCGAATTTCGAGGGCTTCAACCAGCATTTGCGCCAGACCGGCGTGGATCTGGTGCCCGACTCTAACGCCCGCAAGGGCTATTTGCCGTGCAATCTGGTCAGCCCCGCGCCGGCGCAGTGCTCCGCGTCCGGGCTGGCGTTCGTAGGACTATCGCCGCTGATCGATGCTTGGCCCGCCCCCAGCCCGCAAGCGCCCGATTTCGGCGGTATTTCCGAAGCGTTCAACAATCCGCTGCAAACCATCCGCGACGATTTCGGCACCGCGCGGCTGGACCGCGTTCTGACGGCCAAGGATCTTCTCAGCGCGTTTTACACCATCGACGATAGCCAGGACTTCACTCCCACCAGCACCAATCTTTACAGCACCGACGTCGAGACGCTGCGCGAGCAGGTAGCCAGCCTCGAGGAGACCCACCAGTTTTCGCCCCGTCTCCTAAACACCGCCCGCTTCGGCTTCTCGCGAGCCTCTTACTACTTCACTGGCGAACCCACGCCGGACACCCCCGCCGCCGGTTTGCCCGGTTTTCTAAGCGGCCTGCCGCTGGGCGCGATCGTGGTGGGCGGCAGCGCCGCTTCCAATCCCGCGGCGCAGTTAAGCCTGGCCGGCAGCAATAACGGAAGCAATCTCGATATTCACCGCAACCTGTTCACGTACCAGGACCGCGTTTCGCTCACGGCCGGGCGGCATCAGCTCAACATCGGAGCCTGGTTCCAACGCCTGCGCTCGAACGAGAACCTCGCGCTCAGCCAGTACGGGCAGGCCACCTTCACCAGCTTGCAAACGTTCTTGCAGGGCACGGCGGCCAGCCTGCTCTACGATCCTGCCTCAACCCCGCTCGGCTGGCGCTCCTGGTTCGGTGCGTGGTTCCTCGAAGACGCCATTCGCGTGAACCAGAGGTTTACGCTTACGCTCGGATTCCGGGATGAGTTTTCGAACGGCTGGAATGAAGCCCGCGGGCGCGCAGCCACCTACACGTTTACCGATGGCGTCATTTCCGCGCAGCCCGCCGTGGGAAGTTCGGCATTCACCGTGAACCACGCCAGGTTTCTCCCCCAGCCGCGCGCCGGGGTGGCCTGGAGCCCGTTTCGCACAAAGCACGCCACCGTGTTTCGGGCGGGCTTCGGCATGTACAACGATTTGCAGGATGCGCTCGGCTATCGCACCGATCAGAACGCGCCCTTCGACCCCACCTATAGCGTGCCGAACATTCCGGTGGCCGAATTGCCACTCGCGCCCGCGGTCGTTCCGGCAACCGCCAAGCTGGTGCCCGGAGGCGTGCAGCCGAACCTGTACACCCCAACTCTGATCTCCTGGTCGTTCCGCATCGAGCAGGAGATTACCGCCAATACCGCGCTGACCGTTGGCTACATCGGCTCGCACGGCTACCACGAAATTCTAGGCATCGACGCCAACGAACCGTTCCCGGTAGTCTGCCCGGCCGCCCCCTGCCCCGCCGTTTACCCGGCTAACTTTCCCGCCGGAATAGCGGGCACGCCGGTTCCGGCCGGAACATACTACGTGCCCTCCTCGGCCAAGCCCACTGCCTCGTTGGCCAATACCTGGACGTATTTTTCGGAGGCGGACAGCTCCTACAATGCGCTCCAGGTGGATTTCCATCACCGTTTCAGCAGCGGCTTTCTCCTGCGTGGTGTCTACACATGGTCGAAGACCATCGACGATGGCGATTCGCTCAACGCCACCACTTCCGGAGGCGAACCCGCCCTGGCCTCGAATCCGTTCAACTTGCGCGCGGACCGCGGCCTGGCGAACTTCGATGTGCGCAACGTGGCCGTAATCAACGCGAGTTATGCCCTCCCGTTCGGCAAAAACCACCGCCTGCCCGGCGGTTGGACGGTGAATTCCATCGTGACCGTGCAGAGCGGCTTTCCCTTCACGCCCCAACTCAGCTACAACCCGTCCAATAATGGCGACACGCGCAATCCCGTCCGGCCCTTCGTGAATCCCGCGTTTCGCGGGCCGGTGATCCTGGGCAATCCGGACCAATGGTTCAATCCGCTGGCGTTTCTCGCGCCCCCGAACAATAGCGGATTCTACGGTAATCTCGGCCGCGACACCCTGACCGGGCCGGGCCTCGCCACCTGGGATTTCTCGCTATTAAAAGACACGCGCATCCGCGAAAAAGCCAATCTGCAATTTCGGGCCGAGTTCTTCAATCTCCTCAATCGCGCCAATTTCAATACGCCGAACGCCGTCACATTCACGCCGGCCGGCGTTTCTCCCACGGCCGGCCTCATCACCAGCACCTCGACGACCTCGCGACAGATTCAGTTCGGCTTGAAACTGCTGTGGTAGCCTTCACGCCGGCTGGTGCGCCCGCCAGCCAGCCGGCGCATACAACTCCCGCGCCACCTCCGCATACGGCACCGGCGACACAATCGCCGGAATCTCCATTTGCACGTGCGGTTCGACGGTGGGCTTCGCCGATCCGCCATTGGGCTCGCCCCACACGAGCGACACCTCCGTGCCCGGCGCGCTGTACTCTTCCTCGACCATAGCCAGCGTGAGCATTCTGCCTTCGTTGTAGCTGTAGCCAATCCAGGTGGAAAGGCCGGCCGGCCGGCCGTTCACCAGAACGCGGTCGAACGGATGCATCGCATAGACCGCGCTCGGAAATTCCATAAACTTCGCCCGGCCGGTCTTTTGCAAAAAGCTGGCCAGAACCTTCGTCACGCCTTCGTTATCGAGCGCCAGCGTCACCTTCTGCCGATGCCGCCTTTTGGCCATTTTCTCCAGCGCCGCGCGGCCAATGAAATCGTGATCGAACTTTACGATGTGGCCGTAGCCCAGATCCCACGGCGTCAGGTAGTAGTCTTCAATATTCTCCGAGTAGAAGCTGCCGCCGATCGAGGCCTTCGCTTCATAGCAATCCGCCGGCAGCCATTCGCGGTACGCTTTCATCTCTTTGGAAGTGTAGATGGCGGGTAGCGGCGAAGGAATCCATCCCGATTCCAAAGTGTTTGCCGAGTACGCGCGCCCGCCCACCTGCCGCAGCCCGAACTCTCTGCCCGCCTCCACCAAAGCCAAACGCACCGCCTCTCCGTCCTCCCACGGCCCAAAAAACTCCAGCCCCGGCTGGCCCGCCATTCCGTGGCGCAACGCGCGCACTTTCTTGCCGGCGATTTCCGTCCAGGTCAGGTGGAAGAACTTCACATCGGGAACCGGCGCGCCGGTCGCGCGCTCGATCGTTTTCATCGCGTTCGGCCCCTGCACCTGAAACCGGTAGTGGCGCCGGCGGCTGGGATCTTTGCGCACCGCGGTCCGCTCATCCAGTTCGGTCTTGACCTTGTATCCTCCGGTTTCCGCGTGGTAGCGAACCCAGTTGAGCGCCGGGATGCGGCCCACCAGGTTGAACAGGTTCTCCGCCAGATGAAACAGAATGACATCGCCGATCACGTACCCTTCCGGCGAGCACGGAACGAACTGCTTCGCCCGGTCGAGACCGAAATTCGCGAAGCTGTTTACCCCCAGGTAGCTCAACAGCTTCATCGCGTCCGGTCCCTCCACCTGGAGCTCGGCCATGTGATAGGACTGGTTGAAAAGCACGCAGGTCTTCTGCCACGCCCGCTGCTCGTCCCGCCAGTTCGTGTATTCGGGCGGCACCCCCGGATACACATTGGGCCCGGTTTGCTGATTGTACAGAAAGTGCGAAATCCCCTTGCTCGCACCCAACAGAACTGATTCTAGATTTTGATTTGTCATTCAAAGTCCGGCTCTTCGAAGGATACCGTTTTTCGCGCTCTCCGGTTATCAGCGGAATGGATTCCGCCCATCAACTTTCTTGAGACGATCTCTCGCCCGCCTCGCAAGCCTGACACAAATAAGCGCATCCACTCCCTGACGGTTGTGGCTTGGCAGAGCCGCGCGCGCCAGTAAGCGGACCCCTACGCGAACTTCCGCAACTTGACCCTATTTGATGTGCCCTTCCGCGTGCTGCTGCAGTCCGTACCCGCCAAGCTCGCGGCCGATGCCGGACTGTTTGAATCCGCCGAAGGGCGCGCGCGGATCCACCACGTGATCGCGGTTCACCCACACCGTGCCGGCGCGGACGCTGTTAGCGATGGCATGGGTTTGGATGTCGCGCGTCCACACCGCCGCGCGGCCAGGCCGTAAGTGGTGCGATTGGCGCGGTCCACCACTTCATCCGCGCTCTTGAAGCGGATGATGCTCATCACCGCCATATGCAGACTCCTTTCCCGTGCTATGAAAACCAGGCCTTCCGGCCCGCCGCCGGGCTTCCACCCGTCGCAATCCAGCATACACCCTGTGACCATCCTTCAGACAGTGGCCCAGCGTCTGAGCAGGTTGTGATATACCCCGGTGAGTTGCACGGCGGAGGGATGATCGGGCTGCTCGCCGGCGAGCCGCTGAATGGCGATATCCAGATCGAAAAGAAGCGTCCGCTCGGCATCCCCGCGGATCATGCTTTGAATCCAGAAAAACGAGGCAATCCGCGCGCCTCGGGTCACCGGCCGCACATGGTGGAGGCTGGTGGATGGATAGAGAATCATATGACCTGCCGGCAGCTTGACGCCATGCGTGCCGTAAGTGTCTTCCACGACCAGTTCACCGCCGTCATACTCGTCCGGTCCAGTGAAAAACAGCGTCGCCGAAAGATCGGTGCGGATGCGGTGCGCCGTTCCGGCCACCTGGCGGATGGCGTTGTCGACGTGGGTGCCGAATGCCTGCCCGCCCTGATAACGGTTGAAGAGCGGAGGAAACACGCGGGCCGGCAGAGCGGCTGAAACAAACAGCGGGTTCTTTTCCAGCGCCAGCAGTATCATCTCGCCCAACTCGCGCGCGGCCTCCGAGCCTTCGGGCAATTGCATGTTGTCCTTGACGCGGCCCGATTGATGGCCGGCGGTGACCCGGCCGTCAACCCAGTCGGCCTGCTCCAGTATCTTCCGGGCTTTCAAGACCTGCTCGGCAGTGAGCACATCGGGAATGGCTAAAAGCATTGCTGGATCCTCTTTCGGTCAGAACTTAAACTTCAGGCCGGCGAGCACCGAGCGGCCGGGCCCCAGCACAATATGGCCGGGATGCAACTCGTCGTAGTAGTAACGGTTGGCGATGTTGTTGACGTTTACCTGAAAGTCCATATGCTCATTGAGCGGATGTTCCACCATCGCGTTGAATACCCAGTAGCCGGGCACTTCCTTAATCCGCCCGGTGACAGGATCCAGCGGAGCGGTGGAACTGGCCGTCCGGCTCGATACGTAGTTGCTGCCCGCCCCAGCCTCCCAGTGCCTGGGAAACCGGTATTCGCTCCAGAAGTTGAAGCTGTGTTTGGGCACGTTGGCGAGCGGATAACCGACTGCGGCCGGGTAATACCGAGAGCTCACCACCTTGCTGTCCAACTCGGCGAAACCGGCCAGCAGTTCCCAGCGGCTGGTCACATGCCCCTGGACGCCGGCTTCAAAGCCATCCACTCGCTCGTCTCCGGCGAGGACGTCGAGCAGAGGATTGGTGGGATCGGGTTCGCGCGCATTGTATTTTTCGGTGCGAAACAGCGCGCTACGCATGGACAGCCGGCCCCCCCTCAAACCCCACTTCGTGCCCAATTCGTAGGTGAGATTCTTTTCGGGGGGCAGATTCGCCGTGGCGCCGCTGAGCGAGAGCATCTCCGCCGACGGATTGAACGACGTTCCGGCGTCGAAGTAGATACTGCCGCTGTCAACCGGCTTATACACCAGGGCGGCCCGCCAGCTCGGCACCTCATCCACCCGGTTGAAGGCGGATGACGGCGCGACCTGCTGCGTGTAGGCGGTCGCGAATCGATCCCACCGGATACCGGCGGTCAAATCCCAGTGCTTGGAGAATTCGATCGTGTCGAGCGCGTATGCCGCCTGGCTCAGCGCGGTGGTGTGAACGATGGAGGAAATCGTCTCAGTCCCCGAAAACACCTGGTACGGGTCTGGATCGAACAGGCTGGTGGTGGGCACCTTGGTCCACTTGGGCCGCGCCGGATCCGAGGTTTCCTTCTCCGCTTCTACCCCGCTCACAAACGTGTGATGAATGAACCACGTGTGGAACTTAATGGTCGCGTCCAACTGGTCGTCGAGCATCGTTTCCACGCTGTTGACCCCGATCTCGTTGCGATTCACGATCAATTGACTCAATGGAACTATGGTCGTTGGAGCGGCATTCGTCGCGGAATTGTAAACCTGCGGCTCGGTGATGAGAACGTCGCGCGCATAATTGGCATAGCGGACCTGATTGCGAATGGTGATGTTTGGGTTGAATTCGTGCTCGGCTTTGATCGTGCCGATGTCGTCGTAGGTGCGCAGATAGTTGCCATTTTGGAAGCCATAGTAATTTGCGTGATCGACCGGCGCGGGTCCGTTGTATAGCCACGGGATTCCGTAGTCTGGATTGTCGTCGGCATTCTGGTGAAAATAGCTCAGGGTCAGCCGGCTGGGAGTGCCCAGCCCGAGCGCCAGCGAGGGAGAGATGCCGAACCGGCGATTCTCCGCGATGTCGCGCCCCGCGACATCATTCATGTCACCCATCACGTTCAGCCGGAAGGCGGAGTGAGAACCAAGCATAGGCAGCGGCTTATCGATGTCGAGCGTCAGGCGGCGCGTCAGATCGGTCCCGGCGTCCAGGGTCCCCGAAAAGAACCCGCCCAGACCGGGACTTTTACTGGCCTGGTTCACTACACCTCCCGTTGAACCGCGGCCGAACGTCACCGATGACGGCCCTTCCAGCACCTCGACTTCCTCCAGGTCGAAGGGATCGCGGTAATAGCTGCCAAAGTCCCGCATCCCGTCGATGTACAGGTCGCTGCGCGCGGTGAATCCACGGATCGTAAGATTGTCTCCCTGCGCGCTTCCTTCGCCCGCTGCGAGACTGATTCCGGCGACATTGCGTAGCGCATCGCGCAATGTAGTCGCGCCTTGCTCCTCGAGCGTTCGCTGCGGAACGGCCGAGATAGTCTGCGGCGTGTCCAGCAACGGTGCCGCGTACTTCGGTGATGACTCGGCGAGGGCTTCGGTGGTCGCTGTCACCTCCACGGATTGGGAAACACTCTGCAAATCGATGGAAACGGCGTCCGGCGCGGTAAAGCGAAAGGTAAGATTGGTATCTGCCAGCAGTTTCTGAAGGGCTTGCTCAGGCGTATACAGCCCTGTCACTCCCGGCGACGGTATCGCGCCAATGCCTTCCTTCGCAATCCTCACCCGAATCGCTGTTACGCGCCGGAAAGCTTCGAGGGCCGAGTCCAGCGGCCCTGCGGGAATATCGAAGCGGCGCGCCGGCTGCGAGCCTTGACTCTGGGTGATGGCGGGATTGGCCCCGCCCGGTCCGGCTACGTCCTGCGCCTGCGCGAGATTGAACGTCTTGGAGCCGGTGGCGGAATAAGCCACCAGGGTTCCCATGGCAGCCCATCTGTATGCCACCGGCCAATTGGTTCGGCCTGCATTGATCCGCTCCTTCTTTCGCCGTGTCCTAATCCTAATCCTCATTGGGCATTCTCCTTCACAACACAGCGGCTCAGCCCATGACGGCCAAGCCGGCCGGCAAGCAAATGGAACTCCCCTGGAAGCGCGGCCCCGTTCCTGGGCGTGCTGCTTCTTCAGAAAGTGTGGCGGACGGCCTTATAATGAGGGGGTCGTCAGCCTTCCGGTTGTCGATTCAGCCTCCACGGCGCGCTTCGCCAAAAGTTCGGCCGTGGAGGCTTCTCTGCTTCAATGGTCCGATGCCATTCGAAACTCTGTTCTTGTTGTGGCCCGGCCTCTTCGATTCATATTATGGAAACCGTGGCTTCCAGTCAAGAGTGATTTGCAAACCAGTTGCAAAAGATAACTCGAAAGGGCTGCTGGACGGCTATTTTCATCTGCTGGCCTATCGCAATGCAGTTGCAATAACTGCTGATTCGCGACGCGAAGCGGAACGCCTCATTCACGAGGTGCGTCGCCTAGAAGGAATGCGCGGTCTTGCGGGCCGCCAATGCCAATGAAAACAAACTCCCGCGCCGCCTCCGCATAAGGCGCCGGCGGCACAATCGCCGGAATCTCCCTTTGCACGTGCGATTCGACTGTAGGCTTAGCGGATCCAGGTGGAAAGGCCGGTCGGCCAAGTAAGCGGACCACTACGCGAACTTCCGCGACCTGACCCTATTTGATGTGCCCTTCGTTGGCGTCCTTGTTGTTTTCTTCGCACGAGTACTCCATCAATTCCCAACCGGGCTTCAGGGTAAATGTGCGCTTATTGGTAAATGGCGCCGAGTAAATCTTCGGATCGTCGATCGTCACCTGGTAGCTCAGGTGCATCGCGTCGGTGCGGGTGAACCGCTCGACAATGTGCAACTGGTCCGAGTGCGGATGTCCGATCGTGTCCAGGCGGGTCTTGTCGTTGAAGCCGGTCGAGTCCACCACCAGCGTGTCGCCTTCCCAGCGCCCGACCGAATTCCCCAGCCATGTCGGGTCCAGATTCTTCGGGTGTTCGCGGCCATCGGTGGGAATCACTTTGAAGGTGTTCCAGGCCTCGAACAGGATCGCGATCCGGTCCGGCTCCTGCATGATCTCCATCGGCATGGGAGCGTTCATCTGGCGCGTCCAGCCCATCGGCAGGCAATGGCCGGTGTAATCGAATTTCGCCGGATCGTAGGCTTTCCACTCCGCCTCGCCGGCGGGTGTGAACGGCAGGGCGCCGATGCCGCGCGACATATCGGGCACATAGGGCACCTCCCAGACGCCGCTCAACGAGGGCTTCCCATCCAGCGTGCGTGGAACCGGGCCGCCCGCCGCCTGCGCTTTTGCCGCGGGACCGGACTGCGCCCAACCACTCACCGCCGCTAACCCCGCGGCGATCGCCATCCATGCTGCTCTCATTGCTTGCTCTCCTTGCAGACGAAATTCGCGGCGTCGTCGATGCTGCCGCTCCCCTTATACTCGGCCACCTGCGGATAGGGGCACAAGGGCCGGGTGCGGTCTACTTTCCCGTTCACCGCATGGGACGCGACGATCCGCTCCGGCGCGCGGCCCTTCTCCACCCACTGCTCCATCGCGCCCACTTTATCGAACACGTTCGGGCCTTCCCCGCCGCCGCAGTGTCCCATTCCCGGTTCCAGAAACAGGCGCACGTTGTTCGCTGTCTTCGCCGTGCCCATCGTATCCACCACGCTCTCGTAATACTGGATCGTGGAAAGCGCCGAAATGTTCGGATCGCTCCAGCCGTGGTATAGCAGCAGCTTTCCATTGTGCGCGAAGAACGCCGAAAGGTTCGGATCGGTGGCGTTCATCACCAGAATATCGGGCCTCTCGGAGCGCGCAATATCCTTATCGAAATCGAAAGTGCGCCAGTTCCAGTTGGGATCCTGGAAAGCCACGTATCTGTACTGATCGAGGATGATCGCCGAAGGGCCGGGCCCCCCGCCCAAAACGGCCCATCCCAGCTCGGTGCCCGGCACCAGCGAAGGAAAAAGCTTCTCCCCGGTGCGCGGATTCGTCGCGGCGGTGTAGATTTTGCGCGCGGCTTCTACCTGCGGAGCGGTCAGGCACGATGCCTCGTCGCCGCCTTTGCACTCCAATACCTTCGGATCGAAGTGGCAGCGGCGCGGGTCCTGGATGAGCCCGTCCTTCAGGCCATCCTGCGCATCGCAGGCCGCGAGCACCGCCTGGTGCACCAGCGGATATTTGCTCGCCGGAATATAGCTGGCCGGATCTTTCAGCACGGCGAACGCGATCCATAGAGCCAGCGCGCTGCGGTTCGCCGGCGCCCCCGCGATGATGCCGTCGTAATCGGCCGGATACCGCTGCGCCTCCTTCAAACCCTGCCTGCCGCCCGTCGAGCAGCCGTTCCAGTAAGAGTATTTCGGCGCGGAGCCATAGAAGGCGTTTACCAGGGCTTTCGCCTTTAGCGTCATCTCGTGTTCGGAGCGGTAGGCGAAGTCGATCAGCTTTTCCGGATGGCCGTAAGCAAACTTCCCGCTGCCGCCGACATGCCCGGTATCGGTCGAAGCCGTGGCGTATCCCGCGCGCAGCGCATCGGCCATCTCCCGATAGCTGATAACCCCGGCCCATCCGCCGTTGCCCACCGCCTGAAATTTCCCGTTCCAGTTGGATGTGGGCAGCCAGACCTCAATCCGGATATCGGAATCGCTGGTCGGCCGCAAAGTGGCCGCTACCCGGCAAAAGGCCGGCAGATCCTTATAAGTAGTGGTTCCTGCCGGCCCGCGCCCGCCGGGAAGCGTCAACTCGCCCGCCGGTACGGCTTCGGCCAGCGTGATCGCCGTATCCGGCAGTTTTCGGGAAGCCAAATCCTCGCACGTGCTCGCTAAAACAGGAACCGCCGCCAGCACGCCCAACGCCAGCCGCAACATGGCACACCTCCAGGTTGGGGAGATTATACCGCAGGGCGGGGTCCTAATCCGCCGCGGTCTGCTCCGTTTGCTGCCGCAACTTCTCCGTCTGGTAGTACGTCGTTAGCGCGTCGAGGATGGGGTCGAGTTTGCCGTCCATCACGAAATCGAGCTGGTGCAGCGTCAGGCCGATGCGGTGGTCGGTCACGCGGTTCTGCGGGAAATTGTAGGTCCGGATCTTCTCGCTGCGGTCGCCCGATCCCACCATGCTGCGCCGCTCGGCGCCCA
The DNA here is from genome assembly GCA_035294665.1 of Bryobacteraceae bacterium. Taxonomy (GTDB): domain Bacteria; phylum Acidobacteriota; class Terriglobia; order Bryobacterales; family Bryobacteraceae; genus PSRJ01. The sequence continues at coordinate 41,512 of DATGKM010000189.1, read as the reverse complement.
ACGCGGCCTGTTGTTTTTCCAGCTCCATTTCGTAGAGCCGCGACCGCAGCACGCGCTCGGCTTTGGCGCGGTTCTTGATTTGCGATTTTTCGTCCTGGCAGGAAACCACCAGCCCGGTCGGCAGGTGCGTGATGCGCACGGCCGAGTAGGTCGTATTCACCGATTGCCCGCCCGGGCCGGAGGAGCAGAACGTGTCGATGCGAATATCCTTCGGGTCGATCTTGATTTCCACTTCGTCGGCTTCCGGCAGCACCGCCACCGTGATCGCCGAAGTGTGTACCCGGCCCTGCTGCTCCGTCACCGGCACCCGCTGCACCCGGTGTACGCCGCTTTCGTACTTCATCTTGCTATAGACCTTGTCGCCGCTTACCAGCGCGATCACTTCTTTCAAGCCGCCCACCGACGATTCGCTGCTGGAAGTCACTTCGATTTTCCAGCCCTGGGTTTCCGCGTAGCGGGAGTACATGCGGAAAATTTCCGCCGCGAACAGCGTGGCCTCGTCGCCGCCCGTGCCCGCGCGGATTTCGAGCACCACGTTCTTTTCATCGTTCGGGTCGCGCGGCAGCAGCAGAATCTTCAGTTGTTCCTCGATGGCTTCCAGTTCCGGTTCGAGGCGCAGCACCTCCTCCTGCGCCATGGCTCGCAGATCGGGATCCGGGTCCTCCACCATCGCGCGCGCCTGCGATAGCGCATTTTCGGCCTGCTTCCATTCGCGGAATTTCGCGACTACCTCGGAAAGCTCGCTGTGCGCCTTGGTCACCTTGCGGTATTCGGCGGCGTCGCCGATCACCGCCGGATCGGCCATCCGCGCGGTGATCGCTTCGAAGCGCTTTTCGAGTTCGTCCAGTCTTTGGCGGAATTGCATGGGGTGTTCCTGAGGTGCGCGCTCCCGGCCCTCCCGCGCTTAGGCGATCACCAGTTCGCCGCCCTGCGACTTTTCAAGCGCCATCGCGCCTTCGAGCGCGTGAATCGCCACGGCGGTCTGATCGCCGGAAGGAGGTTGGGTCGTAATCCGCTGCATCCACAGCCCGGGGGCGGTCAGCGCCGCCAGCAGCGAGCCGCGCCGTTTCGCGGCAAAGCGAATCAGTTCATAGCTCGCGCCAATCAGCAGCGGCAGCAGCGCGATCCGCGAGAGCAGCTTGGCCAGGAAGCCATCGAACGGTATGAGAGCGTAAACCGGGATGGCCAGGAAGAAAAGCACAAATAGAAAACTCGTCCCGCAGCGCGGATGGAACGTACTGAAGCGCTGCGCATTGGCCACGTTCACCGGCTGGCCCGATTCGAAATTGAAAACCACTTTGTGTTCCGCGCCGTGATATTCGAACGTCCGGTGGATATCTTTAAAGCGCGAAACACTGTAGAGCAGGACGAGCAGAATTCCCAGCCGCACCAGCCCATCGGTCAGGTTGAACGGAATCCGGGCGGACAGCACCGGCCACACCTTTCCCAACTGCGTGGCCACAAACAGCGGGACAAACTTGTAGGCGAACAGGAAGAACGCCAGAGAAAACAGCAAGGGCGCGAGAAAAGCCCAACCGGGGATGGGTTCGGGCTTCTTCTTTTTCGCCGAAGCCTTCGGCGCCGGCGAGCCGTCCGCTTCTTCCATCGCGGCCGAAGCGGAAAACCGCAGCGCTTTGCCTCCCAAGAGCATGGCCTGATACAGGGTGCCCAGCCCTCGCATGATCGGGTATTTGAAAACTTTGTGCTTTTCCGACATGCGCTCGATCGGCAGTTCTTCGGTCACCAGGTTGCCGTCCGCCTGCCGGACCGCCACGCAGTAGCTGTGCGGCGCGCGCATCATAACGCCTTCCAGCACCGCCTGGCCTCCCACCAGAGTCTCTTCGCCGCTCTCCAGGATCGGCAGCATCTGGAAGTGAGTAAAGAGGCGTAGCAGCGTTCGGGGGGACACAAAACTTGGCATTGTCACTCTTTATTATATGTCACCTTCCGCCGGCCTCACCGGGCGGCCTCGGGCGGTTCACGTGCATCGAAAATACCGTGCACATCGTGAAAAGCGGCTTGCTGATGGCCATCATCGCCCACGGGGTGATCGGCTTATCGCTGCTTTGGGACAAGGTGCTGCTCAAGCGGCCCGCCACCCAGAACCTGATTTCCTACGTGTTCTGGATGGGCGCCATGAGCGTGTTCGGGGTGATTCTGGCGCTCTTCGGTTTCCACTGGCCGCCGCTGTGGGTCGCGGCCACCGCATTCGGCAGCGGGGCGTTGCAGATGGCCGGCATCTACTTCTACTATCTTGCCCTGAAGCTTGGCGAAGCCTCGGAAGCGCTGGCGGTGATGGGCGGGTTCTCGCCGGTATTCACCGCGATGATTGCCTGGCCGCTGCTCGGGACTCCCCTGGGGAATCACAGCGAGGCCGGTTTTGCGCTGATGGTGCTGGGCGGATTCGTCATGTTTGCCGCCGAGCGGTTGGACTTTCCCAAGCTGATCGGCCCGGTACTGGCCGCCAGCGGTATCTACGGCGTGCTCAATGTTACGCAGAAAATCGCCTTCAATCACAGTAATTTCGTTACGGCTTATGTGTTCTTCACCCTCGGCACCTTCGCCGGCGCGCTGTTTCTGCTGATTCGCCCCTCCTGGCGGCGGCAGATTTTCGCCAACACCGGAGAATCCAAAAAGCCGCGGGAACACGGGCATAGCAGCCGCTTCTGGTATTTCGTAAACCGCTTCTTCAACGGTCTGGGTTCCTTCCTGGTGTTTTACGCCATCAGCTTAACCAGTCCCGCCGTGGTCGACGCCATCACGGCCGTGCGCTACGTGGTCATCTTCATCGGCGCCTACCTCATCACGACTTGGCGGCCGAACTGGCTGCGGGAAGATTTCCACGGCTGGGTGCTGGCCGGCAAAGCCGCCGCCACCGCGCTGGTCGGCGCCGGCCTCGTCCTCGAAGGCATGCGCGGGGGGCAAACGGGAGCGGGCTCTACGGCCGGAAATCCAGAACTCACTCCCCAAGCAACTCAGGTGAACAAAGTACTGATTTGTGAGCAATCGCATGGTTTCGCTGCAAATGTAGTGTTACGTTCAAACTCGGAAGCAGTATCGTGGCTCGCAGCTACACGCTCGCCGGGGAGCCCCTTGCAGCCGGGCAGGCATACCGCCTGATTCGGGGCGAGGGCGTATCGTTTGAGGCGGATGAGAGCGCGCTGGCGGCGTTGGACCGGATGGTCCGCGACGGCGTCAGAGCGTTTCCGAAACGGGGATTGGAGATCGGCGGGCTATTGATGGGAACCTGCGCCGCCGGCGAGATCCGTCTGAACGGCGTGCAGCCGCTGCCGATGGAGTATCGCACCGGCCCGGCATTTCAACCTTCGCCGGCCGATCTTTTGTATATGAAGCAGGCGGCGGGCACGGGCATTCTGGGCCATTTCCGCAGCCAGACGAGCGGGGAACCCGGCCCTTCAGGGGTGGACGATACCATTCCCGGCGTGCTGGGTTTGGATGAGGCGCTGCTGCTGCTCGTTCCGGCTTCGGCCGCGGGAGTCGAACCGGCGCGGCTGTATCGAGGAGTGAATGGCGAATGGAAAAGACTGCTGAGTTTTCCGTTGGTGGAATCGCCGGTGGAGCCGCCGGCCTCCGTCCGCCTCCCGCAGCCCGGCATGCGCGGGGCTGGACACCGCAGGTATCAGTGGCTATTAGGTGGGATAGCGGCCGGTCTGGCATGCGGCGCGGTGTTGGGACATTCGATTCAGCCGAGCCCTCCGGCGATAGACCGCCCTGTTAGCAGTACGGACCTTCATCTGGAGCTTCAGCCCTCCGGACCGGCTCTCAAGGTCGAGTGGAATGCGGCCAGCCCGGTGGTGGCGCAAGCATCTTCGGCGATGCTGAAGGTGCAGGACGGCGGGCGATATCTGCAGATACCGCTCGACCGCCAGCAACTCCAAAGCGGCAACACGGCCTACTATCCGGAGACGGGATGGGTCGAGGCCAGGCTGGAGATCTACCGGGATAACACTCACTTCGTGGGCGAGACCGCGGCCGCGCCGTTTGGCTTGCCGAAGGCGGAATTGCCGCCCGAAACCGCGGCGCCGAAAGCGCCGCCGCGCCGCAAACCGGCCGCGAAATCGGCCGGGCGGCGGCATCGTGGAAGGGCATCCCGCCTGCCGCCCAGTTTCGATCCTCTGAACTGAGGGCGGGTGCGCGCCTATTGCCCGAGCCTATCGGCTACTGATTCTCACCGCGCATCATTTTGGTCACGTTCTTGAGGTTGTTTTGGAGCTCATCGGTGGCGTCTATCAGTTGATTCGTGTCGTAAATCACGTGGGGCGTGAGGAAAACGATGAGTTCGTCGCGCTCCTTACTGTAGCCTTGAGAGCCGAACAGGGCGCCTAAGACCGGAATCCGGCTGAGAAACGGGATGCCGTTCGAACTGATGCTCCAGGTCTCCTGGATCGCTCCGCCGATCGCCACCGTATCGCCATCCTGGACAGTTACCTGCGTGCTTACGGAGCGATTGGAGAACGCAGGTGAATTCAGACTGGAAAACGTGTTCTGCTCAGGCGCACTCACCTGCTGATTGATGATCATGGTCACGATGCCGCTGCTGTTGACGTGGGCTTCGATGGAGAGGCTGATGCCGGTGCTTTGTTGGGAAATGGTCTGAGCGAACTGCGTATTACCGCCGGTCTGAACGCCGGTGGCGAGAGTTCCCGTGGCCACCGGAATCTGGCTGCCCACGTTGATCGTGGCGGGGATGCTGTCAGTCGCAATCACGCTGGGAGCAGAGATTACCTTGGCCTTGCTACTTTGTTCCAGCAGGTTGAGAGTACCCATCAGCGCCAGATTCTTCGAGAGCAGCGCGCCGGCGGTGAGAGCTAAGGTCTGCGTGGTGCCGCTTACTGACGCATTCAGTGCGCGCGAGCCGCAGGTGGCCGGATTGGCCAGACACGAAGCCACGCTGCCGTTCACATCGTGAGTCAGGTCTACTTCATAGATTTTGGCTTCGATGAGCACCTGGCGCGGGGCGATATCGAGCTGGCGCAGCAGGTTGGTGATGGATTCATAATCCTGGGGCGTACCTTGGATGAGCAAGGTGTTATCGAAAGGATTGGGAATGATGTGGGGATAGGGGGTGGGTCCGCCAACCGAGCCGGGGGAGAGATAACTGCCGGTCTGATTCTGGGCGAATGGGGCATTGGCAAGCGGCGCGCCGGGCGCGCCGGCCACTTGCGGGGTAGCGACTGGATTCTGACCATATGGGGTGGCGCCATAAGCACCGGCTCCGTACGCGTTATATGCGCCGCCGTATGAGTTATAGCCGCCATACGGGTTGGCGCCGTAGCTGCCGGGATAGCCGCCGCCGTACGCGCCGATGCCCATGTAATTCGTTCCGCCCACCGCGCCCGAATATCCCATCCCGGCGCTCACCATGCTGGCGCGGGCGGCATTGGCCAATCCTACCAGCGCCATGGTGTTGCCGCTGTATAAGGCATTGATCGCGACGGCCAGGGTTTCGGCGCGGCCGTAGCGCACGCGGTAGACGTAGTTGGTGACTGCGCCGGCGGTGACTTTCACCGGAACATCCAGCTTCTTGATCCAATCTTCAACCTGGGTGAAGATGCCGGGATTGGGCGCGACCGCGATCACCGTGTTGATGCGATCGACGGGGATGAATTTGACGGCGCCGCTTTTTTCGGAGAGCGCGTAGGCTTTGAAGACGTTGTCGAGATCCTTGACGAGATCGGAGGGGCGGCTGTTTTCGACGGAGAACAGCTTGACGCGCTGGCCTGCGAAGGTGTCGCTATCGAACAGAGAAATCAGCTCGAGCGTGCGCTTCATGCTGCGGCTGTTGTCCTGAATGATGACCAGGTTGGCCGGTTCGTAAGCGGTGTGGGTGGCGCCTTCGCCGAGGAAGGGCGCGATGAGTTTATCGAGCTCGGTGGCAGTGGCGTACTTGAGGAAGATGAGGCTGAGGACGATGCGTTCATCGTCGGGCAGGCTTTTGGGATCGGGGCTGACGGTGGGTTCGACGGGAAGCTGGGAGACGGTATTGATGGGGATGATGCGATAGAGGTCGCCGACTTTGACCATGGTGGCGCCGTTGACGCGGAGCAGGGTTTCGAGCAGCGGCATGAGGTCCACGGGCCGGACCTCACCGTAGGTGAAGAGGGTGACGGAGCCTTTGACGCGCGGATCGAGGATGTAGTTGATCTTGAGCTGCTTGGCAAGGATGTCGATGGTTTCGGTGAGAGAGACGTTGTTGAGGAGGAAGCCGCCGTTATCGGTGAGGCGGGGGGCGGTGGCCGGGGGAGGAGCGGCGCCGGGCTGAGCGGGCGCGGGTTGGGCGGCATTGGCGCCGGGAGGGGCGGCGGGCGCCGGCGCCTGCGGCCGCGCCTGCTGTTGCTGCTGCTGTTGTGACTGGCCGGCGGGGACGGAGGGGGCCGGGCCGCCGACTTGGGCGAATAGGGGGGCGGCGAAGACGAGGAGGGCAACAGAGAGGGCGTGTCTCATGGTCATCGGCCCACCGGGTCCCAGCGGCACATCTCTCCGAATGGACTGGGTGTCAGAACTTTGCGATAGCCATCCACGACGCTGCCGGCGGGCGTGTTGTCGTTCGGATCGCAGGCCTTAAAACCGCGGCCGGTATCGGCGCCCGGACCGATGGCCGACTTCGCCACTACCGGCGCCGGCGCCGCGGCCGCGGCGGGCTGCTCAGTGCGCACCGGAGCGGCGGCGGCCAGCGCGGTGGAGGCCGTGCGATCCAGAAGTTCGTCTACGTTTTTGCGAATGATCTTTCCCTCCCACTCAAAAGCGATTTCTGTTGTAGTGATGTCCACGAGCTTGAATTGGCCGATGGTTTCGCCCGGATGCAGCGCCTGATGCTGCCCATTGGCGGTTTCGCTCAGAATGGCCATGGGGCCGGAGCCGATGTTCATCTGGCCGTGATAGACGGGGAGCGGCGGCATGGGCTTGGGCGGCGGGGGCGGTGGAACCTCAACCACGACGGTTGGGTTGCGCGACCGGTCGAACAAAGTCTGCTGGGCGATCTGCGCATAGGTTGCGGGCACCACGGGCGGGGCGGCGGGGAGCGGGGTAAATGGCGGCGGCGGCAACGGCTTGATGCGTTTGGAGAACTCGGCCGCTTCGCGCGCCCGGGCGGCGATCCAGCGGACGCGCAACTGCCAGCCGGCATAGGCGGCCATGGCCAGCAGCACGAGATTCAGGAGCACCAGCTTGCGATTCAAAACGCGAATCCTCCCCCCAGGGGGCCCCTTCTCGCCGGCACGAGCTTTTTGGGCACTACGCCGGAAAGGCCGAGGCGCACCTGCACGTTCTTGTTCTTATCGTTGCCGCCGGAAATATTGATTTCGGTGGTGGCGAGGATTTGCGGCTCATCGGCCAAAGCGGAGAGAAAGTTCACGAGCTGCTCGATCGCGCAGGTGAAATTCACGGCGACCGATACCGCGCCGTAATCATTGGCGAGCGGCGTGATGCGGTTCACCTCCTCGGCGCCGCGCACATCGATGCCGTTGGCCATGCCGACGCGGCGGATGACATCGAGGAGTTGGGCGCCGGCCTGGGCGGCGGTATCGGCCTTGAGGATGCCGGTTTCGCGTTTGGCAAGTTCGGCTTGGGCCTGCTTCAAGACCGCTTCCTTGCCCTGGACTGTGGCGGCCAACTGGCGGAGGCGATCGAGGCGATGTTCGGCGATGGGGACGGAATCGGCGGAGGCGATTACGGGCGCGGGGGAGTTATCGCGCAGAGACGTGACCACGCGGAAGATGAGGAGCGGCAGGCAGAGCGCCAGGATGGCAAGCTGTTTGCGGCTGATGGTTCCGAGGTTCACGGGTGCTTCTCCCGATTGGCGCGGAGCTGGAAGGTTTCGGTGCCGTTGCCTTTGCCGATACCCAGAAACTCGGAATTCTCAAAGAGCGGGGAAGCATCGATGATGCGGAGGAGCGGGGCGGCCTGGGGGGCTTCGCCGGTGATGCGCGCCTGGTCGCGGGTGAGGTTGATGGAACTCGACCAGGCGGGCGGAGCGATCAGCTTGGTGAGTTCCTGGAGGGCATCGAGATCGGCGCGGGTCTGGCTGCGGAATTGATCGAGCAGGCGGGCGCGGGCGCGGGTCTGATCGATTTCGCGATCGAGCGCGGCGGCGCGTTGCGCCAGCGGTTCGATTTTGGCGATTTCGGCCTGGAGATCGCGCAGGTAGCGCCGGTCGGCGAAGTGGGAGTACACCGCCACGGCGGCCAGCGCGGCGATGGCGAGCACGGCGAGAACGATGGTGGGGATAAAGATGGCGCGGGAGCTGGAGCGGCGATGCTCGGCGGGCAGCACGTTGGCCGCGCGCGCCAGCCAGGGACAGGCCCCGGCCAGCGCGGCGGCGTACGGCAGTGCGTTGCGGGAAAGATCGTGAGAGACGGGATTTTCGGCGGGTTGCGGCAGCACCTCTTCAAGCGAGAGCGGCGCGGTTTCGGGCGGGAGGCGCAGTTCGGAAAGGGCCAGGATCGCGGCGCGCTCGGGGGGAAGCTGGAATTCGGCGGAGAAGACGGGGCGGGCGGCGCTTTCGCCATAGGCTTCGACGCTGGCGGGACCGGAGCGGCGCAGCGCGAGAAAGCCCGGGATGGCGGTCCCGTGCGTTGTTACCAGCGGCCTGCCGGCCGCGCGCAGCGCGGCGTGGATAGCGGCAGCGGAGAAGGTGAAGCTGGCGACGGCGATGCCGGCTTCGGCAAACAGCCGGACGTAGCGCTCGATGGCTTCGCGGCGGGCAATACCAACCAGCACGGCGTTTTCGCCGATGGGCGTCCAATCCCAGGAGATTTCGTCATCGCCATAAGGATGCAGGGTTTCGAGCTGCAGGCGGATGGCGGAAGCGCGGTCCCGGCGGGCCACGCCGGGAAGGGCAAGCTGGCGGACGATGACTTCGCGGCGCGGCAGCAGGACGGTAGCGCTGACGTGCGCCATGGCGAGGGATTTCAGAAAGGCCAGATATTCGGCGCCCCATTCGCCGGCGGGGCGGGCGGCGAAGTTGGCGATGGTGGCGTGGCCGGCAACCTGGATGCGCGCCGGACGGACGCGCACGGCGGTGACTTCCAGATCTTCCGCGGCGATTTCGATGCCGATGGAGGATCCGAAGGCGAGGAATTTTTTGATATCCGCCGGCGCGGAACGGGCGGGGGCGGGAGCGGGCTGGATTTCGGGAGAGGCGGGAGCGGACAAATCAGAAGCTCCAGGCGGTGTCGTACCACCGCAGAATATGGACGGGCGCGTCGTAGCCTTGAGGCATGTACTTGATCTGCGCGGCCACGGTGCGGCGGAGATCGGAGAGACCGCCATCGGCGAGGCGCAGGCGGGCGGTGGCGCGCAGGGTGAGGATGGAATTGCCTTCGAGGCGCAGGCGCGCGCCGCTCGCAGAGTACGAGCGGAGAAATTCGGCGAGGGTTCCGGGATCGAACGGCTTGGCATTGCGGCGGGCGATGAGGGCAGCGGCGACATCGGGCGCGAGGCCGATGGTGGTGAGCACGGGAAGCGGGGCGGTATTGGCATCGACGGCGCCGCGCGAGCCATAGACCGAGAGGCAATCGATGAGGCCGGGGCGCGGCAGCAACTTCTCATCGGCCGGGGCGAGGCCCGGATTGCTTTCGCTTGCCGGAACGTAGGCGCCGTAGAAAATGTCGGGGGTAACGCCTTTCACCAGGAGCAATTCCTCGATCTCTTCCAGAGACGCATGGCGGGGGCGAAAAGACGGCGTGAGCGACTGATAAAAAGCGTCGAAGCCGGCGTCCTGGTTGGCGGGACCGCGGTAATCGGCAATGGCGAGGGCGATTTCGCGGGCGCGCTCGGGATCGAGTCCGAGGGCGAGCGAGAGCTTGTAGAGGTCGTCGGGCGGGGTGAAGTTGACATCGAGCTTAGCGGTTTCCGGGATGAATTCGACGCGCGCCTGGCCGGTGGGGAAGGTGTAATCGACATGGGTGGAATAGCGCGGGATGGGGCGCTGGGCGGGGTTCTGGATGGACCAGAGGAGCTCGTAGGTGGCGCGATAGATGCTGCCTTGGGCGAGGTAGTAGGCGCGAAGGCCATCGAGGGCGGTGGAGGTGCGATCGGTTTCGCCCCGGACCGTGGAGGCGAGGGAGAAGCCGATGGCGGCGAGGGCGGCGGATACCCAGAGAACGGCCAGGAGGGCGGAGCCGCGCTTAGTATTGGAGGTCTTCATATTGGATGCCCGGGCTGCGGTGGAGGTTGAGGGGGGCTACTACGGAAATGGGTTCGACGGCGGCCGGGTTTGGGTCAAGCGGCGCCATGTCGATGCGGATTGCCATGGGCCACATTTCTTTGGTCCAGGTATCGTTCCATACGGCGGGCTGGAGCGGAGCCGGCGGCGGAACCAGGTAAGCGAAATGGCAGTAGGCGAGTTTATCGGCCAGCACAAAGGTTTTCGGGCCGATATCGACTGGTAGAAACTGGCGCGGTCCGGTGCAGAATCTACCGGCGCCGAGCGGTCCGGTGTATAGGGTTTCGTTGGCTACCAGGCGCACGCCGCGGCCATTTTCGCCGGGGATGACGAAGATTTCGAGAATCTGCGGCTGGCCGCGCGCGCCCTGGTTGAGCGAAAACGTGGAAACCAGGCGCATGACCTGGGGCTGGCCTTCGAAGAAGAGGGTTTTGGGGCCGGGGCCTCCGGTGGGCGAGAGGCAGGTGGCGATCACGGGGACCAGACCTTCCAGTTCGCTCTGCACGATGCGCTGGGCGCCGGCCACGCGGCGGTTGTCCATGAGGCGCGTGCCGGCACGCTCGTACGAATTGAGGCCGATGCGCATGGCCAGAAACATGGCGACCGAGAGGAGGCTGAGCAGCGTGACCGCGATGAGCACTTCGAGAAGGGTGATGCCGCGCTGTTTCATGGGGCCGTGTTGGGAACGATGTCCTCGCCGCGGAGCGTGTGCGGCTTGTAGGCTTCGAGCTGGAAGGTGCGGCGCTGGTCGCCGGACATCCACCACACCTCTAATTCGACGCGCTCGATGGCGGTTTCGCCGGGCATGGGAACGGGCGGCTTTTGATCGAGGGTGAGGCGGGCGCGCCAGCCGGCGGGCAGGCCGCCGGTCTGCTGGGGGTCGAAACCGCCTTCGAGAACGGTGGCTTGGGGGAGGCGGTCGTCGAGCAGCAATTCGTTCATGCGCTGGCGGGCAAGCTCGACGGCGCGATCGTAAGCGGTGAGGCGGGCGGCGTTGCGCAGGGAGCCGGAGATGGCGGCGACGAGGCCGACGATGGCTATGGCGAGAATCACGGTGGCGACCATCATTTCGAGCAGGGTGAAGCCAGCGGCGCGATTCGGCGTGGAATTCATTGGGCGGCCACCACATCCACGCGGGGATAACCGGTCATAGGGTCGAGGTGGACGATGCGGCGGGACCCGTGGCGGTTGGCAACCTGGACGCCGATGGCAGGGATGGCGCCGCCGGGGAGCAGCATGAGGCGGCGGGGGCCTGCGTCATCCGCTTGCGGCGGGAGCACCGCTTCGATGGTGATGCCATCCGGCATTTTGAGCTCGCGGGTGAAACCGGGCTCATTGGAGTAGAGCTCGAAGGTGTTTTGCTTGGGAGAGACGATTAATTCGATGGGCTCCTGGCGGCGCTCGGCGCGGACCTGGGCGGCATTGAGGAAGGTGGAAATGGAGTCGGTAGCGGAGCGGAGGCGGACGCTATCGATGCCGGCGGAGACGGCAGGGACGGAGATGCCGGCGAGGAGCGCGATGATCATGACGACCACGAGCATTTCCATGAGGGTGACACCGGCGGCGGGGGCGAGGGGCCGGGAGGGGCGATGACCAGGCGAATTTGAACAAACGAACCCAATTGGGGCGGGGCCATCAGGAGAATAGGAGGCGAAACTGAACAAACGAACCCAATTCGGGGCGGGCGGGACAGGGGAAGAGGCGGCGAATTTGAACAAACGAACCCAATTGGGGCGGCGCGGCTGGCAGGCGGAAGCGCCTGCGCCACCGGCGCGAGTTTCGTGGAAGTGCATCACCCTAACCATTTTCCTATCCGAGGCACGGGAAACGGCGGCCGCCGAAAGGGCCGCCGCGCTCCAAGTGTCTGGCCGGCAAGCGGTTGCCGGCGGGAAAAGAAAGCAGAAAACGGCGTGACTACTGGTTTTTCCAACTGACGATGTCGGCATTGAAGCCGTCGCCTCCGGGCTGGCCATCGGCGCCGTAGGAAGTGATATCGGGTTCGTCGCCGTGCTCGCCGGGATATTTGTAGACGAAATCGTGGCCCCAGGCATCTTTGGGAATGTCCTGGGTCATGTAGGGGCCGGCCCATTGGTTGACGCCATCGGGTTTGACGCGCAAGGCCTGGAGTCCCTGCTCGGTTGTGGGGAAGGTGCCGGTGTCGAGCTTGTAGGCGCCGAGGGCGGTCTGGAAGTTGTGAATCTGGGCCTTGGTGGCGGTGACGCGGGCGGCATCGCCCTTCTTCAACATGGTGGGGGCGACCAGGGCCACGAACAGGGCGATGATGGTCATGACGACCAGCATCTCGATGAGGGTGACGCCGGCGCGGCCGCGGCGTTGGACAGGACGGCGCAAGCGGTTTGCTCTCAGGTGATTGATTTTTTTAGATCTGCACATCGTTAATGCTCGTAATTGCCAGCAGCATGCTTAGAATCATCGATCCTACAACGATTCCCATGAGCAGGATGACGATGGGTTCAAAGATGGAAGTGAAACGGCGGATGGCGGCGCGGGTATCGTTTTCGTAGATTTCGGCCATCCGCTGGAACATGGAATCGAGGCGGCCGGTCTCTTCGCCCACGGTGAGCAGGTGGGCGGCGAGGGGGGGAAAGACGGCGGCTTTGCGCAGGGGCCCGGCGATGCCTTCGCCGCGCTTGACGCCCTGGGCCACGCCGGTCATGGCGGCGGCGATCATGCGGTTGCCCAGAGTGGCGGCGGCGATGGAGATGGATTGGACCAGCGGCACGGTGTTGGCGATGAGGGTGGCCATGGAACGGGCGAAGCGCGCGGTTTCCGCCTTGCGGAGGGCATCGCCGAGCAGGGGAATGCGGAGGCGGGAGCGGTCCCACCAGAGGCGGCCGGCGGTGGTGCGGATATAAAGATTCATGCCGATGATGAGAGCGGCAAGGACCGCGGCGGCGATCCACCAGTAGGTCTGGGTGTAGTGGCTGGCGGCGAGGAGGAGCTGCATGGGGACGGGGATCTTCATGCGGGAATCGGCGAAGATGCCGGCGAAGCGGGGGACGACGAAGTAGAGGAGGAGGAAGATGGAGCCGGCGCCGACCAGCGAGAGCAGGGCCGGATAGACCAGCGAGGAGACGATGTAATTGCGCAGTTCATCGCGGGTGCGCTCGAATTCGGAGAGGCGCTCGAAGATGACGGCGAGAGCGCCGGAGGCTTCGCCGGCGCGGACCATGTTGATATAGAGATCCGAGAAATAGTCGGGATGGGTGGCGAGCGAGTCGGCGAGGGAGCGGCCGCTTTTGAGGACGCGCAGGACGTCGAGGACGATGCCGCGAAAGGCGGCGCGGACGGTGAGCTCGGCGGTGATGGAGAGGGCGCGATCGAGGGGGACGCCGGCGTTGAGGAGGGTGGAAAGCTCCTGGGTGAAGAAGAGGACGTCGCGGCTATTGGAGCGGCCGAAGGGAAGCTTCAGGTTCAGAGAGAGGTTGAGGGAAGAGCCTTTGGGCGAGGAACCGATGTAGACGGGAATGAGGCCCTGTTTGCGCAGGTCGCGGTTGACGGCTTTTTCGTTATCGCCGGCGAGGCGGCCGGTGCGCAGGCGGCCATCGGCGGCGACGGCGCGGAAATAGAAGGTGCCCATCAGGCGAACCTCCGCGGCGGCCTGGGGCCGGTTGACAGGCTAAAGCGTGTCCCACCATCTGATGCGTGACTGGCGCGGGGCGGGTGCATTCTAAAGTTCCTGGGTTACGCGCATGACTTCTTCGACCGTGGTGAGGCCTTCGCGCACTTTGCGCCAGCCGTCTTCGCGGAGGTTGCGCATGCCGTTGCGGCGGGCGGCCTGGGTGAGCGAGGCGGCATCCTCATGGTTCATGATGCGGCGGCGCATTTCATCGTTGAGCTCCATCAGCTCGAAAATGCCGACGCGGAAGCTGTAGCCGGTGCCGCCGCACCGGTCGCAGCCGGCGCCTTTGAAGACTTCGACGAGCTCACCATCGGGGGCGAGCGTGTGTCCGGCGGATTGGCGGCAGTTCTGGCAGATGACGCGGACCAGGCGCTGGGCGAGCACGGCGACGAGAGAGGACGTGATGAGGTAGGTTTCGACGCCCATATCGGTGAGGCGCTGGATGGCGCTGGGAGCGTCGTTGGTGTGGAGCGTGGAGAAAACCAGGTGGCCGGTGAGGGCGGCGCGGATGGCGATATCGGCGGTTTCGCGGTCGCGGATTTCGCCGACCATGATGACGTCGGGGTCCTGGCGGACGATGTGGCGCAGGCCGGCGGCGAAGGTGAGGCCGATTTGGGGATTCACGTGGAGCTGGTTGATGCCATCCATCTGGTATTCGACGGGATCTTCGATGGTGATGATTTTCTTGTCGGGCAGGTTGATGCGCTTGAGCGCGGAATAGAGGGTGGTGGATTTGCCGCTGCCGGTGGGGCCGGTGACCAGGAAAATGCCGTGGGGCAGGCTGGTGAAATGCTCCATGCGGGCGAGCATGCGGTCGTCGAAGCCGAGGCGGCGCAGGTCGTAAAAATCGCCGGTGGAGCGATCGAGCAGGCGCATGACGACGCTTTCGCCGTAGAGGGTGGGGAGGGTGGAGACGCGGAGATCCACTTCGCGGCCCAGGATTTTCAGCTTGATGCGGCCATCCTGGGGGAGGCGGCGCTCGGCGATATTGAGTTTGGCCATCAGCTTGAGGCGCGAGATGATGGCGGCTTTCAATTCGCGCGGGGGCGTTTCCTGGTTGAAGAGGACGCCATCGACGCGAAAGCGGACGCGGAACTCTTTTTCGAACGGCTCGATGTGGATGTCGCTGGCGCGCTTTTCGACGGCCTCGGCGATCATGGCGTTGACCAGGCGAATGACGGGGGCCTCGCTGGCCATGTCGCGGAGGTGTTCGAGATCGGCGGTGGCCTCTTCGTTGTCGCCTTCGGGCAGGAGGCTCTGGCGGTCGCTTTCGCCGTAATACTTGTCGATGGCGTCGGCGATTTCCTGCTCGGCGGCGAGGGCGGCGCGGATTTGGAAGCCGCAGAAGGAGCCGACGGCGGCGATGGTTTCGAAATCGAGCGGATCGGCCATGGCGAGCGTGAGAGTGGACTCGGCCAGGGCGATGGGGAAGGCGCGGCACTGGCGGAGGAAGCGCTCGGAGAGGCCTTCGATTTCGGGCGCGGAGGGGGGCGGGCCTTCGATATTCACCAGCGGGAGGCCGAGCTGATCGGAGAGGGCGGCGAGGACGTCGCGCTGGGCGACCGAGCCCATGTCGGTGAGGATTTTGCCGAGTTTATCGCCGCGCTCCTGCTGGAGTTCGAGCGCGCGCTCGAGGTCTTCGGGCTCGATTTTGCCGCGCTCGATGAGCATTTCGCCCAAGCGGCGGTGGGGAGCGAGCGGTTCGGCGGCGGGGCTGACGGTGGCTTGGGTCACTACTGCTCTTCCACGGAAATCGAGGCTGGACTGGCTTTGCGGGAGCCTTTCAGGACGATTTGGGAGGGCAGGCCGGAGCGGTCTTCCCAAGGCTGGTAGAGAAGGCGCACGGCGAGCACCACCTGTTCGGTATCGGGCATGGGCGAAAGCCCGGCGGCGGCATCGGCCCACAGATCGCGCAGGGATTTCCGCAGCACGGCGAGATTTTCGAGTTTGCGCTGGCGCACGGCGGCGGCTTCCTGCGGGGTGATCTGCTGGTGGAACGGGTTAAGATGAGGCGTTTCGATCAGATCGAGTTCCTGCGTGAAGACGGCGCCATAGCCGGCCAGGTAGAGGCCGCGGGCGAGGCCGAGGATGTAGACCTTATCTTTGCCTCCGACCTGGCTGAGTTTGGTATCGAGGTGTTTTTCCTCATCGGAAACGGCTTGGCGCATGGTGAGCGCCGGGGAGCCGGCGGGACTGGTGGCGACTACTTTCAAAGGCGGCTGGGCGAAGGCGGCGGCGGCGAGGAGCAAAGGAGACAGGAGACGGGCGACAGGCGGCAGGAGCCGGGGACCGCTCCCTGACGGCCGCGGCTCAGACAGGGTAGAGCGGGAATGGTTGCGATGTTCCAGTTTCATTGGCGGCCTCCGTAGTAGCTGCTGCGTTCTAACAGCAGTTCCTGGCGGCGGTTGTAATCGAGGGCGGCATCGGCATAGCTGGCGAGCCTGGCGATGCGCTGTTCCGTGCGGGCTTCACTGGCGGCGACCGCGCGATCGACGGCGGCCTGGATTTCGTGCTGGACTTGCGGAGTGAGGGCGGCTTCCCGCTCCCGGACGGCCGCGGCCCGGTTGCTGGAGAACACCACGAGGGCGATGGAAAGCATCGCGGCGGAAGCGAATCCGAGCCGCGCGCCCGAGTTCCAGAAGCGCGTCCAGGCGCGCTGCCACGGCGACGGTTCGAAGATTTTGTCGGAAACAAAGGCGAGCCGGCGGGGCACTTCTTCATCGCGGAGCGAGGCCAGGGCCGCTTCGGTGAGCCGAAGGCGTTGCACCTCGTCGCGGCAGGCCGCGCAGGTTTTTAAGTGAAGGTCCACCTGCTGCCGCTCCGGCGCAGACAGTTCCTTCAGAAAATAGTCCCTCAAATCGAATGGCGAGCAACTCATGAGACACCTCGTTGCGACTGAATGGGAGCCAGCTCGGCCTGCAGAATTTCGAGCGCTGTGTAGAGGCGGGACTTGATGGTGGAAACGGGGCAGCCCAGAATTTCGGCCATTTCTTCGAACTTGAAGCCCTGGTAGAACTTGAGCACCACGGCTTCGCGCTGGTCGGGGGACAGGCGATTGAGGGCGCCGGTTACGGCCAGGGTTAATTCGATAGGAAAGGCGGGGCCGGCGCCCGCGGCCAGCTCGCTTGGCGATTCGGCGTTCTTCTCACCGGACTCGCGCCCCCGCGCGTGGCGGGGATCGGGCGGCAACTCCGCCTCCGGCCGCCGTTTGCGGAACAACGAATAGGCCTCGTTGTGCGCGATGCGGTACAACCAGGGGGCGAAGCGGCTGGGATCTTCGAGCTTGCGCAGATTCTGGTATGCCTTCAAGAAAACGTCCTGTGTCAAATCCAGAGCATCCTCGCGGTTGGCGGTGAGGCGGAGCAGGTAGTTATAGACCGGCTTCTCCCACCGCGACACCAGAAGATTGAACGCCTCAACCGCTCCGGGGCCGGAACGGGCTCCGGCCTGGCGGATGAGATCGGCATCTTCCACGGACCGAAAGATCAAATCTCTGGCTCCTGGAAAGGAGACGCCGGCCGGACTGAAAAAGACGAAGGCAGATACTTAGTGTAGCGGGGGCGCAACATCAGCGGGATGCACGGCGAAGCCGGGCAGCCACAAGCCGGTCCCAGTCCGGCATGCACGTTTCGGCCTTCCGGCGCGTCAAAATCTTTGTGAAGCTTACTCCGCTCATCGGGCTACTGGTGGTGTGCACGCTTCCGGCGGATACCGGGCTGGATGGCATCCTTTCTAAAGTGGAGGACCATTACAACCGCGCCAAAACCCTGGAAGTCCAATTTACAGAGCAATATACGCCGCCGGGGAGCATCCGGCGGATGGAAAGCGGCAAGCTGCTGCTGCGCAAACCGGGGAAGATGCGCGGCGAATATTCCCAGCCGCAGGGCAAGCTGTTCATCTCGGATGGCAAATCGCTGTGGCTGTACACGCCAGACGATCACCGGGCGCAGAAAATGCCGCTCAAAAACACGGAGGATCTGCGCGCGCCGCTGGCTTTTCTGCTTGGCAAGCTGCACTTTACAAAGGAGTTCCGCAATCTGGCGGCGCATCCGGAAGGCTCTTTGACGCGGATTACCGCCGAGCCGAAGACGGATAGCCTGCCTTATTCGAACGTCGAGTTTGTGGTCGCGCCGGATGGGCGCATTCAGGAATTGAAGGTGACGGGCCTCGATCGTTCCGTGCTGGATTTCACGTTCCAGCAGGAGAAAGACGATCCGCGGCTCGATGCGCGGCTGTTTGAGTTCCAGTTGCCGCAGGGGGCGGTGCTGGAGGAGACGGCGCAGTAACCATGGCATACCGGTTGGCAGGCGGAAGCGCCTGCCTGTGAGACGATGGCCGAATTCGTTCTGAAATACGCGGATGGGCGGGGGCAGATCCACCAGCAGGTGGCGACGGCGGGTTCGGAAAAGGAACTGCGCGACCGGTACTCGCAGCAGGGCTTCCTGATCTATTCGGTGCGGTCGCGCGATTCTTATTCCCAAAAGCTGGCCGCTCCGGTTCTCGGCGGCCGCCGCAAAAAACTGGATCTCGAGAAATTCCTCATTTTCAACCAGCAGTTTGTGACCCTGATCCGCGCCGGTTTGCCGATTCTGAAATCTCTCGACCTGCTGGCCGAGCGCCTCACCGACGCCAAACTGGGCCCGTACGTGAAGGCCGTGCGCGACGAGGTGCGCAACGGCACGCTGCTTTCCGATGCCTTCCGCCAGCAGGGCGTGTTCCCGAAGATTTATGTCACCTCCGTGATGGCGGGCGAAAAAAGCGGCAGCCTCACCGAGGTGCTGGACCGGTACATCGGCTATCAGCGGCAGTCGCTGGCGGTGCGCAAGAAAGTGCTGGTATCGCTGATGTACCCGAGCGTGCTGATCGTGCTGGTGATCGCGCTGATGGTGTTCCTGGTGACCTACGTTGTGCCTACCTTCGCCACCCTCTATGCCAGCATGAATGCCCAGCTTCCGAGCATGACCGTGCTGCTGATCGCCATTGGAACCACCGCGCGGAATTACATTCTGGTTTTCGCGGGCGCCCTGGTGGGCGCGATTTTCCTGATCCGCTGGTGGGCGCGCAAGGATTCGGCCCGCAAGAGCATCGACCGGGTGAAGCTGCGCACGCCGATTTTCGGTGAAATCTGGCTGAAATTTCAGGTGGCGCAATTGGGACGCATTTTGAGCACGCTGCTGACCGGCGGCATTCCGCTGGTGCAAGCCATGGAAACGGCGGCCGAATCGCTGGGCACGCCGCTGTTGCAAGGCGCCGTTTCGACCGCCGGCAAAAGCGTGCGGGAAGGCCAGCCGCTATCGGCCTCGCTCAAAACTTCCGGGCTGCTGCCGCCGCTGGCGGTCGATATGATTGAAGTGGGAGAATCGACGGGCGCGCTGCCCGCCATGCTCAATAGCGTCTCGGAGTTTTTCGAAGAGGACGTGAACACCCGGATGCAGGCCACGCTCTCGCTCATCGAGCCGGTCATTATGATTTTCATGGGCAGCTTCGTAGCCTTCGTTTTGATTTCGCTGTACCTGCCGATTTTTTCGCTGGCAGATTCGATCCGGTGAAGCCATGGCCGCAACCGACAAGCCTCGATTGATCGATATGACCGCCGAGGCGGAGCAGGCGCGCGCCGTGGCCGCCCGCTACCGCTGCGAGTTTGTCGACTTGCGCGAAAGCGCCATCGATCACGACCTGTTCCGGTCGATTCCGGTCGACCTGATGTTCCGCTACAACTTCGTCCCGCTGCGCGCGCAGAACGGGACGCTCGAAATCGCGCTCTCCGACCCGCGCAATCTCAACCTGATCGACGAGCTGACGCTGCTGCTCAACAAGAAGCTGCGCGTCAAGGTGGCCACGCTTTCGCAAATCTCCGAGCTGCTCAAGAAGACCGAGCAATCGCAGCGCGTGCTCGAAGAAGTCACGGAAGGGTTCACGCTCGATGTGGTGGCGGACGAAGGCGAAAGCGACGAAACGCTTTCGATCGACAAGCTCACAGCCACCGACAGCGACATCGCGCCGGTCATCAAGCTGGTGGATACCACGATTTTCAATGCGCTGGAGCGGCGGGCGAGCGATATCCACATCGAATCGCGCGACCAGGAGGTCGCGATCAAGTACCGCATCGATGGCGTGCTGCACTACGCCATGCCGCCCATCGCCAAGGACTGGCAATCCACGATCATTTCGCGCATCAAGGTGATGAGCGAGCTGGATATCGCCGAAAAGCGCGTCCCGCAGGACGGGCGCTTCCGCGTGCGCTATAAGAGCCGGCTGATCGATTTCCGCGTCTCCATCATGCCCACGATTCACGGCGAAGATGCCGTGCTGCGCGTGCTCGATAAGGAATCGATGAGCGAGAAGTTCGCCAAGCTCTCGCTCGATGTGGTGGGCTTTTCGGATGCGGACCTGGTGAAATTCCGCCGCTACATCACCGAACCCTACGGCATGGTGCTCGTCACCGGCCCGACCGGCTCGGGCAAGACCACCACTCTTTACGCCGCGCTGAGCGAAATCAAGAACGACGAAGACAAGATCGTCACCATTGAAGACCCGGTGGAATACCAAATCAAGGGCATCACGCAGATTCCGGTGAACGAGAAGAAAGGGCTGACTTTCGCGCGCGGCCTGCGCTCCATCTTGCGCCACGACCCGGACAAGATCATGGTGGGCGAAATCCGCGACCAGGAGACCGCGCAAATCGCCATCAACTCGGCGCTCACCGGGCACCTGGTGTTCACCACCGTGCACGCCAATAACGTGCTCGACGTGCTCGGCCGCTTCCTGAACATGGGCGTCGAGCCCTATAACTTCGTTTCTTCGCTGAACTGCATTCTGGCGCAGCGGCTGGTGCGCGTCATCTGCGAGTACTGCAAGAAGCGCGTGCATTATCCCGATCCGGTATTGATCGAAAGCGGGCTGAATCCGGAAGAGTGGCGCGCTGTGCCGTTATATGAAGGCGCCGGCTGTTTCGAGTGCGGGGGCACGGGCTTCCGCGGCCGCTCGGCGATTCATGAACTGCTCGATTTGACCGATCGCATCCGCGAAATGATTCTCGACCGGCGGCCTACTTCGGAAATCAAGCGCATCGCGCGCGAAGAAGGCATGACCTTTCTGCGCGAATCGGCCGTGGCCAAAATGAAGGCCGGGATCACCACGCTGCGGGAGATCAACAAGGTGACGTTCATTGAGGGCTGAAATAGAGGGAGCCGAATGCTAGACCGCCTCAAAGCGCTGATTCAAGAGCCACCGCCCGCCATCGCTTTCGAGATCTCGGAAACCGGCATCGCCGCGGCGCGCGTGGCCGCGCACCCGACGGTGGAATTCCGCCCCCTCAAGCCGGGCGTTCTTTCCGTCTCGCCTCTGCGCGAAAACGTGCTCGAGGCCGGCGAATTCGCCGAAACCGTGCGCGCGCTCTGGGCGGGCTACGGCTTCCGTAAGCGCCGCGACGTCGCGCTCATCCTGCCCGATTATGCGACCCGCATGGCCGTGCTCGATTTCGACGAGTTCCCTTCCGACCCCAAAGAGCAACTCTCGCTCGTGCGTTTCCGCCTGAAGCGCAGCGTGCCGTTCGATGTCGATTCCGCCACTGTGTCTTACTGGGCGCAAGCGGGCGCGAACAAGAAATACGACGTGCTGGCCGTGCTCGCTCCGCTTGAAATCGTGGCGCGCTACGAAGCCCCCTTTCGCACGGCGGGCATGAATCCCGGTTTTGTCACTACCTCCATTCTGGCCGCGCTCGAACTGGCGCCGGAAGCGGGGCTGAGCGTGGTGGCGAAACTGACCGGCCACGTGCTCACCATCGTGGTCCGCCAGAAAGGCGTGCTGAAGCTGGTGCGCTGCCTCGAAGCCCCTTCGCAGGAACTGGACGATATCGCCGCGGTCCTGCTGCCCACTTTCGTTTATATCGAAGACAATCTCGGCGGCCCGGCCGGAAGCCTCTTCTTATGCGGCTTCGGCGCGCGGTTCGATGCCGCCCAGCGGCGCTTCCAAAATGAGCTGGGCGTGGCGGTCGAGCCTCTGCGCTCCCCGCTCGAGACCCCGGGAGAGTCGAATGCCGGCCTGTTAGGCTACCTGCATTCGGTATCGAAGAATTAGCGCCATGAGAATCCAGATCAATCTTGCCAGCCAGCCTTTCCGCCGCGACCGCGCCATGATCGCGGCTTCCGTGGCGGTCTCTCTGTGCCTTGTGGCCACGCTCGGCGCGCTGATTTCGCTGATACTTCTGGACCGTTCGCAGACCGCCGAGGTGCGCGCCGCTCTCAACCGGCTGAACCGGCAAATCCGCCAGGTCAACGCCGAGCAAGCCAAACTCGACAGCGTGCTGCGCCGGCCCGAAAACACGGAAGTGCTGGAGCGCAGCGTGCTTCTCAACCAGATCCTCTATCGCAAAGGGATCAGTTGGACCAAGATTCTCGAAGACCTCGGAACCACGCTTCCCTATAACGTGCAGGTGATGAATATCCGGCCGTTCGTGAATAAGGACGACCGGATCACGCTGGATATGCAGGTAGCGGCGCAGACGCAAGGCGCGATCATCGACTTCCTCAAAGCCCTCGAATCTTCGCCGCTGTTCCAGAACGCCCAAGCGCCTTCCGGCCAGGCGCCCACCCAAACCGAACCGCTGTTCCGCAGCCGCATCCTGGTGAACTATGCCCAGAAACTTTAGAGCCGCCCTCAAAGACCCGCGCATCCTGATGCGAACCATCATCGGCACGCTGCTGGCGGCCAACCTGGCGGCGGCGGTGATTGCCTTTAAGCCCTTCGGCGGCTCGGCCGACGACCTGCGCCGCGAGCGCGCGGACACGGCGCGCCAGCTTGCCCAGTTTCAGGCTCATCTGGAAAACACGCGCAAGCTGGTCGACAAGGTAAACAAGGCGCGAAAAGAAGGCGACGATTTTCTGGGGAAATATTTCAGCGACCGCCGCACCACGTATTCCACCGTGATCGAGGAGCTGGATAAAGACTCGCAGGCGGCGGGCATCAAGCCGCGCGACCGCAGCGTGGAGCTGAACCCGATCGAGGGCAGCGATACACTGCTGATGATGTCGCTCACGGCGGGCTATGAAGGCGATTACGCCGCGCTCGAAAAGTTCGTGAACCTGTTGGATAAATCGCCGCGATTCCTGATTATCGAGAGCCTGCAGGCGGCGCCGCAGCAGAACGGCCAGACGCTGACGGTGGGCCTGAAGCTGGATGCGTTCGTAAAGGAAGAGCCGGAGCAGGCGGAATGAAACTCGGCGCAAACGAACCGAAGAAGGTTGTCATTCTGGGCGCGCTGCTCGTGTTGGGCGGTTATCTTTTCTATACAAACGTGCTCTCCGGGCCATCCGCGCCGGCGGCGCGCATCGCACCCGCTCCGCCGCAGCCGGCCCCCGAGACCGCATCGCTGCCCGCGGACGCCCCGGTTTCGACCCGCGCGGTTTCCGCGCGCGCGCGCACGGACGAATTCCATCCGGTGCTGCACTCGAAGCGCCCGGAAGACCGCATCGATCCGGTGAAGATCGATCCCACCCTGCGCCTCGATCTGCTGGCCAAGCTGGAAGAAGTGCCGCTGCCGAGCGGCGGCCGCAATCCGTTCAAGATGGGCGCGCCGCCCGCGCCGAAGGCGGCACAGTTGCCCGGCCCCGAACCGAAAGTGGCGCCGAAACAGATCGAAGCCGCCAAACCGCCGGCGCCTGGGGGCCCGCCGCCTCCGCCGATCACGCTCAAGTATTACGGCTTCACCTCGCCGGCCGGCGCTTCCGCTAAGACCGCGTTTTTCCTGGATGGCGAAGATATCCTGATCGCCAAAGAAGGCGACCTGCTGAAGAAGCGCTACAAGGTGGTTCGCATCGGCGTCAATTCCGTGGTGATGGAAGACACCGATTCCAAGCGCCAGCAAACGCTGCCTCTCATCGAGGAGGCGGGATAAATGGGGACCCGGGGCCAGCTAGGAACTGGGGAGTCGCGCCGCGGCTCGCGTGAATCCGGATTCGCGCTGCTCCTTGTCTTTCTTATGGCCTCCATTCTCGCCATCACGCTTTACTGGCAGATTCCCCGCGTCGCCTTTCAATCGCAGCGCCAGAAGGAACAATTGCTCATTGAACGCGGCGAGCAATACCAGCGCGCCATCCAGCTTTTCGTCCGCGCCAATAACCGCTATCCCTCAAAAATCGAGGACCTGGAAAACTTCAACAATCGCCGCTACCTGCGCCATCGTTTCAAGGACCCGATGACCGGCAAGGACGAATGGCGGCTGATTCACGTGAACGCGGCCGGGGTCTTTACCGATTCCATCGCGAATAAGAAAAAGGAGCAGCAGGGGACGGACGGGCAGGCTTCCCAAAACAACTTTGTGGGCGAACAGTCATTCATAGTGCCGGACGCGGCGCAGCAAGGCCAACAGGGGAATATTGCCGCCAGCCGGCGGCGGCAAAGCGAGGGCGGCGCGGCGCCGGTGGATGTGAATGGCCAGCCGCTGTTTCCGCCGGCGAACCAGCAGCAGAATGCCGGACCGGAAGCCGCGCCTCCGCCATTTCTCGGTGGACAACCGGGGATTCCGGGGCAACCCGGCCAGGCGCCTAATCCGCAGCTTGCGAATCAAACGCCCAATGAGGCAATGCCGCAGGGCGTGCCGGGGCAGCCGGGTCAGCCACCGCCCACGCCCGGCGCTTTGTCCGGAGGCAATCCTGCCGCTCCCTTCCCGGGAGTCAACGTTCCGCAGGAGGCCGTGAACAGTCTGAACAATTCGCTGCAATCGGCGCGGCCGGGCGGTCTGCCGGCGGTGCCGCAGCAGCCGCCCTTCCCGCAACCGGGCACCGGCGCATTTCCGCAACCCGGAGCTGGAGGCTTTCCGCAACCCGGCGCCGCTTCGCAAAACGCGAATTCCACCAACACATCTTCTTTTGTCGGTACCAACTCGTTCGTGGGCGGCGGTTCTTCGTTTGTGGGCGGCGGCGACTTCATCGGTTCCAGCACCTCGAATCCCACGCCGGCCAATCCGAATCCGGTCAATCCGAATCCGGGATTTAATCCAAGCGGGCAGCAGCCGGGATTTCAACCGGGCAATCCGCAGCCGTTCGGCCAACCCACATCGCCGCAACAGGGTTTTGCTCCGCCGAACATGCCTCCGCAGAATTTCCCGCCGCAGAATTTTTTACAACAGAATTTCTCTCAACCGGGGCAAACGCCCGGTTTTTCGCAGCCGGCATCCAGTCCAGCGGGGGGCACTGCGGCGGAGGGGTCTCAGTCACTCGGACAAAACCAGGCCGGCGCTCAGAACCTGCTGAATAACATTCTGACGAACCCGCGCCAGGCCGGGATGGGCGGCGCGGCCGGCCCGCAAGGAACACAAATCGGCGCAGGCATCGCCGGAGTCGCCAGCACTTCGGAAGCCCCCGCGATCATGGTCTACAACGACCACACCAACTATAACGAGTGGGAGTTCATCTTCGATATTTCGAAACAGCGGCAGACCGTCAATCCGCTGGGCGTTGCCGGAACGCCCGCGGCCGCCCTGGGCAGCACGCCCGGTCTGGTAACTGGAGCGGCGCCGGGAGCCACGCTGCCATCGGGCACGACCGCTTCTCCGTCCGGCGGCGCGGGAATGCCGGGTTCGCCGATTGGCGGAACGGCCGGCGGAATCGCGCCCGGCGCTACTCCTGGCGCGGGCACTCCCGCTAACGGCCAGACCACGCCCGGCGGCAATCCCATGCAGCAGCAATCGCCCATTCCTCCGTGGTTCCGGTTCGGCGAACCCTAGCGGCGCCGCGCCCGCTCGGCCGCCCGCACCCGCGCTTCATCCATTCCGAAATGGTGCGCCACTTCGTGCCAGATGGTGTCTTCAACCAGCCTGGCCAACTGCTCCGGGCCGCGGGCCAGGCGCTCGTGCGGGCCTTGAAAGATGGTGATGCGGTCGGGCATGGCGAACGGCTCGAAGACGCTGCGCAGGGTGAGAGGCCGGCCCTCGTAGAGCCCCAGCAGCGTGCCCCCGCGCGGCACGCGATTGCGCGCCAGTTGCGCGGGAGCGGGCTCGTCCTCCACCAGGATGGCTACGTTGTGGAGCCTT
The DNA here is from genome assembly GCA_035294665.1 of Bryobacteraceae bacterium. Lineage (GTDB taxonomy): Bacteria > Acidobacteriota > Terriglobia > Bryobacterales > Bryobacteraceae > PSRJ01. The sequence goes on along the minus strand of DATGKM010000189.1, from coordinate 15,652 downwards.
CGCCGGAAGCGGCGGGGAATCTTCTGATAAGCTTCGGCAACCAGGCGGTCGAATGCGCCTCTATCCATGCCTAAGGCCCCGGTCCCCACCCATGCCTGCTGCTATTCTACTTTCTTCGGATTATGGCGGAGCGGCGCGTAGTGATCGCAATCGATGGGCCGGCGGGCGCCGGCAAGAGCACCGTCGCGCGGCGCGTAGCGGAAAAGATGGGCTTCACCTACATCGATACCGGCGCGATGTACCGCGCGGTGGCGCTCTGGGCCTTGCGGCAGGGCATCGATCCCGGCGATATGCATCGCATGGAGCAGCTTGCTCTGGCGGCCGAGTTGAGGCTGGAACCGGGGAAGATCGTGCTGAATGGCGATGACGTAACGGAGGCGATCCGCGCAGTTGAAGTGGCGGGCGCCGCGTCGCGGGCGGCGGCGATTCCGGGCGTGCGCCGGGCCATGGTGGCCAAGCAGCGCGCCATCGCCGAGCGGACCAGCGTGGTGATGGAGGGCCGCGACATCGGCACCGTGGTTTTTCCGGACGCCGACGTGAAGATCTATCTCGATGCCCGGCCCGATGAGCGCGTCAGCCGCCGCGTGCGGCAGGAAGCAGCCAGGGGCGCGGCGGTCGACGCCGGAGCGATGGCGCGCGAGATCGAAGACCGCGACCGCCGCGACAGCACCCGCGCGGATTCGCCCCTGGCGCAGGCCCCCGACGCCGTGTATCTCGATAGCACCCTGCTCGACCTGGATGAGGTGGAAGCCGCGGTATTGAAGATCGTGCGCGACCGCGTGACGAATGGAAAGGTAATTGGCTGAGTGAACTCCTTTTAAGGAAATGTTGAACGAACTGCTCGTCATGAAATTTGGCGGCACCAGCGTCGGCTCGGCCGGGCGGATGCGCGTAGCCGCGTTGCTGGCCGCGGAACAGAGCCGGAAACGGCCGGTGGTGATGGTGGTCTCGGCCATGTCGAAGATCACCGATCTTCTGCTCGACACGATGCGCCACGCCGAAGCCGGCGACCGCGCCGGCATGGAAACGAATCTGGCGGCCTTGCGCGCGCGCCACGAAGACGCCTGCCGCGAACTCCTGCCGGAAACGCGGCAGGCGGCGGCGATGGCCGCGATGCACAGCATCATCGCCGAATTCGAGCGCATCGTGAACGGCATGGCCATGCTAAACGAGCGGCCGCCGCGCTCGGTGGACGAGGCCGTGGCGGCGGGCGAACGGCTCTCCGCGCTGCTGATTTCCGAGTGCCTGAACGCCGAAGGCTTCCCCGCCGCGGCCGTGAATGCCTGGGACGTGATCGTAACCGATGCGGTGTTCGGCAACGCCTCGCCGCTGATGGAGCCGACCCGCGAAAGGGCGCAGGCCCGCCTGTTTCCGCTGCTCGAAAAGCGGCTCATTCCGGTTGTGACCGGATTCAATGGCGCCACGGCCGATGGCCGGCCGACCACGCTCGGCCGCGGCGGCTCGGATTTTTCCGCCTCGATTCTGGCGGCCGCCCTGAATGCCCGCGAGTTGTGGATCTGGACCGACGTCGATGGCATCATGAGCGCCGATCCGCGGCTGGTGAGCGATGTGGTGGTGCTGGACGAAGTGACTTACGCGGAGGCGGCGGAACTGGCGTACAACGGGGCGAAAGTGCTCCATCCGCGGACGCTGGCGCCGCTGGTCGAAAAGCGCATCCCGGTGTGGAGCAAGAACAGCTTCGCGCCGGAAAAGCGCGGCACGCGCATCGTGCCCGCTATCGCGGCGGCCAATGGAGCGCGCGCGGTCACCTCGCTGGCAAAAGTGGCGCTGGTGGCGCTCGAGCCGGCCAGCCCGGAGCTGAGCGGCGTGCAGGTAATGGCGCGGGCTTTGGACTCGATCGCGCGCATCAATGTCGAGATCATGGCGCTCTCCAGTTCCAGCTACCGCCAGAGTTTCTGCTTCCTGGTGCGCGAGGAGGAACTGGAGCGCACCCTGGATGCGCTCGAAAGCGGGCTGGCGCTGGAGCTGGCGCACGGCTACGTGCGGCCCATTCACGTGGATAACGAAGTCGGGCTGCTGGCCGTGGTGGGCGAAGGGATGCAAGGAAAGCCGGGCCTGGCGGGCCGCATTTTCACGGCGATCTCGCGCGAGGAGGTGAATATCATCGCCATCGCGCAGGGATCGAGTGAGTTGACGATCGCCATCGTGGTGCGGCGCGACGGCTTGGAAAAGGCCGTGCGCGCGGTCCACAAGGAATGCGGCCTCGGGCGCGCGGCACACCCAGTTTAGGTTCCGGGCGGGCGGCGGCGGTGCCAGCCGGTGCGCTCCTGAAAAGCGCGGCCGATGGCCAGCAGGTCGTTTTCGGAAAAGGGCGGGCCGACGAGCTGCAGCGCGACCGGCAGGCCGTTGGCAAAGCCGCAAGGCAAGACCAGCGCGGGGAGGCCCGCGAGATTGCCGGCGGGAATGAGCCGCGTCATACCGGGGTCCTTCGGGAGGGGAAGAGGCCGCGTGTCCAGATCGAGCGATTGCGCGATGGGGGTGGCTACTTCGTATCGGCCGGGCGCGATGAGCACATCCACATCCACGAACAATTGACGGAACGCATCTTGAATCAGGCGGCGGATGCGCATGGCCTTCAGATAATCCAAGGCGGGGATTTCGAGATTGGCTTTCAGGCCGGCCTTCTGTTCCGGATCGGCGAGCTGATCCACCTGGCCGGAGCGGATGAAGGTTTCGAAAATGGAAGCTTCTTCGGCGCCGATTACCGCGGAGATGACCGGGCCATAAGGAAAGTCCGGCAGCCTGGTTTCGGTGAGCTGGAGACCGGTCTCTTTGAGGGTCGCGAGGGCTGCTTCGAAGGCGGGGCGGGCGGCGGGATCGGCCCATTCGGCGAAATCGACGGGCGCGTAGGCGGCGCGCAGGTCCGCCAGGGGGCGGGCGTATTGCGGAACGTAGTAGAAGCTTTTGCGGGCGGAACCGGGGTCGCGGTTGTCTTTGCCCGCGATGGTCTGGAGGATGAGGCCGCAATCTTCGGCGGAACGGGCGAACGGGCCAAGTTTATCCAGCGTCCAGGAGAGCGCCATCGCGCCGAATCGGCTGACCAGGCCGTAAGTGGGGCGCAGGGCAGTGACGCCGCAATAGGAGGCGGGAGTGACGATAGAGCCGGAGGTTTCGGTTCCGATGGCGAAGGGGACGAGGCCGGCGGCCACGGCGGCCGCGGGACCGCTCGAGGAGCCGCCCGACCAGCGCGCGGTGTCCCACGGGTTAAGCCCCGGGCCTTGCAAAGAAGCAGTGGCGAAGCGGTAACCGCCGCCGCCCGCTAATTCGACGGTCGAAAGCTTGCCTACCAGCACCGCGCCCACGGCCGCCAGCTTGTCGATGACGGCGGCGTTGTGATCGAAGACTTGCGCGGCATAGGGCTTGGCGCCCCAGGTGGTGGGCTGGCCGGCGTAGCTGAGCAGGTCTTTGACGCCATAGGGAATGCCCTGCAGCGGGCCGCGCGTGCGTTCGCGTTTCAGGTCGGATTCCGCCGCTTTGGCGGCGCGGATGGCTTCCGGTTCGAGCAGCAGAGCCAGGGCGTTGTAACGCGGGCCCAACGATTCCAGCCTCCGGGCGAAGGCGCGCGCCAGTTCGACGGCGGAGATCCGCTTGGTGAGCAGCAGCCGGTTGAGTTCCGGAATGGTGGCAAAGAAGAGGTCGTGAGGGAATTCGGCCATTGAGAGGCTATCGCCCGCGGTGAAGTCAGGCCTGAAATGTAACTGCCGGCTCGGTGGCCATGGGAATTTCGAATTGGGCAAGCGCCTGGCTGTTCGCCTGCACTTGGAGTTTAGCAGCCTGCAATTCGGCTTCGGGGGAAAGCGGGGCCGGCTGCTGCGTACTGGGGGCCGGGGTTTGCGCGCGCGCGGCAAAGGCCCCGAGCGCGGCGCCGGCCAGTTCGCGGCGGGAGAGCTTCATCGCGCCAGCACTCCGTTTTTCGCCGTCCCGTTGCGTTGGGCTTCCATTTTCTGCGCTTCGTTCTTCTGCTCGAGCGCTTCCCCGGCGGCTTTGAGCATGGCGGCGCGCGGGGCCTGCTCGCCAGTCCAGATTTCGAACTGGCGCACGGCTTGCTCGATAAACATTTCGAGGCCCGGAACCACCTTTTTGTTTTCGGCGCGGGCGCGCTTGATCAACTCCGTTTCGAGCGGGTTGTACACCATGTCGAAAACGATGTCGGCGGGAATCGATCCGTTGAAGAAGCATTCGTGGACATTGGGGTACATGCCGAGGGGGGTCGCGTGGATGAGGGCGTCAAAGCGGCGGCCAGGCAACTGTTCGCGCAGCAGCGGCTCGCCGTTGCACACTTTGGCCAGAGCCCGCACGCGATCCGCGTTGCGGCCCACAATGGAGATCTTCGCGCCCGCATCGGCAAGGGCGCAGGCGGCGCCGCGGGCCGCGCCTCCATTGCCGACGATCAGCACGGAAGCGTTCGCCAGGCGAAGCATGTGGCCCAGCGGTTCGATCACTCCCATGGCATCGGTATTGGCGCCGCGCCATTTCCCGCTTTTGCGCCACACGGTGTTGACCGCGCCGATGCGCCGCGCCAGGGGATCGACCGCATCCAGGTAGCGCAAAATTTTTTGTTTGTGCGGGAGGGTCACACTGAAACCGGCCAGCGGCATCTTTTCAGCCATCGCAAAGAAATCGCGCAGATGCGCCGGCGACACCAGAAAGGGCAGATAGACGGAATCGATGCGGCGGGCCTGGAAGGCGCGGTTGTGGACGGCGGGAGAGATGGAGTGGCGCACCGGATCGGCGATCACGCCGTAGATCTTCGCCGCGCGAGTGAGTTTCTCGATCCGGTAGAGGTGGCGCAGATACTTCGCGCTGACTTGCCCGGCGGCGGTGCCTTCGGCGTAAAGCGGAGCCGCATAGCTGAAAATTCCGCCGAAGACGGGAGACAGAACGCGGGTCGGAAATCCCAGTTCCCCCATTGCCAGCACGATCATGCGCTGGCGGGGAAGCGCTTTGGCCGCCGTCAGCACGCGCACATTATCGGAAGGCTTGCGCGCGGTGGTCACAACTTTATAAGCGTCCGCCGGGATGCGGAGCATGCGATTCACCACCGGCTCCATCGGCGGCGTGGCGTCGAAATTGTGATACGAGACGATTACCTGCGCTTTGCCGTGGAACTCGCGGAGCCGGGAGGGCGCCATTTCGGCGGTTTCGATTTCCACATCGATGGCGGAAGCTCCGTGGCGTACGGCCTCATCCAGGATGGCGAATTGCTGTTCGATGCTGCCGTTGAACTTGCCGTGGTTCTGGTGACGGCGGCAGGTGGCCAGGACCAGGCAGTCCGGGAATTGCTCCAAAAAGCCGCCGATGGCCTGCGCGCCCGCGCAAGGATTGTCCAGAAAATCCAGGCGGAATTCCAGAAACGTTTCTCCCGCGGCGGCCTCCCGGCGGGCGTGATCGAGGAGCGCGGAAACATCGGGCAAACCGAGTGCGATGCAGATTCGCGGAAGAGGCCGGGCGGTTCCCATGGCGCAAGGATAAAAGGATATCACGGGGGCGGCATTTCCGCGTTCGCGGGCTATATAATAGGCGCTGCCTGGGAGGGACGATGCGAATCCGAACCGCGCTGACCGGTTTGAGTATGGTGCTGGCTGCCGCTGCGCCGCCGGCTCGGGCGCAGAACGATTGGCCGGCGTATGGCCGCGACGCCGGAGCGCAGCGCTACTCGCCCTTGAAGCAGATCAATCCCGGCAATGTTTCCAAGCTAGCCGTGGCGTGGACGTTCAATACCAGGCCGGACACGGAGACCGGGGCCAAGCGAATTTCGAGCACCACGCCTCTGATGGTCAACGGCCTGCTCTACTTCGCCACGCCGTATCAAAGCCTGGTGGCGGTGGAGCCTGAGACCGGAAAAGTGGTCTGGAAATTGGAGCACCAGCATGCCCCGCGCACCTCGCGCGGCCTGGCTTACTGGGCAGGCAACCGCAATAGTCCGCCCACCATCTTCTTCGGGACCGAGGACGGCTTCCTGATCGCGGTGAATGCGCGCACGGGCAAGTTAGTGCCGGGTTTCGCCAAAGAAGGAGAACTGGACCTGAAACCCGGAATGAAGGATGAGGCGCTGCAAAATGCTCCCTATGGGTTGAACGGCGCCCCGGCGGTTTACAAGAACCTGGTATTCACCGGCTCGCACCTGCAGGATTACGGCTCCTATGGCGGCCGCGGCGACGTGCGCGCCTGGGACGCGGGCACGGGCAAACTGGTGTGGGACTTTCACACCGTTCCGCAACCGGGGGAACCCGGCCACGAAACGTGGTTGAACGATGGATGGAAAAACCGCTCGGGTGTCAACGTATGGAACACGTTCACCGTCGACGCCCAGACCGGCACCCTGCTGATGCCAATCGGCGGCCCGAGCGACGATCGCTACGGCGGCGACCGCCCTGGCGCGAACCTGTTCGGCAATTCGCTGGTGGCGGTGGACGCCATGACGGGCAAGATGAAGTGGTACCTGCAGACGGTCCATCATGACCTTTGGGACACGGACCTGCCGCCGCAGCCAACGCTGATCGATGTAGTGAAGGATGGCCAGAAGATTCCAGCGCTGATTCAGGCGGGCAAGACCGGCCTGATCTTTATCCTCGATCGCCGCACCGGCAAAGCGATCTTCGGCATGGAGGAACGCCCGGTTGCGAAAGGCGATGTACCGGGGGAATGGTATTCGCCCACCCAGCCGTTCCCGCTGAAGCCGCCACCGCTGGCGCGAATGACCTGGAACAAGAACGAGATTGCGCGGTTCACTCCGGAGCAGGCGAAATATTGCGAGGACCTCTTCAAAAACGCGCAGAACGACGGGCCTTTCGCGCCCGTGCGCCTGACCGACACGGTAGTCTTTCCCGGCCCCGACGGCGGGTTCAACTGGGGCGGAGGAAGCTACGATCCGAAGCTGGGTTACTACTTCATCAACTCGCACGACCGCGGCGCCGTGCAGAAAATGGTGGCGCAGGTTCCGGCCAAAGAACGGCCCAAGGGGAAGATCTCGGGAGCGGGCGACGCCAGCCAGATGCCCTTCGTGCGGCGCAACGTTGGGGCGATGATCAATCCGGCCACGGGCTGGCCATGCCAATCGCCGCCGTGGGGAGAGTTGTTCGCCATTAATGTAAATACGGCGGAGGTAGCGTGGCGCGTGCCGTTCGGCCGGGTGGAATCGCTCGAAAAGATCGGTGTGTTCCATACCGGGTCGTATAACATTGGCGGCTCGGTGGCTACCGCGAGCGGGTTACTGTTCATCGGAGCGACCGACGACCAGCGCTTCCACGCCTACGATTCGAAGACCGGTAAGCTGCTCTGGGAAACCAAGCTGCCCGGCAACGCTTTCGCCAATCCGATCGCCTATCTGGGCAAAGACGGGAAGCAGTACGTAGTGGTGACCGCGCAGGAAACCGTGGTGGCTTTCCGGCTGCCGGAGGGGGCAGAATGAAAAAAACCGCTGCCGCAGCCGCGCCGCTCGAGACCGCCGCGCCTCGCCAGCTCAACCGCGAGCAGAAGCGCGCTTTTTGGGCCGCCTGGGGCGGATGGACGATGGATGGCATGGATTCGTTCATCCTCTCGCTGGTGCTGGTCCCGGCGCTGCGCGAGGTGCTGCCGAAATCCGGCATTCCCGCGACCACGGGCAATGTGGGAATCTATAGCGGCATTCTGTTCGCGCTTTTCATGATCGGCTGGGGCACGGCGCTGGTCTGGGGCCCGGTGGCGGACCGGTTCGGCCGCGCCCGCACCCTGATGCTCACCATTCTCTGGTTCTCGGTGTTTACGTTCCTGGCGGCCCTTTCGCGGAACGTCTGGACGCTGGCGCTGTTCCGCTTTTTGGCCGGCGTGGGCATCGGCGGCGAATGGTCTATTGGGGCATCGCTCGTGCAGGAGGCGTGGCCGGAGCAGCGCCGCACCTGGGGCGCCTGCATGATGCACACCGGCTATTATTTCGGCCTGCTGCTGGCCGCGCTGGCCAATTATTTCATTGGGAGCCAGTTCGGCTGGCGGTGGATGTTCGTGGTGGGGCTGGCGCCCGCGCTTCTGGTGGCGTTCCTCTATAACCGCTTGCACGAGCCGGAACGCTGGCAGCAGGCCAAGCTCGGCAAACAATTGACCATGCCGCAGGCGTTCGTACGCGTGTTTTCCGGGCAGTACCGGCGGCGCACGATTCTGAATTCGATTTATCTGATTGCCTCCATCGTGGGCCTGTGGGCCGGCTCGTCCTATGTGCCTTCGGCGGTGACCTATCTGGCGGACAAGGCGGGAACCACGGCGGCCGAAGCGGCGCGCCTCGCCTCTTGGGCCACGGCGCTGCTGGGCATCGGGACCATTATCGGCGCGGCGGCGACGCCGCCGCTCGCGCGCGGTTGCGACCGCCGCTCCACGCTGGCGGTTTTCTTCGCGCTGATGCTGGTCTTCGTCCCGCTCACTTTCGGCTACATCTTCTATATGCCGCGGAACGCGCTGGCCTGGTTCATGGTGGGCACTTTCTTCCTGGGCCTGGGAGGCGCGAATTTCGCGGTGTATTCGTTCTGGCTGCCGGAACAATACGGCACGGAATGCCGGGTGAGCGCCTTTGCGTTTACGACGAACATCGGCCGCTTTGCCGGCGCCGGACTCACGTACCTGGTAGGCGCCGGAATCCGGCATTACGGCACGCTGGGTATTCCCGTGGCCATGACCGCGGCGGCATTCGCGGTCGCCCTGCTGTTGCTGCCGTTCGCGATCGAGACGAAAGATAAGCCGCTGCCGGCGTAAGCGCCGTGTCCCCATTTGCCCGGAAATCTCGCCTTACAGAGTGAGGAGGCGAGAGCGATATGGATCGGCGAACGGTACTGAAGAGTCTGGCATCGGCGGCGGGCGCCTGCGCTTGGAGCGCGCGCCTGGGGGCGGAGGTTCACTGCGCGGACAGCCCCTTCGGAGTGCGTACCTGCCAGGCTGGAATCGACTCTGCGCGCATGGACAGTGTGTATGTTCCGCAGCGCCAGAGCGAGTGGTGCTGGGCGGCGTGCCTGGAAATGGTATTCGCCTATTACGGCCACCGCGTTCCGCAGGCGGAAATTGTGCGGCAAACCTGGGGTCAGGTCGCGAACGTACCAGGGCAGCCATACCAGATCGTGCAGGACCTCAATCGCCCGTGGACGGACAAAAACGGCGACAACTTCCAGGTGAGGGGCGACGTCTTTTCCGCCAATGCGGTGACCGCCGCGCAGGACCTGGCGAACGATTTTCCGCTCATTCTCGGATCGCTGGCCCATGCCATGGTGTTGACCGCGATCACATACCAGGGCGTGCCCAATGTTTACGGCGCGGGCACAGTAGTCGGCGCGACGGTCCGCGATCCGTGGCCGGGCAGAGGGAAGCGTGCGCTGACTCCGGCGGAGTACGCGGGAGCAATGCTGCTGGTGCGAATCCGGGTTTCCTGAATGGTGCCGGCTGAATCCTACTCGTACACGCGCTTTACCCGCGCGCTGATGCTGCACAGAATGTTATACGAAATCGTTCCCGCGACGCGCGCGATCTGTTGTGCGTCCAGGCGGGTGTCGCCTTCGGTCCCGAGCAGGGTCACTTCATTTCCCGGCCCGAGCGCCGTGGTGTGGCTCAGATCGATCGTTGTCAAGTCCATCGAAATGGTGCCGAGGATCGGCGTCAGCTTGCCGTCCGCGATCACCTTTCCGCGGTTCGACAGCCGGTGGAACATGCCATCCGCGTAGCCCACTCCCAGGATGCCGATGCGCATGGGCTTGGGCGCGCGGAAGGTTCCGCCGTAGCCCACCAGCGCGCCTTCCGGAATATCTTTCACCTCGACCAGCTTTGCCTTCCACGTCAGCGCCGGCTTCACGTGCAGCAACTGCCGCGGCGCTTCGCCGCGCGCCGGAGACACGTAGCCATAGAGCGCGTGCCCCGCGCGCACCATGTTGCCTTCCTTCCGTCCGTAGCTGATGGCGTTCGTGCTGGACGTATGTAGCCGTAGTGCGTTCACCCCCGCCGCTTTCAGATCCGCGCAGATCTGGCGGAAGTACCGGATCTGGTCGTCCGTTTGAGTGGTGGTGTAATCGGCCGCGGAAGCGAAATGAGTCATCAGCCCTTCGAGTTGAGCGCCCCGCAAGTCCGCAAGGCCGGCCAGAATCTGCCTGCCGTCCGCCCGTGTGCCGAGCCGGCCCATACCCGAATCGATTTTCAGATGGAACGGAATGGTCTTTTCCCTGGCCTGCGCCAGCCGGTCCAGATCGCGCATCTGCGCGAGCGAGTGGACCACGGGCGTCAGATCGTACTCCACCAAAGCCCCCAATTCGTATTCGAGATAGCCGCCCATCACCAGAATACGCGCGTCGCGAATCCCGCCGCAGCGCAGGTTTGCCCCTTCTTCGACCGAACTCACCGCCAGCCAGCGCGCGCCTTCCGCCAGCAGCACGCGCGAGACCTCCAGCGCGCCATGCCCGTAAGCATCCGCTTTCACCACGCCGATGACTTCCACGCCGGGGCCGGCGACCGAACACACGTCGCGGTAATTGCGCGCAATCTGTCCGCGGGAAACGACTACATAGGAACGGAAGGGAGGGTACACCGTCCCTATTTTAACGGGAGGCGGCGGGCCGGTGGCGGGCAGGGCGGCGACGCGGCAGTTTACCGCGCCGTCCCTTGTGCCATTTGAAGGTGGATGCGATCTCCTCCAGACTGCGCGCCGCGCATCCTCGACGGTGCCATCAAATCCGAATTTATATTTACCCGGTTTTTCAATCACTTCCACTCCCACGCGCAAAACCCGCGGCGCCCGGCCGCTTACACTGAGCATGGGAAACAAAGTTCGCTGGCCAGCGAGTCTTCCCAAATTTGGTGTTCCGCGCCGCCGCCGGGTAGTAGGGCCTTGCGGCGGCGCGGGCGGGCATCGATGTCCGAAAAGAAGTCGTGGTAGTGCGGGAAATCCGGTCGGATGGATGGGCAGCCGGACGCTTCGGCGGCGTTTCGCGCCAGCAAGTGCGGCCGGGTAACCTCTACGATCCTGAGTTCTCACCGGTGGGCGGGAGGCAACCCCTCCCGTCCGCTTTACCCGAAAACCTTCCCGATCTCAATCCCGCAGTGTCCCCCGCCGGCAGGCATTCTGGCTTCGCGCTCTCTGCCCACTCTGCGCTTTTGTCTTTCTCCGCGTCTCCGCGCCTCCTGTGATATCATCGCGCCGAGCAAGGCCGCGGATTCCACCCCGCCGCATCCGCCTGCTTCTTGAAATTCGAGCTCGTCACGAACGGCTCCTGCAGATAAACCGGGTCTTCCACAATCGTCGTCACCACGAACCACGGCTGCCCGCTGCGCTCCGTCACCAGATCGAAGTATTCCTTCACCACGGCGTTCCCGCTCACCGGAAAGCCGTTCTTGCGCAGGTAGCCCGGAAGCAGGTGCGTGGTCTCCGCTTCGATGGCTTTGCTTTTCGTGCCTTCGCGCGTGGCCCCCAGCCCGGCGCGCGGCAGTCCGAATCCGCGGACCGGCCCTTCCCATTCCGCCACCGTGTACCCCTGCCGCGAAGCCGGCAAATTCTTCGGCGCCTCGCCGCCTGCCGGCAAAAAATGCAGCAGGCGCGTCTGCATCCCCGTATCGGTTTCGATCTTTAACGTGGAGTCGTCCTGCCACGTAATATGCACCCGGCCGGGCAGCCGCATGATGGCCGCCGCTCCGTATGCCTTGCACACATCGCCCGACGCCTCATCCTTTGCCGGGTCCCATGCTTCCCCCACGCGCTTGCCTTCCGGCGTAAACGGAATGCTGGCGAAATCCCCCCGCGCCGGAGTCACCATCCGCCACCGCCAGTCTTCCGAAATCACCGAAACCCAATAGCCGGTGAAATCCGCCCGCGCCGCCTCGCGCGCCGAAATTGGCTTTGTTTGCTCAGTTCCGCCCCGCTGTGCCCGCGCCATCGGGTGGAAAGCGGCACACGCCGCAGCCAGCCCCAGCAAAATCCGGGCGCTCCTCATTTCTTCCCGTCCAAAGTCTTGTAAATCGCTTCCACAAAAGCGTCGCCTGCCGCGGCGTCGTATTCGGTGTCGTAATCCCGCGTGGGCCGCGCGGCCTTCACCGCCTCCAGCGTCATCCCCTGCGACTTCAAATCGCGCACCCGGTCGCGGACGATCGTCACCATGTCCCGGAATTCCGCCACGTCTGCTTCATCGCAGAGCCGCCCATGCCCCGGGATCACGTACGTCCCGGCTTCCTGGTATTTGAGCGGCACCGTAATTCGCAGTATCAGATTCACCGCGTCGATCAGTCCCTGAATCGTGCCGCCGCGCTCCACGTCGATCACCGGATACTTCCCCGGCGTGAAGACGTCGCCGGTAGCCAGCACGTCCGAACGCCGGAAATGCACGATGCTGTCGCCATCGGTGTGCGCCTTGGGAACGTGATACACCACCACGGCCTCCCCGTTGAAGGAAAAATCTTTCGTGGGCTCGAAGTACTCATCGTTCGGCCAAAGCGCGTCCGGAACCTTTCCACCCGCCGCGCTCATCCGGTTGAGCACGTTTTCGTGCGCCACCACCCGCGGCCGCGCTCCCGCCCCGCCGAGCGCCTGCGGCAGCGCCGCATTCCCGCCGGTGTGGTCCGCGTCGCCGCTGGTATCCACCACCCACCCAACCGGTTTGGGAGAAAGCCGGCGCAGCGCCGCGGCCGCCTTCTGCGCCGAAGCTTCTGTTCCTGTATCCACCACCAGGATTCCGTCGCTCCCCACCTGCGCCGCGATATTCGCTCCCGCCCCCACCAGCAGGTACACGTTGCCCTGCACCTTCAGCACGCCGATCCCATCCGGCCCGGCCTCCGGGGCACTGGCGCCCGTCTGTCCAAGGCCTCCGGCTGCCGCCGAAACGAACCCAATCGTCAGCGCGATGGTGGGGCAGGCTTTAGCCCGCCAACCGCGCGCGGCGCGGCGGCTAGCATTCATCAGCGCGAGTTCACGTTGCATTCGTAGATCCCTAAACAGCGGCAATACCGTTCGCAATGGTCCGGCGGCTTGTAAGCCTTTAGCTTCTCCTGGTATTCCGGATACAGCGTTTCCTTCCCGCCCCGCGTAGCCTCGAAAGGCAATCCGTAATGATCGGCGAATTCGTGCAGGAACGGATTCTTCCCCGGCAGGAAGTGCGGCACCGTGCCTTCCGGCCGCGGCACCTCCGGGGCATATTCGCATCCGAACACGCCAATATGCTGGCCCGGATCGAGATACCAGTTCGTGCTGCGCACCAGCGGCTCTTCCAGAAACACCGGATCTTCGGTAATCGTGACAATCGTCAAAATGTCTCCATGCCGGATCCAATGCTCGGTCACGATCGCCCGGTCGCTGCGCGGCAGCGCGTTGCGCCGCAGGTAGTTCTCTTTCAGATGGGTCGTGGTCACAGTCAGCATGTCGCCGTTCCATACCGCCGTCGAAAATCCCTGCCAGGTGTGCGCTGCATAATCGGGCGGATGCGGCCGGTTATCCAGATAAATGGTCCGCTCGCTGTCCCACGCCAAGGTATGCGTGTGGAAGGCAATCACCCGCTGCGTCGCCGGATCGATCTCCCGCCAGATGCGCACATTCCCCAGGCTGCGAAACCCATAATCCGGAGAGTGCGGCCGGCACTGGTATTCCTGCTCCACGGAAATGCGATCCGGATCGTAGCTGTCGGCCCGCATGCGCGCGGCCTCGTTAATCGGAAGCTCTGTATAGTCGCCGATTTCGTCGCCCGGCCCCCGTTCCACGCCGTCCTCATGATAGAAGGGCGCCCATTCGCCCGTGAAATCCACCTGCGCAAAAGCCGGCGCGCACGCCGCCAATAGCACCAGCCAGATCCGCATATCCCCGGAATTATAACGCTTTCCCAGTTTCCAGTCCCATTCCTGTCCCCCTGATTTCCGATCCCCGTTGTGCTACCCTCTGGAGAAACCCACCGGGAGGCACACATGACGAAACGCAGCACCACTCTCTTACTCGCAGCGGCAGTACTCTCTCTGGCGGCCTGGGCCGCGAAAAACTCGGGCATTCTTCATCCCGAAATGACCGTCGAAAACGGCTCTTACGATAAGCCCATGGCAACCATCGGGACCAAGCCCACGGAGCCGTGGTCCAGCACCACCGTCTCGGCTGGTGTCAACAGCAAGCCGCAACCCGGCAAACCGGTGACCATGGTTGGCGAAATCGTCGATTTTTCGTGCTACCTGCAAGTCGGCAAGCACGGCGAAAAGCACCGCTCCTGCGGCCAGAAATGCGTCCAGAATGGCAACCCCGTGGGCCTCCTAACCAAAGATGGTTCGCTCTACATGCTGATGGCCGAAGAGCACGATCCGCGGCGCGATGGCGGCGTCAGTCTCACCGCCATGGCCGTCGAGCACATGGGCCATATCGTCGAAGTCAACGGCACCGAAGCCTCTGCAAACGGTTACCACGCCATTTACATCCAAGGTCTAAGCAAGTAACCGATGCGAGCCGCCTGGCCCGCGGGTTCTTCAGCCCATTCACGGTGGGGCGGAATCCTTATTCCGTAGCGGTGGCGGACTTCAACGGTGATGGCTATCGGGACCTCGCAATTGGAAACTCCTTCAACAACACTGTAACCGTGCTGCTCAACAGCGCCCCCGGCCTCACAACCAATCCGCCTTCTCTCACCTTTTACGCCAGCGATGGCCATCCGGTCGCGAATCAAGGTGGGGGCATAACAGCTCTGTTAGGCAACGGTTCGGGCGGCTTCACCCCGGCTTCCAGCACCTTCGCGGCAGGATCGATACCCCTTACCGCTCTTCATCCGCCGACCAATCAGACTTTCGGTGTCATGCCCTTCACGATCACGGCCACGGCCAGCTCCGGGCTGCCAGTGACTTTTCACTTCCACAACTCTCACGGTCTGTACGGTCTCGGGTTCACTGGTCACCATCGTAGGCGCGGGCACGTGCTCCATCACCGCCAGCCAGGCCGGAAACGCGAATTACAACGAGGATGTCCGGAAAATCGTTGAGATTTGAAATTTAGGAGTGACGGCTCTCCAATCCAGGCCTGTGATATGGTCTGGACAATTTGCTCAATCCAGGGAGAGCCGTCCGATGAAGAAAGCCTATCAAATCGATGAACGAAGAGCCATCGAGAAGTTCCGCTTCCATCTGCTGAACGATCATGGCGCGATTCAAATGATCCTGCCGTTGGCGGAGATCGCCCAGAAACTGCGAAATGGCGTAGGCCAATTTCTGCTGCAGGCGCGGCTCCACGGCCGCGAGCGCGCGGACGTAAAAGAGATCTGTCGAAATTACGCCTGTGCGCTCTGCTGCTGGACGGCGTGGAGGTCAAGCAGCAACACTTGGTAACTGCGTTGGGCATCAAGGAGGCAAAGGCGGCCTGGCTGCGCATCCAGGACGAACTCAACCACATCAACCCGAGCGCGGCCCGTAGTCTGAAGGAGGGCCTGGAAGAAACGCTGACGCCGCACCGTTTGAAAGTTCCGCTGCAACTCTGAAGACGTTACGCAGTACCAACGTCATTGAGTCGGCATTCTCGATTGTCCGCGTAGTTTGCCGCAATGTGAAGCGATGGCGGCCTGGCAATCAAATCGAACGGTGGGTCGGTTCCGGGCTCGTCGTTGCCGAGAAGCAGTTCCGCCGTATCGATGGATATCGTGCCTTACCCGGCCTGATCAATGCGCTCGAAGCCGATCTCAAGCAA
>DATGKM010000188.1:0-7543 GCA_035294665.1 Bryobacteraceae bacterium | reverse complement strand
CAGCCGCGAGGCGCGCCAGCCATAGCGCCTTGGGAACCACCGCCGCGTTCTTCCAGGAATCCCGGGCGCCGCCGCGCAGCACGCGGCTGATGGAGCGGAGCCTGCGAGGCAGTTGCGGCGCGGCCGCCTTCCACACAGCTTTCGAAACAAGAGGCTCGCGGATCGTTGCTGGCATCAGATCTGGAGCATGCGGCGCCATGGCGCCCGGCGAGCGCGGCACAACCCGCACGTCATGACCGCGCCGCAGCAGTTCGCGAATTTCCTCGATGATAAATACCTCGCCCGAGCCATACGGCATCTCGGCGGTGACATAGAGGAGTTTCATGCCGGCACGGTTTGAAAGTCGGAAGCTTGTCCCACCAGCACAGTTCGATACAGCCTGGAATAGGATTCCACCATCCGGTCCACAGTGAACTCCGCTCGCGCGCGGCGGCGGGCGGCTTCGCCCAGCGCGCGGCGCAATTCGGCCGAATCCAAAACAGCCCGCATAGCCGAAGTGAGCGCGGCAGCATCGCCGGCCTCCACGAGCAGGCCATGACGCCGGTCTTGTACAAGTTCGGGCACTCCGCCCACCGATGTCGCAATTACCGGAAGACCGCAGGCCATTGCCTCCATGAGGCCGAGCGGATTGCCTTCCCAATCGGAGCACAACACGAACGCATCAACCGCTGAGAGGCATTCGGGCACATCGCCGCGGCGGCCGAGCAGGCGCACACGGTTCTCGAGTGTCAACCGGCGGATCTCTTCCTCCACCGTTGGACGCAAGGGCCCATCGCCGGCGAAAAGCAAATAGCACCGCTCGCGGACCAGCTCCGCGAACGCGCGCAGCAACCGTACCGGGCTTTTCGGCACCTCCAGGCGGCCGGTGGCCAGGAACAGGAAGGCGTCCTGCTCAAAACCTTGGGCTGCTCTCCACTCCCGGCGGGCAGAGGCGTCGAAGCGGAAATTGCACACCGGAATACCGTTCGGAATAGTGACCGGCTCTGCGCCGCCGTAGAGCTCCACGACGCTGCGCGCCACCGCGCGGGAAACCGCCACAGGAATCACGCAGCGGCCGAGCGCCACGCGGCGGACCATGCGGCCCAACCGGTCGGTTTCGCGCGGCGCCAGGCTGTGAAGCGTGTGGATCGCGACGATCTCCCGCCGCGCGATGAGGCTGGGCAGCAGATAGCGCAGCACGGAAAGATGCGTATGCACGAGGTGCGGGCAAAACTCGCGCAGCACTCTCGCCAGCTGCGCGTACATGCGCGGATCGAAACCCGGGCGCTTTCCTAGAAACCAAATGCGCACGCCGGCCTTGCGCATCACCGTTTCGGTCGGGCTGTCCACGGATTCATACAGACCCACGGCCGCCACTTCGTGCTCAGCCACCAAACCCGCGGCCAGGTGGGCGGCCATCTGTTCCGCACCCGCAAATCCGATGACCGGAAGGACCTGCAAAATGCGCCGGCGCTGAGGCTCGTAGCTGCTCATAGCCTCATGCGCGATCGTTGAGGTTCCCTGCCGGCTCTGCCAAAATTCCAAGCGGCAGCCCCGCTCTGCGATGCGCGATTTGTTCCCGAAGCGCCAGGTACGGGCGCATAGCCCAGTCCGGTATCGACACGGCCGCCAGCCAAAGCTGCGCCCGCCGCCGCCTGAGTCTCGATTGGCGAATCAGCGGATGACGCAACACCGCTCGCGCTTCGCGCCGGTGCGAGGCCGCGATTCCGGAAGCTACGTGATTCAGCAGAATCCAGGCCGAGTAATCGACAATCGACCGCGTCCGCGAGTCGCCGCGGTGCCCGGCAAGCCAGCCGGTGAGCATGTCCGCCACCGCCGGTGTCCCCGGATCCCAGCGAAAGCCGTACATAGCGCTTCCGGGAACTCCCATGTAATACAACGCCGACGGGCGCGGATCGTAAGCCACCGGAAACTCGAGGGCGATCCGGGCCCAGTATTCCAGGTCTTCACCGATCCGCACACCCTCCCGAAATCCTCCCACTGCGGCCAAAGTCTCACGGCGCACCGCGCAACCGGAGGGCGTCACCAGGTAGCCATGGCGGCAGCCCGCCGCGAAATAGTCTTCGAACAGCCGCGGACCTTCGTGTTGCATGATCCGCGCGCGGCGCACTCCGTTCGTCACCGAATAATAGCCCGTTACCAGCAAACCGGCCTGCGGATATTGCCGCGCGAGCGAATGAAGCGCTTCCAGATGTCCGGGCAGAAACTCATCGTCGGCATCCAGAAAAGCGATGAGCGAGGACCGGCTTTCCCGCATGCCGCGGTTCCGCGCCGCGGCTCCCCCGGCATTGCGCTGGCGAATAATGCGCAAACGCGGGTCGGCCTGGTACACCTCCACCTCGGCGGCGCCGCCATCAGTAGATCCGTCATCCACGACGATCGCTTCAAAATCCGCGAACGTCTGGGAGAACAGGGATCTCAGGGCGCGGCCGATGTATTGCCGCTTGTTGTATAGCGGAATCACAACTGAGATGGCTGGGTTCACGAACATTTAACCGGCTTGCGGCGCGAGCACCGCAAGATAGCGGCGCATGCGCAAGCGCTCGTCCGGGCTGAAGCAGATCGCATACGACGCGCCGGCGTACACCGCGCAAAATAGGGCGCCCGCACCCGCCGCAGTGAGCCATGTGCCCGCGCCGGCGGCGTGCGCAAGCCATGCAGCGGCTATGAACGCCGTGAGCGAAGCGGCGGCCGCGGGCATAAAGCACTCCCGCAAGTACTGCATGGCCGTGAACACCGCTCCCTGCAGGTCGCGGCCCAGCAGACGGATCAGATACGCGGTTTTCGGCACGATGCAAATGGCCACCGCCAGCGGAATTCCGCCCACGCCCCAGAGTTTTCCGAACACGCAGGAAAGCGCCACCGCGCATATCGATTCCGCGAGCGCAAAACGCGTCACCGTCTTCTCGTGGCCGAGTGCCATCGAAAAAACGACATTGACGTGCTCAATCGCCACCACGATGCTCAACGCGGCCAGAGCCGCGGTCATCAGTTCGCCGCCATATTGCTTGGGGCCGACCCACAGCGAAATCAGGCTGCGATTCAGCAGCAGGATCCCCGCCGCCAGCGGCACAGCCAGGTTCAACGTGAGCCGGTGGACACGCAGGAAAGCCCGCCGGATGGCGTCCATGTCTCCCCGCCCGTATAGCTCGTTGATGGCCGGGGAGGCGCTGTCGGAAAGCCGCAGAATCAGGGCCTGCGCCGTGCTGGCCGGCAGTTGGTTGGTATAAATGATGCTCACGCCCACCGCGCCCATCACGTAGCCCCCCACCAGCTGGCTCGAATTGAATGTCAGTAGCGCGGCCACCTGGATTAGAAACGCATGCACGGCGAAAGCGAACATGGTTTTGAGCAGCGCGGCATCGGGGAAGCCCCAACCGGGCCCGCGGTCGGGGTAAATCCGGAAGAAGAAGTGGCGGTACAGCGAGCCGGCCGCAAGATCGGCGGCAATCGCCGAGGCAATCATACCGACCAAACCGAAACCCAGCAGCACCGCCGTCAGCGAGCCGATCACCCGCGCGGCGTTTTGCAGTCCGGTGATCGTGTGCGCCGTGGCCATATTCTGTGTGGCGATGAGCGCGTCATCGTAGGAGGCCAGCGGCACGCGCAGAATGAACCACGCCGCCAGCACGTAGAGGCTCCGGCGGGCGTCCGCCTCCATGGCTGCTGGGAGGCGCAGCAGCGCCACCAGGGGGCCGGAGGCGATCAAGGCCGCAACAGCCAATACCGCGCTGCCAAGCAGCAGACAGGTGCGGCCGGTAGTAAATACGGATTGAAACTGTTGCCGGCTGGCTTCCACGCCGTGCTGCCGGGCCAGGTAGCGCGCCAGCGTCACGGAAAACGCATTGTCGAAAACCGCAAAGCACGCCACCACCTGCATGATGGCGCCATACGCACCCAGCGTATCCACCCCCGCGTACTTCAGAACCAGCGGGGCCAGCAGCCCCTGCAGCACCATGTACAACACGGTCTGCGCCACGTTTACCGCATAGCCTTTAGCGGCGCGGTCCGTGCGTGTCGGTTTAGCGGCTGTTTCCGGCATCGGCGGCTTCTACGCTCGATCTTCCAGCAGAATCCGGGTTTTGAAGGTCACCGGGCAGTATCCCGCCCAGACTCCGGTTACCCGCCTGTTCTCCACGGCGCGACCGAATTCGGGGTACCATTCCGCGTGTTGCACACTGCGGCAGAACTTCTTGTCGAGATCGATATTGACCTGGTTCCCATCGATCGCCGGATGCAGGTAAAACGAGATTTCCGCCCGGTGGAATCCGCTGCCTTCCAGGCGGTCTTCGATCTCCACCATCCCCGGCGCGAGCTGCAGCGAGCGCCGGTGAATTACCGGATCGGCCAGGCGCGTATACCCGTCGTGAGCGGCGGCGATCCGGGCCCAAGCCGGCGCCTGTTCCATGTGTACATCGAAGGCGCGCGCGCGCCGGCCGCAGCGGAACGAACTCCACATTTCGCTTTGATCCGCGCCATCGATGGCAATCGTATTGTGCGCCGCCGTGGAGCGTTCCCACTGCCGCTGCGGCCCGAGTTCGTACGTGGAGGTCCCGGAGTTCACCAGGATCCGGCGCCGGCGGTGCGAGAGTTCGAAACTGAGTGTGTCCGCATGCGCGTGGCCCGGCTGATAATCGGGGCCAATCGGCCCCGCGTCGAAAATGCACATAGTGTCTTCCGCTTCCAGGCGGTAATAGCCTGAAGTCAGCGCCCGCGGCTGTGCCCTCACTCCCAGGCGCGCCGCATAATCGAACAGCGCTGCCGGAGGGGGCGCGATAGCAAAAGCGGCGTCGTTGAAAAACGCGATCTGCCCATCGGGATGGCACATTGCTTCGAGATATGCCGCCATGCGGCCGGCCGTTTCCGTCCACATGCCGGCCGTGTCCGCGGCGATCGCGGCCGGGTAAGTTTGTGCCAGGTTCAGCAGATCGAGCACGTCTTCGAGCATCAGGCTGTGATACATCGGGCTGCGCTCGAAATGCGCGCCATCCGCCAGGACCTGTTCGGGCAGTTCTCGCCGCAGAATCGCGAGGCCGGTTCGCAGCCACTCGCCGGCCTCGCGGCCGTCGAAGAACGCGCCGGCGAAAACCAGTGCCTTGGCGTTCGCCAGCAGGTGGTTGGCTAAGACCCTATACTCCAGGTTGCGCCGCAGGTGCCGCGCCTGTTCTGCCAGCGACGCTGCGGCCGCGCTTTCGATCTCCGGATAGCCCGCGCCATTCTCAAATAGCCACTTGATCCAGTTCACGATGCGCAATGAAGTGGGATACGGTTCCCATCCGGTCCCCTCTCCCACCGGGTTTTCCGCAATCCACTGGCTAATCAGGCCAGGTTCGGGCGCTTCGAAGTAGTGCAGGTTATAACGCCATAGCCGGGTAGCGAAAGGATCGTTCCAGCCCCTCGGCTCGTATTCGGTATTCAGAAAGCGGAAGCGAAAGCGGCCCGTCCGGCGGTTCGGCCGCCGCAACGGCGCAACCCAGCAGTCCTCCCGCGCGTGCCGCATCGGGGAGGCTGCGCCCCGCTCGAAGCGTCGCGGCAGCTTCGGCAATACCCGCGAATACAACTGTACCGGCTTCAAATAACGGATCGTGTGATAGTACGTCTCGATCGATGCCGTCATAAACTGCCTATAAACTCAGGTCTCCTTCGAAAGCCGTGGGATCACACCGGGCCGGGTCGGCGAGTGTGCCGATCAGGCCCGCGGATAGCGCTTTGTAGTAGAACGCCCACGCCTCCAGCTTGCGGCGATGCGGCGCCGGAAATCCCAACCGGTCCGAAAAGCAGCCCACGTCTTCCAGCATGTGGATGCCCTCTGCCTTGCACCGCGCGATGGCGCGATCGAGAATCGCCTGGAAGGCTTCGGCACCCTCCTCCAGCGCCTGAAAGTCCGCCAGCCGCATACGCCGCAACCCCAGGCGCTGTTGATCCCGGCGCACGAAAATCGCATACGCCCGCAAACGGGAGCCTTGCGAGGCCGTAACAATCCACGCGTTCTGCCGTGCCTGTCCGGGCTGGTAATGCCACGCGAGCGTTGCGGCATCCCGCGCGGCCAGCAGCACGTCCTTCTTTTCCTGCTGCAAATCCTGCCAGAAGAGGTCGAAGCCGCTATCGAAATCCGCCCGCCACTCCACCGCACACCGCTTTTTTCGTGCCGCGGCATCGCGACTCGTGAAGATCTTCCGGGCCGCCATGGTCAGCGAGCGGTCCTCGCCGTCGTATAGCAACCGGTCACGGCACCACAGCGCCGCCCCCAGCGGATACGCTAGTCCCGCGGCTAAAGGCACTTCCCTGCGCCGCAGCGCGCTTCGCAGAAAGCCGCCATAGCCCGTCACCCAGAAGCCTGCCTGGTCCCATTGGCCTACTGGCGCGCGTGACCAGTGGTAGGCGCTGTATGCCGGTTCCGATGCCGCGCTCACCGTAGTGCTCAGCAGCAGTTCCACATCGTTCCGCCGCGCCAGCCGCTGCCAAAGCGCCAGCGCATAGCTCCGGTACCGCTTGTCGACGGCCCAATCGCACTCCGCTATGGCGCGAATCCGTTCTCCGCCGAAAACATAGTTGCGCGGCACACCGGCCACGCACCCCGCCAGCCGGTTCTCTGCTTCCAGAACCCACGCCACCGGCGCCTGTGCCGCGGGATCGAAGGCCGGGTTCCCCCTCCAAAGCGCGATCCAACTCGCTCGCGGACGGGGCGTCAAACCATTGCGCGCCATTACCGCCGCAATCTGGTCGTAGTCCGAAAACGCGGCCTGGCGGATGTGGACATCTACCGCGCTCGCCCGTTCCGTGGTTAACATACTTTTGCTGCTACGTGCGCCAGGTTCCCATTCAGCCTGGAAAACAGATCGTCGAAAGTCTGGCAGCCCGCAATTTCATCCGCGTTCAGAATCACGCCGAACTTCCGGTCTACCGTGGCAATGTAATCGAGAATCGCAATGGAATCCCACTGTTCGAAATCGGCCAACCGCTCCGTTCCTCTCAGGCTCCCTTGCTGCAATTCCAGAATGCCCTCGATCAATTTGAGGAACTGTAGTTTCTCCATTCGCCACCCCGGCGTCAGTCAGCTCTTTGTGAGTTGGTGTAAAACTTGTAGTAACCGCCGTAGGAACGGTATTGCGTAGCTCCCAGCCGGCAGTCGTTCAGAATGGTTCCCAATACCGGGGTCCTGTCTTCGGACAGGATGTTGTAGCAACTCCGCAGCGTATCCCGGTTGGTGCGGTTCGCCCGCACCACCACCACCGCGCCATCCGCCATGCGTCCCAGAATTCGCGCATCCGAGTAGAGCGTCATGGGAGGCGTATCGATTAAAACCAGATCGAATTCACGCCGGAAGCGCGCCAGCACCGCTTTCAATGCCGGCCCATAAAATAATTTGGAAACGCCGTCCACCCCAGGGCCGCTTGGCAGCACCCACAAGTCGGGCACCGAAGTCGGCCGGGCCAACGAGTGCAGGTCGCGCGCTTCGGCCGCTCCGGCCGATTGCAGCAGGTCGCGGAATCCCCAGTCGTTCGGGCAGTCGAAAATGACGTGCAGCCGTGGACGCCGCATG
>DATGKM010000187.1:0-14195 GCA_035294665.1 Bryobacteraceae bacterium | reverse complement strand
TTTCCAGGCGGTAGGGCGCGGCGTAACCAGTGTCACAGTTCCGAACCTGACGATTACAGGAACGCAGGGCCAGCCGGTCCTGGCCGGTAGCCCGCAGGTGACTGTAAACGTCAAATAGGAGTATGGGCGTTTTGCAGAGCCACGGGCCAGGAGCTGGAAGCCAGAAGACCGGCCGCCGGAACCAGCGCGGCCTCACGCTGGTGGAGTTGATCGTAGCCTTCTCGATCATGCTGATTCTCACTGCCATGGCGGTGCCTCTGGCGCGGGCGCGCGTACGTTCCGAGAGAGAGCGCGCGCTGCGCCACTCTCTGGACGAAATTCGCCATGCCATCGACAAGTACAAAGACCTGGCCGACGCCAATGTGTTCGGCCCCATCAAGCAGGGTACCGACGGATACCCGGAATCTCTTCAGGTGCTGGTGGATGGCGTGAAAGTGGCCAATAGCGCCAAAGATCAGAAAATCCGCCTGTTGCGCCGCATTCCGCGCGATCCGTTCACCGGCACCACCGACTGGGGCTTGCGCAGCGACCAGGACGATCCCGATTCGACCAGCTGGGGCGGACAGAACGTATTCGACGTCTATAGCAAAACCTACGAAAAGGCCCCCGATGGCACTCCGTATTCGCAGTGGTAGGAGCGCTTGCGCGCTCAGCGGCGTGAGGCCGGGGACCCGGCGGCCGCTCCCTGACGGCCGCGGCTCAGAAGGGCCGTTGCTGGCCAGATTGCGCCACCCAGAAGCCCGGAGGCTTTCCTGGAAAACCAGCGGAAGCTTTGGCCGCAATTTGGGTTTCACCTTCATCGAACTGATGGTGGTGATGGCGATCATTGTCGTGCTGATCTCCATGGCCATCCCCGTATATCAGAAATCGATCATCCGCGCCAAAGAGAGCGTGCTCAAAAACAACCTGTTTACGCTGCGCACCGTGATCGATAACTATACCTACGATAAACAAAAAGCCCCGCAAAGCTTGCAGGACTTAGTCAGTGAAGGCTACCTAAGGGAAATTCCCACCGATCCGATGACCAACTCCAACCAGCAATGGCGCCTGATTATGGAAGACGCTACGCAGGCCGTCAACCAGGATATGCCTGGCATTTTTGACGTGCGCAGCGGATCGGATAAAATCGGACTCGATGGGACCCCGTATTCGGACTGGTGAACGATTCTTAATTTTCGTCGCCGTCGCCGCTTTAACTAGTAGTGCTGCTTATGCCCAATCACAGCCCGCTTCCGCTACCTGTGTAGTCTCGGCCGTACCAGCCCCGGTACGTTCGGAAGGCCTCACTGAGCGGATGGGCGATCTTTTCCTGCAATGTTCCAGTCCTACTCCCGGGGCTGTGATTACGGGCAATTACACACTCACTCTACCGGTCAGCATCACCAACCGGATCGCTTCCAATGGTATGGCTACCGACGCCGTACTCTCTATTGATTACGGTACCGGTTTTACTCCGCTGCCTATCGAAGGAATGGTCAGCGGTGATTCGATCGCGTTCAATGGCGTAAGCATTACCGTACCCGTGTCCGGCAATTTCAGCCTGAGATTTGCCAACGTGCGTGGAAATGTTCACCAGTTGGCCGCTGGCTCGCCAGTGCCGGTACTGGCTGGTTTGAGCGTGCCACTCCAAATCAATCAAGCCCAGATACCGGTGGCGAATGTTACCCCCGGACTTTACGCCACGCTCTACAGTTCGGGAGTCAGTTGCACCGGTTCCCAACTTCCAGCGAATCTTGATTTGACTGACCTTTTCGCCGCCAGGACGGTCTTTTTTTCTACGCGAGTAACAGAAGGTTTCGGCGGTGCGTTCGCCCCGCAAGGCCCTGGGGAAACCAACGGGACCCGCTTTCTGGTGACCTATTCCGGTTTCCCGCCAAACGCAACTTTATATGTCCCGAACTACGTCGCTGGATCGGACGCGGCCACACCCACGGCGGGCGGCGATTTGGGCCAACCGCAGGCCGCTGGCCAGTATACGCCCGGCAGCGGGGCGCTCCTGCTCGCGCTGGTCCAGGGCGCCGATGCAACCGGGGCGGGCGGGACGCCGCTTCCCACGCTCACCGGCTCGAGCCCGGTAACCTTCAATTCCGTGACTCAAGTGCCGCTTACCAACGGCTCGGGGTACGCGGTTTATGAAGTGGTTGCCGCCAATTCAACCCTCATCGAAAGTGCTCAGTTTCCCACATTTCTGGGACTTACGCATGTGACCGCTCCGGCGGTAGCTCAAGAGAGCATCTCACTGGCGCCCGTTTCCAACGTGACTGCCGCCACCGCGACCGATCCGGTGCCCCGCTTTTCGTCCGTAAAGCCGGCATCCGATTGCAGCATTATCGGCGATTGCCAAGCGCCGTATTTCCCCAAGCTCAGTGTAGTGGACCTGCCGGTTAATCTCACTGCCTCCGCAGGAGGGAGCAGCCCGAACGGCTACATCTACGTGCAAAACGCGGGCGGCGGCGAGATGGCCTGGAGCGCGACGGTCCACTATGCGGGCAACGCTACGGGCTGGTTGTCTTTGTATGAGCCTGCTACCATCAACGGCGCCACGATTACGGTGACTGCGAATGCGCAGGGACTGGCTGCGGGCACGTACCAGGCGAATGTGGTGATCGATGCCGGCCCGCTCGCCGGTAATGCCACTATTCCGGTGACCTTGGTCGTCCAGTCCGGGATTGCCATGCCGCCACCTTCCGCAGTAACTGTCAGCAGCGTAGTCAACGCGGCTACCTTCGCAACCACGCCGTTGGTAGCCGGATCGCTCGCGACTGTGAAGGGCTCGAATATGGTGGGAGCGAATCTCTCCGTAACCTTCGATGGCTTGCCCGCGACGCTCATTTACACCAGCGCCAGCCAGATCAATCTGCAGGTGCCACCGGCTGTGGCCAACAACACCACCGCCAATTTGGTGGTCACCGTAAATGGCACAAGCAGCGCGCCGGTCACTGTGCAACTCGCTCCCGCCTGGCCCGCCATCTTCGGTAACGGCGTTCTGAACCAGGACAACAGCGTGAACTCGATATCGGCGCCGGCTGCCTCTGGAACAATCCTGCAAATCTTCGCCACGGGTATTCCCACTGGAGCTACGGTGACGGCACAGATTGGCACTAAGTCCGGCTTGGTTCCCCAATATGCCGGCCCGGCGCCCGGACTGACCGGCGTGCAACAGGTGAACCTCGCCATTCCCGCTGGACTTGCGCCTCAAACGGCGCAACTGACTTTGTGTGCGGCCGTGGGCGGTCAGCAATTCTGCTCTCCCGCGTACCCGCTGTACATGCAATAAGAGCGCAAACGGGGCTGCCGCGTCGGTGAGGCGATCGGCAGTCCCGATTTTTGTGATAAACTCAGACCACTCGAATTTGAGCTACGCTTGAGCGCAGCCGGGGGCCGTGTGGGGGAACAAATCACGTTCGGGCCGTTTTGCCTCGACGTAGGCGCAAATTTATTGACGCGCGATGGCGCGCCATTGGAATTGCGGCCGCAGGCAGTGCATGCCCTGCGCGCTCTGCTCGAACACACAGGCCGTTATCTGGATTACCAGGAAATGATCCGCACCGCCTGGCGCGGTAACGTGGTTTCCCGCCACACAGTAGCGGTCACCGTGGGCGAAGTCAAAAAAGCGCTTGGCGAACACGGGCACTGGATCTCCTACCGCCCCAAGCTCGGCTACCGGCTGGATGTCCCCCAGTCCGACGACCTGATTCGCAAGGGCTGGCATTTCTGGAACCGCCAAAGCCGCGAAGGACTGGAAAAGGCCCTTTGCTGCTTTGAACGCGCCGCCGGCTTCGATGCCGCCGATTTCCGCGCCTATGAGGGCATTGCCGCATCGTACCTAAAGCTGGGCACCTACGGTATGCGCCCGCCCCGTGAAATGTACGCGCGCTTTCTCGAAGCGCACGAGCGCGCCGTTGCTCTTGGCGGCCTCACGCCGGAGCTCCGCAGCGACCGCGCCGTGGGCCTGCAAGTCTTCGAGCGCCGCTTTGCCGAGGCCGAAGCGGAGCTGCTGGAAGCGCGCCGCCAGCGCCCCCGCACCGCCAAAATCAATGCAACGCTGGCACTGCTTTATGTTTCCATGGGACGCTTCGAAGAAGGCCTGGCGCTCACTTCCAAGACCCAGGATGCCCAGGGGCTATGGCCGGTTTTCCCCGCCGCCCAAGCCCTGCTGCGCATCTGCCTGAGGCGATTCGAAGACGCCGTTGCATTGGGCAAAGAGGCTGTCGATCTTCACCCCTACCTCCACCTGAGCCGCGCGTTTTATGCGCAAGCCCTGGAATACTCCGGCCGTTTCGAAGAGGCGCTGGTCGAATACCGCTTTGCCTGGACAATCTATCCTGGCCCCACCTGGATTCGCGCACTGGAAGCCAAGTGCCTAGCGGAATTGCGCCGCTTCGACGACGCTTGGCAAATTCTGCACTGGCTGCAGCAGACGCGCCAATCCGAGTACGTCGACGCCTATCACATGGCGCTGCTTTTAGACGCCCTCGGAAATCGCGAAGAAGCAATCGGCGAGTTGAACCGGGCAGTCGACGAGAACTCCGCTCTCCTCTGCCTGATGGATGTCGATCCCAAGCTCGATAGCCTGCGTTCCGACCCACGCTTCCGTGCGATCCGCAAGCGGGCCTTTGGAAGCGGCCCCGCCACGCAGCCCCGAGTTTCCAAGGGTTGGGACTGCGTTGCGCCGCGGCCTGGAGCGTGAGTCAGTCTCAGCGACTGTCTCCCTCCACGCTGAAGTAAGCGCAATCAGGGTGATGAAACACCAGCGCGCTGATGCGCCGGTGCAGCCATTCCGCGCATGCCTCGGCAGTTTCCAAAGCGAGCGCCTGGAGCGCGTGCGCCTGAAAAAACTCTCCCGTGCTTTTCAATTCCTCGGCCTTTTCACGCACACCGGCACCGGCCGTAACTACGAACAGCGCCAGGTGATCGCGCGCTGCCCCTTCGCAATCGAGCAGATAGTCGCTCAGACACAGCCCGTTGCCGCGTGGCTCCCGTTCGAAGCAGAATGTGTGCAGCGGTTCCGCCCCGCCGGGCCGAAACAGCGCGATCGCATTGCCTCTACGCTCGGCCGGGAAAAACTGCCACACAGCCTTGACCTTGAGGAATTGCGCGGCCTTCTCCTTGACTTCCTCCATCCGATGGAAGAGTTGCAGCGCCTTTGGCTGATGCTCTGCTAGATCTTTCGGAAAGTTGCCTTTGTAACCCAGATGCCGCCCGTACAGCATGTTCGGGTTAACGTAACTCCACACTTCCGCCAGTATGGGCACATCGCGCACTCTGCGGTCGAGATACGGCGCGGCACGGATCGGAATATCGGTGCGCACCCGCCCAGATCGGGGAATCTTGCGTCCTAACTCCTGAGCCGCATCGCGTACTTCCGTCATGGCCGGTTCGCCCAGAGTGCCGCCGCCCGGCCGGTGCGCTTCCATCACTGCTTCGCGCCTCCGCGGATCCGTGGTGTCGATCATCAGCGGCGCTTTGATCTTAGCGATCAGCTGTTCATAAAAAGGCGGTATGTCTGCCAGTTCGTCGCGCTCGGTACTCTGAAGGCAAACGTCTACCACGTGCGCGCCATTGCGCACCTGCGTCCGCCCGATCTCCGCGGCTTCTTCCCACTTCTCTTCCGCGATGAGCTTCTTGAAAAGTTGCGAGCCGATCACGTTGGTGCGCTCGGCTACGATCAACGGCCGGATACTCTCCTCCGCCTCCACCAGTTCCAGGCCGGCGTACCACGATTTCCGGGCCGGCTCGGGGAGCCGCCGCGGCCGCTTCGCCTCGGCCATTTGCGCTATGCCACGGATGTGCTCGGGCGTTGTGTCGCAGCCCCCCCACGATGTTCAGCCAGCCGTGCTCGGCGAAGCGTTCGAGTTGCGCCGCGAGCGATTCGGGTGTCTCCAGATAAAGCCCCTCTTCATTCGGCAACCCGGCGTTCGGATGGCAGGAAATGCGCACTGGAGCCATGGCCGCGAGGGTCCCCAGATGATCCGTCATGAACTCCGGCCCGGTCGCGCAATTGAGTCCGATGGAAAGCAATCCCCCGTGCAGCACGGAAGCGCAAAACGCCTCGGCCGTTTGCCCCGCCAGCATGGTTCCGGTCGGCTCGATGGTGCCGGAAATCATCACCGGCACGGCCCAACCCACCTCGCGCCGCAGCCGCTCGATAGCGATCAGCGCCGCTTTCACATTGCGGATATCTCGACCAGCAAAACGTCCACGCCGCCTTCCACCAATGCTGCCGCCTGCGCGTAAAATTGATCGGCAAGTTCGGGGAAGGCGATCCCGCCCGTCACGCTGATGGCTTTGGTTGTCGGCCCAACCGATCCCGCCACGAAGCGCGGCTTCGCCCCGGTGGAGAATGCGTCCGCCGCCGCCCGCGCCAGCCGCGCCGCCGCCCGATTCAACTCGCGCGCTTGTTCCGCCAATCCGTATTCCGCCAGCACCAGCGCCGCCCCGCCGAACGTATTTGTGGATATCAAGTCCGCGCCCGCCGCCAGATATGCTTCGTGAATGCCGCGCACGACGCCGGGCCGTGTATTCACCAGGTTCTCATTGCAGCCTTCCAGCGCCGCCCCGCCGAAGTCGTCAGGCGCCAGCCGCATGCCCTGCGGCATGGTGCCCATCGCTCCATCGAGCACCAGCAGACGCTCCGCCAGACATTCTTGGAGCGCTCGCGCCCGCTCCTGGGGACTAGTCATAAAGGACAAATTAGCCTTATTTAGCAGGCGCCAGAATTCAAGGCCCCGCCGCGGCCCTGGCGTGTGCGCGTCGCGATCGAAACCACTCGCCCGCTCCTCACTCGCTCCTCAGCAATTGCCGCGCGATCACCAAGCGCTGGATTTCGCTGGTGCCTTCCCCTATGGTGCACAGCTTCACGTCACGGTAGAACTTCTCCACCGGATAATCCTTGATGAAGCCGTAACCCCCATGAATCTGCACCGCTTCGTTGGCAATTCGCACCGCGGCTTCGGAGGCGTACAGCTTCGCCATCGACGATTCCTTGGTGACGCGCATGCCGCGATCCAGCATCCAGGCCGCTCGGTAGTTCAGCAGGCGGGCCGCATCCAGATCCACCGCCATATCCACCAGCTTGTGCTGAATCGCCTGGAATTCCGAGATCGGACGGCTGAACTGACGGCGCAGCTTGGAGTACCGCAACGCGGCATCATAAGCGCCCTGCGCCATGCCGATCGCCAGCGCGGCGATTGAAATGCGCCCGCCGTCCAGCACCTTTAAACTATCCACGAACCCTTCATTTTGCCGCCCCAGAAGCTGTCCGGCAGGGAGACGGCAGTTTTCGAAGATCACTTCACCGGTAGCGCTGGCCCGCAGCCCCAGCTTGTTTTCCTTCTTGCCCGTACGGAATCCGGGAGTTGCTTTGGGAACGATAAACGCCGAAATCCCATGCTGCGCGGCCGCGCGGTCCGTCACCGCCATAGCGACGCAGACATCGGCGTAATGCGCATTGGTGGTGAACGTCTTTGCCCCGTTCAAAACCCAGCAGCCGTGCTCGTCACGCACCGCCGTGGTCCGCGTGCCCGCCGCGTCCGAGCCCGCTTCCGGTTCCGTAAGCGACCAGCAGCCGAGCCAGTCGCCGCCCGCCAGTTTCGGTACATAGCAGCGCCTTTGCTCGTCGCTGCCCATCTTATAAATGTGGTTCGTGCAGAGCGAGGTATGCGCCGCCACGATAATTCCTACCGAACCATCCACCCGCGACAGTTCCTCGATCAAAATGGCGTATTCGATGTAGCCCAGGCCCGCGCCGCCCAGTTCCTCCGGAAAGATGGCGCCCATGTAGCCCAGCTTGCCCAGTTCCTTGATGACTTCGCCGGGGAAAATCTGGCCCTCGTCCCACTCCATTACGTGCGGCGCGATTTCCGCTTCGGCGAATTCGCGCACGGCTCTGCGCAGGGCGATCTGTTCCGGGGTGTATTCGAAGTCCACTTTTAGACGATGGCCTACAGCCTGCCTTCAGGCTAAACGATTTCCTGCGCGGCGGCATCCCAGAGAATCGTGCGCTGTTGGCGATAGCTCTCGATCGCCATCCGGCACGCGATGGAAACGCGGTAGCCTACTTCAAAGGGACAGTTGGGCTGGGCAGAGCCGCGAATCGAATCGAGAAAATTTTGCATATGAGCGCGCGGCGCGGTCCGCGTCGCGCCGGCCATTTCGTTGCCTTCCGGGCGGTTCACTTTTTGCGGCGTATAGCGAATCTGCTGGCCGCGAGAAATCGAGCCATGCGTGCCCAACACTTCCTCCGCCACTCCCAACTGCCCGTTGCCAAATCCGGAATCCCAACTGATGAGCAACTCTTCGGGCTGCTCCATTGAAACGTGCATGGTATCCGGGACTTCGCGCCCGTCCTTCCAAAGGTACAATCCACCGGTCATCGTGACCGCATACGGTATTTCGAATCCGAAAAGCCGGTACCAGAAAGCCATCTGCTGGCTGAAATTCTCCGTCACGCTACCGCCCGAATAATCGCTGAATAACCGCCAGTTCTGATAGCGGTTGGCGTCGAACTCGCGCGCCGGCGCGCCGCCCAAAAAAGCTGCCCACGCCACGTTCTCCGCCGCCATATCCGGATATAGCGGCCGCACCCACTGCGGCTTGTTGCGCGGTGTGTTGCGGAAAAAATGCGCGCGGATGGCTGTAATCTTACCCAGCAGTTCCGGATGCGAAAACGCCGCCGCATCTGTCAATTGGCCGGAAGAGCAGTTCTGATGTCCGATCTGCACGGTCAGCTTACGGGTTCCTTCGATGCCGTGTGCCAGAAATGCCGCGCG
This sequence comes from Bryobacteraceae bacterium, assembly GCA_035294665.1. Lineage (GTDB taxonomy): Bacteria > Acidobacteriota > Terriglobia > Bryobacterales > Bryobacteraceae > PSRJ01. The sequence continues at coordinate 5,424 of DATGKM010000187.1, read as the reverse complement.
CATCCGCCGGGCGTCTTCCACCGTGAAAGCCATGGGCCGTTCCTGGTAAACGTGTTTGCCCGCTTCCATCGCGTCCACAAACTGCGCGGCGTGGAGGTGTGGCGGTGTGGCGATGATTACTGCGTCAATCGCCCCATCTTCCAGCAGTTGCCGGTAATCCCCATAGAGATGCGCTCCCGGCGCTATCGCGGCCCCTTCCTCCACGCGTTTGCGGTAAATGTCTGCGATTCCCAGGCATTCCGTGTTCGGACAGGCCAGCGCTTCTCGCAGCAGTTCCGATCCACGCGCGCCCATGCCAATTACGCCCAGCCGCACACGCGCGCCGGCGCCTAACACATTGGGCGCTGCCAGCGTCCCCGCCAGGCCCGTCGCCATGTTGCCGATAAATTTGCGCCGCGACTGCATACAGGTCCCCACTCTAGACTCAATTATAAGCTGCTTTTGGCCCGTTTCCATCCAGGTGGCAAAGACAGCCGATCCACGAAAACACAAGCTCAGTGTTACACCGACTTCGTGTTAAAGAACATGACCATCACCGTTACTGAAGAGGTCGCCCGCTGGGCGCGCAAAACGGCGGCAAAAGAGAATACTTCCCTGTCGAAGCTCGTGGGAAAGATGCTCGAAGAAGAGATGCGGCGCCACGATGACTATTGGGCGGCGTACGAGCAGGTTAAGAAAATCAAACCAATCAGGGGCTTTGACGCTTCCAAGCGGTGGAGCACAGAAGAAACCCATGAACGGCGCCACTGATCTTGTTTTCGTCGATACGAATGTCCTGCTGTACACACTGGATGCCGCTAATCCCCTCAAACAAGCAGCGGCCCTGAGATGGTGCGATGTGTTGTGGCAGTCGCAAACTGGCCGTCTGAGCTGGCAGGTGCTCGACGAGTTCTACGCAAACGCCACCCGCAAGATAGGCGCGCCCGCTCCGACCATACGCCGGCTTGTGAAGGCTTACGCCCGATGGAAGCCGCTTTGCTTTAGCATTCCGTTAATCGAGCGCGCCTGGCACTGGACCGACCGCGCCCAGTTGACCTACTGGGACGCCCTCATCCTCGCCGCCGCTGAGCGTTTCAATTGCCGTTGGCTGCTCAGCGAAGATTTCATTCAGAAGCGCCGCTACGCTCCGGTTGAGGTCATCAGCCTCTTTTTCACCGAACCGGAAGGCTTCGGCGCCGCCTAGCGCCGGAAGGCTTTCCTCCCCAGAAATCTCGCCCCTGTTCCCAGTATCTCCTCTACCCGCAAAAGTTGGTTGTACTTGGCGATCCGGTCGGTCCGGCTCGCAGAGCCGGTCTTGATCTGCCCGGCATTCGTGGCCACGGCCAGGTCCGCAATGAACGGGTCTTCGGTTTCCCCCGAGCGGTGCGAAACCACTGCGGTGTATCCCGCGCGCTCCGCCATCGACATCGTCTCGAGCGTCTCCGTCAACGTGCCGATCTGGTTGAGTTTCACCAATATCGAATTCGCAATCCCGCAATCGATGCCGCGCCGGAAAATGGCCGGATTGGTGACGAAGACATCGTCCCCCACAAGCTGAATCCGCCCCCCCAGCGTGTCCGTCAACGCCTTCCACCCATCCCAATCCTGCTCCGACATGCCATCTTCAATGGAAAGGATGGCCGGATATTGCCGGACCCATTCTTCCCAGAACTTCACCATTTGATCGGAATCGCGCCGGCTCTTATCCGACTTCTTGAAAACGTACTTGCCGTCCTCGAAAAATTCGCTGGCCGCCGGATCAAGGCAGATCCCGATCTGTTCCCCCGGCCGGTAGCCCGCCTGCCCAATCGCCTCCAGCACGCTTTCAATCGCCTCTTCGTTCGATTTCAAATTCGGCGCAAACCCGCCCTCATCGCCGACCGCCGTGGAGTAGCCTTTCTTCGCCAGCACCTTCTTCAGCGTGTGAAACACCTCCACTCCCATGCGCAACGCTTCGGAGAATCTCGCCGCTCCGAACGGAGCGATCATGAATTCCTGCACATCCACGGAATTATCGGCATGGGCGCCGCCGTTGATGATGTTCATCATCGGAACGGGCAGCACGGCTGCCTGTGCCCCTCCGAGGTACCGGAACAGCGGTTGGCGATGAAAGCTGGCGGCCGCGCGCGCCGCGGCCATCGAAACCGCCAGGATCGCATTCGCTCCCAGCCGGCCCTTGTTCGGCGTGCCGTCCAACTCGATCAGAATTGCATCCAGCGCCGCCTGCTGCGAGGCATCCCTGCCGCAAAGCGCCGTGGCGATTTCGCCGTTAATGTACCCTGCCGCCTTGCTCGTCCCTTTGCCGAGGTAACGGGCTTTGTCGCCGTCCCGCAGTTCCACCGCTTCGTGCTCGCCCGTGGAAGCGCCCGAGGGCACTGCCGCCCGCCCTACACTTCCGTCCGAGAGGCACACCTCCGCTTCCACGGTCGGATTTCCCCGGGAATCCAGAATCTCTCTGCCTGTGACTTTTACGATGCTCGACAACCCTGCGCTCCTTTTATCCGAAGGCTTACGCTACCACGACAATGCCGCTCTCCGTTACCGTGTGGCCATTGGCCCGGTCCGCGTCCGAATCGAAACCGATCACGCTCGATTCCGGAATCTTCACGCCCGTATTGATAATCGCCCGCCGGATGCGGCTGTACCGCCCGATTTCCACCCGCGGCATCAGAATCGAATATTCCACTTCGCAATAGCTGTTCACCCGCACCGCCGGCGCCAGCACGCTGTGCATCACCCGCCCGCCCGAAATGATGCACCCCGCGCTCACGATCGAATCCACCGCCACGCCCATTCTCCGCCCCTCCTGCGCGAATACGAACTTCGCCGGCGGCTGTTGCGTCACTTTGGTGCGGATCGGCCAATGCTGGTCGTATAGGTTGAACTCCGGCACCACCGACACTAAATCCATGTTCGCTTCGTAGTATGCGTCCAGCGTCCCCACATCGCGCCAATAGCGTACCTGCTTATTGTTGATGTCGTGAAAGTCGTACGCGATCACCCGCCTCCGGTTGAGAATGCAGGGAATCACGTCCTTGCCAAAATCACGGCTGGAGTCGCTGCGCTGCGCGTCCTGGTGTAGCGCCTCGAGCAGCACGTCGGACTGGAAGACGTAAATCCCCATCGATGCGCTCACCATTTCTGGATTGAAGGGCGACCGCTTGGCGTGGCTGTGCTGCGGTTTTTCCTCGAAGCCCACAATGCGGTAATCCGGCTCGATCTCCGCCACCCCGAATCGCCCGGCTTCGCTCGGGGATACCTGAATGGTGGCGATGGTGACGTCGGCGTTATGCTTCCGGTGCCAGTCGAGCATCTCCCAGTAGTTCATCTTGTAGATGTGGTCGGCCGATAGAATCAGCGTCCGCTCGGCTCCCTCGGCCTCAATGCTCTGAAAGTTTTGAAACACAGCGTCCGCCGTGCCCTGGTACCAATCGGTATTGACTCGTTGCATCGGCGGCAGCGCTTCTATGAATTCTCCCAGTTCCGGCGACAAGATATTCCAGCCGTCGCGGATGTGCCGCGTCAGTTCCAAAGATTTATACTGTGTTAAGACGTAGATCCGCCGCAGATCGGAGTTGATACAGTTGGATAGGGTGAAATCGATAATGCGGTAAGCTCCGCCGAATGGGACTGCGGGTTTGGCTGTTTCCCGGGTCAGAGGGTGAAGGCGCTCTCCCGCTCCCCCCGCCAGCAAGATTGCCAAGACATTTTCCATACCTTGTTATGCCTTTGATATCAAAGGAGAAGTTAGCGATTTTGGAGACCGGATGGAAACGGATTTTGGAATTGGGACTTGACTTTATCCGGCGACACCCTATCATATCAGTACCTTCTGTGCGGGACGAAGCTTTTTTGAGGCAGTGATCGCTGCTACCGGGTAGCAGCTCGGAAAATCCTCAGGCGCGCCGGCTCAGGAATCTTGGTGCAGTTGGGAGGTGTTTTTATTGGCGGAAGTTAAGCTTCAGGAGGGTGAAACGTTAGAAAACGCCCTTCGCCGCTTCAAGCGAAAAGTGCAGCAGGAAGACATCATCAAAGAAGTCAAACGCCACTCTTTCTACTTGAAGCCGGGTGAGAAGCGCCGGGCCAAGCAGGCGCTGGCCCGCAAACGGAACCGGAAGAAATCTCGCCGGGAATTGGAATAAACACGAAGCGGCGGGGTGCCGCGTCTTCGCTCCGCCGCTTTTTATCCGACAAATTCAGGTTGATACGGGTCACAGGTGCTTATGCCGGATTTCCAGGATCGCGTTCTCAAATGCATAGATTGCGGATCGGAATTTGTATTTACAGCGGGAGAGCAGCACTTCTTCCACGACAAGAACTTCAAAAATGAACCCAAGCGCTGCAAGGCTTGCAAGAGCAAGCGCCAGGGCGCGCCGCTCAGTTCCAGCAAAACCGAGACGGTAACCAGTTGTTCCCAGTGCGGTCGTGAAACGACCGTTCCTTTCAAACCCACGCAGGGCCGCCCCGTCTTTTGTCGCGAGTGTTTCCTCAGCCGGAAGGCCAACGCCGCCACGGCCCATTGAGGCCGTCTTTGCCGGCACCGGCGGCAGTCGGCCGCCGGGCACTGGCCTGCCTGCCGTAAAAGCATAGGTGGATTTCGGGGTTCTGATAAGTTTGGGAAAAGGAGCGCGGCGGTTGCACGCCACGCTCCGGCTGATTCTCTTAATAGCTGGCGAAAAGGCCCGGAAGCACTTGGGTGCCTTGCGCAGCCACCGCCTGCAACGAACTCGGGTTAAGGCCGAGAGCCTGCAGAATGGTCGGAGCGACCTGCGCGGTCTCCACTGGTGTCGTGATCGTCGAAGCCGGTAGAGCCGGATTCGACACCAGCATCATCACATTCGTATCGTCATGCGCGAAACCGCCATGCTCGGCCAGTTTCTTGGTGCTGCCCGAGTAAGTTACGCCGGGGTTCGGAATGACCACGATATCCGGCGTCCGTGGATCGCCGCCGTTCGCAGGCAGTCCGGGTGCATTGAAGAGCTGCGCCAGAGAAGTTCCCCAGAAAATCTGGCCGATGCCCGCGATATTGTTCGTAGCCGGCGATTGTGTCTCGAGCAGATTCACCGCCTGTGCGGTTGTGCAGTTGCTGTTCAGCCAGAGGAGCGAGACATCGTCCTCGGTTGGTCCGATGCCGTTGGAGTTGAGGGGCGATTCCGAGTCGGGAAGACAACCGGCGTTGGCCAAAATGGTGGCTGGTGACGTAGTTACCGGCCCGCTCGTGGTAATGCCGGTATACCGTGAAGAATCGATCGGGCTTTGCCCGTGTTTGGCTGTGATCACGATCAAAGTCGAGTCGTAGAGATTGTTTGGGGTTGTCCCCTGGGCTGAGACAAACGGTTAAGACACTGTTGGCCGTTCGCTGAAATTTCATTGTGCCCGATCCCGGAACGGTTTTAGGATGGGCTTGCCGGCAAAGCGGAGGCAGGCAACGCTGGCGAGCGACCT
>DATGKM010000186.1:0-51090 GCA_035294665.1 Bryobacteraceae bacterium | reverse complement strand
AAAGTGCGGGCGTGGCTGGCGAGGCGCCCTCGGTATCACGTGCATTGCACCCCAACATCCGCCAGTTGGCTGAACCTGGTAGAACGATTATTCGCGGAAGTGACGGAACGTTGCGTCCGACGCGGCAGCCACACCGCGGTTAGCGAACTGGAGAAGGCGATGCTCACATACTTGAAAGAGCGGAATCGCAATCCCAAGCCGTTTGTCTGGACCGCGGATGCCGATTTGATCTTGGGGAAGGTGGAGCGACTTTGTCAACGGATTTCTAACTCAGGACACTAGGGTGGTTCAAACAGGGCTCGGGTGGCCGCGGCTCCCTATTTGGGAACCGCGGCCCTTAGGGGAATTCGATTACTTGCTGGCGTTGGCCTTGGTTTCGGTGCCCTTTTTGGCCTTCTTCGACTTCTTTGCCTTCTTGGTGGTGCTCTGGCTGGTGTTGGAGCCATTGGCCGGCGCCTGTGCGAACGCAAACGGCATCATTGCCGCAGCCAACCCGAGCGCTAGTAAAGTCTTCTTCATGTTTCCTTTTATCTCCTGCGAGCGGGCTTGGCGTCCGCTCACAGTTCCCATCATGCGGTGCAACCGGCGCAAATTCGATAGCCTCGGCAGGCTACTCGGGCCGCCGAATCCGGGGTGACCAAGGTTAAGCTTTTTTAGCCTTATCGCCGCAAACTTGGCCCTAGACCGTATCGGCTTCTCCGAATAGACCGCATCGGGGATACGGCCACCGCCTCGGCCGCGCGATACTGTAATCGCGGCCCCAGTCTCTTCATAAAGCGCGCGCCGCGGAGTCTATGCTACAGGAACAAATCACCCACCGGAACATTCTCCGGGTGCTGCTTGGCGGGTTTGGGCTAATGATTCTGCTGCTGGTTGCCGCCTCGGTTACCGGTGTCCGCAATATTCAGTCTATTGAGAGCAACGCCGCCGCCATGGTCCACGAGCAGGCGCTCAGCAATCGCCTGATCAGCGAGTTGCAGCACCAGGAGCGCAGCGTCAGCGACGTCTTTCTGGTGCTGGCCCGCGACCCCGATTCCGTCGATTACGAAGGCATCATGAGCCAGCTCGATGAGGCCGACCGCGATATCAAGCGCATTTCCGCCCAAGGCGAATCCACTCCGGAGCGCGCCCTTTGGGAGGGCCTGCAGCGCGCCTCCCTCGATTTTTCCGGCGAAGCCCGCCGCCTGCTTAACGACGATGCGGTCGAAACATACGCCACCATCGATCTCTTTCGCGATCACGAAGCCTTCGTTTCCGTCGCGGCCCGCCTGCTCGGCGTGGAATATGGCAAGGTGAGCGCCGCCCAGGCGCAGATCAACCGCCGCTCCTACCGGCTCCTCGAAACCTCTATCGTGTTCGCCTCCGCCGTGCTGTTGCTCGGCTTGATCTTCGCCATCGGCACCGTGCGCGTGGTCTCTTCTTTAACGCATCGCATGGAGTGGCAGACTGCCGAACTGGGCCGCGTTTCCTGGCATATGCTGGAGAACCAGGAAGCCACCGCCAGGCGCTTCTCCCACGAACTGCACGACGAATTGGGCCAGTCGCTCACCGCCATCAAGACCAACCTGGCGGCGCTCGAACTCGACGGGCGGCCCGCTCCCGAGCGGCTGCGCGATTGCGAGCGCTTGATCGATGAAGCCATCGGCAACGTGCGCCAGATGTCGCAACTGCTCCGGCCCACTATCCTGGACGATTTCGGCCTGGAAGCCGGCCTGCGCTGGCTGGCCGACGGTTTCGCCGCCCGCACCAACATCGCTGTAAACCTCGAATCTCATTTTTCCGGCCGCCTGCCTGATGAAACCGAAACCCACCTGTTCCGCATCGCCCAGGAGGCGCTCACAAATGTGGCCCGCCATTCGGGCGCGCGGCACGTAAACCTCGCGCTCGAGCTGCGCGATCGGCAGGTGTGCCTGGCAATCGAGGACGACGGGCGCGGGCTTCCGGCGGGGTATGCGAACCGTGACGCGGCCGGTTCCGGTATGGGTATGATCGGCATGCGAGCCCGCGCGCGCAGCATCGGTGGCGATCTCACCGTGCGTTCCCGCCGCAATGCCGGCGTCCGCATCGAAGTCCGGGCGCCTGTTTCCGCGCCATTCGCGGGAGCCTCCCCCGCCGCCTGGCCGATAACCGAACTGACCGGCTCAGGCGGCGCGTCCACCCCGGGCGGCCGGGCCCTGGAAAGCGCTTAGCGCCCCCAACCCGCCGCTCGATCTCGCGCCGCGTAGCGGCGGCATGCATCCCGTTCCCCTCAATTCGAAAAATATATTCGCCTCCTTTTCAGCCACTTACTTACTCCCCCGTGCCGGACCCGCGTTCCGCCGTGCTCTCCTGAACTCAGAGAAGGATTTCTTCACTGGCCAGTGACGCTTCTCTAGTTGTTCGGTGTTCCGCGCTTCCGTTGGGTAGTAGGGCCCGGCGGTTGTCGCGGGCGGGCATCGATGTCCGAAAAGAATTGTCAATAGCGCGGGAATTCAGCCGGATCGTGCCGCGTCTGACACTTGGGCGCGTTGGGCGTCGCTATATCCGGTGCTCGGAACCCGTGCTGGTTGCCGTTCACACCCGGAGCGGCGGGAGCGAAAACTCCCGCCGTTTCGCCCCAAAAATCGCCTCCCTTCTCACCCGTAGTGTCTTTACCGGTCCCGGTTGCCCGTTTTTCCGCTCGCAATCCCGTAATCTGAAAGTAGATATGCCCGTCACCATTGGCGCTACCGAAAGTACCTTCGCCAACCCCATCGGTCTGCTCTCCGATTGCCACCGCCGCATCGAACGCTTCCTCCATGCGATGCTCGCCGTCGCTACCGAAGCCGCCGGCGGTCCTCTCGATGCGGAACATCGCCGCGCTCTCGAAACCGCGCTCCGCTATTTCCGCGAGGCCGCTCCCAAACACACCGCCGACGAAGAAGAGGGCCTCTTCCCCATGCTGCGGCGCCTCGCCAACCCGCGCGTCGCGCAACTCCTCGCGAAAGTCGCTAAGCTCGAAGACGAACACCACACCGTCCAAGCATGGCATCGGGAAGCCGATGACATCTGTGGGCGCTGGCTCCAGCAAGATCGCCTCTCCGCGCCGGACATAGCCCGCCTCCAGCAGCTCCTCCAGTCGCTAACCGATCTTTACCGCGCCCACATCGCCGCCGAAGAAGAGCAGATCTTCCCCGCCGCGCAAGCCGCACTCTCCGCTTCCGAAAAGCACGCCCTGGGTCGCCAAATGGCTGCTCGCCGCAACCTCCCGATCCCCTAAAAATCCGCCGAACGAACCCAATTCCCAAAACCCAAGCAACCAAGCCGTCCCCTAACTCCTAACTCCTAATTCCTGCCTCCGACTCCGCCCCCCGTGACCGCAGTCACTGCTTCTCCCCTGCCCGCCCCGTAAGCTCAAAACAGAAAGGAATCCAAATGACCTTTACCGCCGATCAAATGGTCCGGGACATTGCGGCGCGCCATCCCGCCGCGGTTCGTGTTTTCGAATCGCTCGGCATCGATTATTGTTGTGGCGGCCTCCGCCCCTTGAGCGAAGCCTGCCGCGCCTCTGCCGTTCCCGTCGAACGCGCCCTCGCCTTACTTAACCAAATGAAGCTTGACGAAACGAACCCAATCTTCCCGGCCGAAGAGGAGCCGGACTGGAGCCGGGCCCGCCTCGCCGATCTGGCGGCTTACATCGTCAGCCGGCACCACGAATTCATTCGCGGCGAAGCCCCCCGCCTCCAGAACCTCGCCGGCAAAGTGGCCCTCAGGCACGCTGCCCATCATCCCGAATTGGAAACCATTCGCATCGTCTTCACCGACCTCGCGCGGGAATTGTCCGCCCACATGACGAAAGAAGAGAACGTGCTGTTCCCCTACATCGGGCAAATGGAATCCGCGGTGCTCGCCGGCGAACCGGTTCCCCCGCCCTTCTTTGGCACTGTGCGCAATCCCATCGCGTGCATGGTCGCCGAACACGATGATGCCGGCGAACTGCTCACCCGCATCCGTAACCTCTCCGCCAACTTTCGCGCGCCTGCCGATGCCTGCGCCAGCTTCACCGCCTTCTACCATGGCCTGGAGGAATTCGAACGCGACCTGCATCGCCACATCCATCTCGAAAACAACATCCTCTTCCCCCGCGCCACCAATCTGGAGGCGAAAACCACCGAACGTGGCGCCGTGAGGGACTGAAATGACACCCGCCACCATTGCCATCCTCCCGGAGACCAACGCCAGGCCTGAATTCATCGCTCGCGAAAAGGCTCTCCAGCGGCTGCTCACCGCCTATATCGTCGCCGGCCTGTTTTTCATGCTCCTGCCCGGAACCTTCCTGGGCTTCTGGAACCTGCTGTCCATCAGCGCGAACCACACTGTCCGGAGCCTGTCGCCCGCCTGGCTCCAGGCCCATGGCCACGCCCAGATCTTCGGCTGGATCGGCACGTTCATTCTCGGCATCGGCTTCTACTCCCTTTCGAAAATGGGCCATCTGCCGCCGTTCGCCGTCTCCCGCGGCTGGACCGCGTTCGCCCTCTGGGCGGCCGGAGCGCTGCTGCGCTGGACAGCCAACGTCACCGGATTCGCGTGGCGCGCCGCCTTGCCCATATCGGCGCTACTCGAACTCGCAGGCTTTCTCATCTTCTTTCGAACCGTTGCCGGCCACCGCCCGGCGCACTCCGCCGGTGCGCCGCTCCCCGGACAAGCCCCCAAACCGGCCCCCAAACCGGCATGGATGCTGATCGTGATCGGCTCGACTCTTGGCTTTCTCGCCTCTCTGCTCGCCAATCTCGCGGTCACCGTGTACACCGCGCTGCGCGGCACAGACCCGGCCGTGCCCGGTGCCCTCGATCAGCGCCTGTTATTGCTGCCCACCTGGGGCTTTCTCGTCCCGGCCGTATGGGGCTTCAATGCGCGTTGGCTGCCCGTCTTTCTCGGGCTGAAATCGCCCCACGGCCGCCGCCTCTTTGCCGCTCTCTTCACCGCCTGGGCCGGTATCGCCGCCGGATTATCCGGAGCCGCGGTCCTCTCCGCGGTGTTCCTCATCGCGGCCAGCTTACTTGCTATTGCGGCCCTGCGCGTCTTGGAAACCGCCGCCCAACCGGCCAAGCTCAATGGCGTCCACCCCAGCTTCCCGTTGTTTGTTCGCGGCGCGTACGCCTGGCTGCTCGTTGCCGCCGCGCTTACGCTCCCGGCCGCGCTCGCCGATCGCTTCGGCGGCATCTGGGGCGCATCCCGCCACGCCCTCACCGTCGGTTTCCTGGCAACCATGGTCTTCTCCATCGGCCAGAAGGTCCTGCCCGCGTTTTGCGGCATGCGCGTTCTTCTCGGCAAGCGCCTCATGTTCGCTTCGCTGGCCGTGCTGAATTTGGGATGCCTCCTCCGCGTCAGTTCCGAAATCCTGGCCTACGAAGGTTATTTCCGCCACGCCTGGTCCTGCCTGCCGGTTTCCGCCATGCTCGAACTCACGGCGGTGATTCTGTTCGCCGGCAACCTGGCCGGCACGTTACTTTTGCCTCCCGCGCATCTCCTCGCCCACCGCAACTTCGCATAGCCCACCCGCGTTTAATACTCCAGAGCGTTACTAGGGCAATGCAAACGAGTATGGTGGGGCGGGCGCTCCCGCCTGCCGGCCGGCCCAAGACCGGCGCATCTTTGTTAATCGCGTTAATCGCAATCGCGGCCGCCGCGCCGATCGCCGTGCCGTGCGCGGCCTCCACCAAAAAGGCGCCCGATTTCCAGCGCCAGATTCCCAAACAGGATCGCATCCTCCAGGCCCTCAACCGCCTCACCTTCGGACCGCGCCCCGGTGATATCGAACGGGTGAAAGCCATCGGCCTGAAGAAGTGGATCGATCTTCAACTCCATCCCGATCGCATCCCCGAAAACCCGGTCCTCGAAGCCAAACTCGCGCCTCTCGATTCGCTTCGCATGACCACCCGGACGCTCGTCGAAAACTATCCCGAGCCCCAGATGGTGCGACGCATGTTGAACAACGGCTTGCCGTTTCCCTCCGATCCCGATCGCCGCGTGCTTTACGAAAAGCTCGCCGAGCGCTTCGAGCGGCGCCAAAAGTCCGGCAATCCACCGCCTCCTCCCGGAACCGAATTGGCCGCCCTGCTCACGCCCGATCAGCTCCGCGGTCTCCGCACCGGCACCCCCGAACAGCGCATCGCCACCTTCGAAACGATTGCCCCGTGGCGTCAGGACGAAGTGCTGCTGGCGCTGCCGCCAGGGGTCCGCCAAGCCATGTTCCCCGCCGCTTCGGGCGATCTCCGCCGCAAGCTCGCTCTGGCCAACGGCCCCGTGCAAGTTGTAGCCGAAGATCTCTCCGAAGGTAAATTGCTCCGCGCCATCTACAGCAGCCGCCAACTGGAAGAAGTCCTCACCGACTTCTGGTTCAACCATTTCAATGTCTATCTCGATAAAGGCGCCGACCGTTTTCTCGTCACCGCCTACGAGCGCGATGTCATTCGCCCCCACGTGCTCGGCAAATTCCGCGACCTGCTCGAAGCCACCGCGAAAAGCCCCGCCATGCTTTTCTATCTCGATAACTGGCAATCGCGCGGCAATTCCGCGGCCCCCGCGCGCGGCAAACGGGCCGCTACCGGCCTGAACGAAAACTACGGCCGCGAGTTGATGGAATTGCACACGCTCGGCGTGGATGGCGGCTACACCCAGCACGATGTCACCGAAGTCGCCCGCTGCTTCACCGGCTGGACCATCGACCGCCCCGGCGAAGGCGGGCCTTTCACCTTCAATCCCCGCCTGCACGATCAGGGCGAAAAGATCGTCCTCGGCGTGAAAATTCCCGCCGGCGGCGGCATCGAAGATGGCGAAAAGGTGCTGGATATTCTCGCCCGCCATCCCTCCACCGCCCGCTTCCTCTCGCGCCAACTGGCCACGCGCTTCGTGGCAGACGATCCCCCGCCCGCGCTAGTCGATCGCATGGCGCGGACCTTCCTCAAAACCGGCGGCGACCTGCGCGCCGTCATGACCACCATGCTCGAATCCAAGGAATTCTGGTCGGTGGGCGCCTACCGCGCCAAGCTGAAGTCGCCGTTCGAATTTGTGGTGAGCGCCGTGCGCGCCGTGGATGGCGACGTGGATTTCGCCTTCCCACTGGTGAACCAGGTGGCGCGGATGGGTGAGCCGCTTTACCGCAAGCAGGAGCCCACCGGCTACTCCAATTCCAGCAAAGAGTGGCTCAATTCCGCGGGCCTGCTGGCCCGTATGAATTTCGGCCTGGCACTCGCAGATAACAAAATCGCCGGAGTGAAAGCGGACCCGCAAGCCGCCGCCGCCGCGGGTCCGCTCGGTTCTCCGGAGTTTCAGAGGCATTAGTATGAAAAATACCCGCCGTATTTTCGTTCGCAATTCCGCATTGGCAATGGCCGGAGCGGGCAGCGCGCCTTTGTGGCTCAAGCGCGCGCTCTACGCCGCCGATGCGCCTTCGCCGCGCAAGAAGATCCTGGTCGCCATCTTCCAGCGCGGCGCGGCCGATGGATTGAACATCGTGGTGCCGCATGGGGAGAAGGCCTATTATGCGCTGCGCCCCACCATCGCCATTCCCCGGCCCACATCTCGCGGCGCCGGCGCGCCGGCGCCCGACGCCGCCATCGATCTGGATGGGTTCTTCGGCTTGCATCCGTCGCTCGCGCCGCTTGCGCCGCTGTTCGCCCAAGGCCATCTGGCCATTGTCGACGCGGTCGGTTCGCCCGACCCCACCCGCTCCCACTTCGATGCGCAGGACTACATGGAATCCGGCACGCCCGGATGGAAGGCCACTGCCGATGGCTGGATGAACCGGGCGCTACCACCGGCCCGAATCGACAATCCGTCGCCCCTATGCGCCGTCTCCCTGGGCGCCGTACTGCCGCGTGCCCTTCGCGGCCCGCGGCCCGCCCTTGCCTTACAGAATATCGGCGATTTCCAGATCCGCAACCAGCCGCAGGCGCAGGCGCTCGAACAACTCTGGGAGGAAACGCCCGATCCCGCGCTCCGCGCCACCGGCCGCGAAACCTTCGAAGCCATTGCCATGCTCGAAACCATTCAGAAAACGCCCTACCAACCCGCCGCGGAGTATCCGCGCGGCCGCTTCGGCGACAGCCTGCGCCAGATCGCGCAGTTGATCAAAGCCGATGTGGGCGTCGAAATGGCCTTCGCCGATATCGGCGGCTGGGACCATCACGTCAACGAACTGGGGCAGCGCGCCTCCGAAGGCCAGCTTGCCAACCTGCTGCGCGAATACGGCCAGGCGCTCGCCGCCTTCTGGCAGGACATGGGCGACCGCATGGGCGACGTGGTAGTGGTGACCATGTCCGAATTCGGCCGCACCGCCCACGAAAACGGCAACCGCGGCACCGATCATGGCCACGCCAACTGCATGTTCGTCCTCGGCGGCCCCGTCAAGGGCGGCAAAATCTACGGCCAATGGCCCGGTCTCGAACGAGAACAGCTCTATGAAAACCGCGACCTCGCCCTCACCACCGATTTTCGCGACGTGCTAGGCGAATTAGTCGCCCGCCATCTCGGCAACCCCACGCTGCGAACCGTCTTCCCCGGCTACCAACCGAAATTTTTGGGGCTGGTGTAAGCTGGGCCGACGCCGAGAGTGTCCGCCCAAAACTTCTTATGGGCTTCGATGCTGGTGACGTTCAGGCGATAGTGGCCGATGCGCACCGGTGCGTCCGCATGACTCACGAGTTGCGCGAAAGCCGGCGGGCATGACACCAACGCCAGCGTGAGGATGGCGGTTCTCATTTCGGAAACCCTACTGGATGTTGACGAGGCCCTCCGTCAGTTCGATATTCGTTCCCCAGGGGTCCTTGAGGAACGCGATGGCGATGCCAAGCTGCGGCACCTTGGTGTACGGACGGTCGAGCTTGATGCCTTCCGCTTCCAGCTTCTTGGCGAACGCCTCCAGATTTTTGACCTCAAAACCGATATGATCGATTGCCCGGCCGGTCGTGCCGACAGTCGGCGTCGCCGAGGGTGTGAAGTTCAGGAAAACGCCGGGCAACTGGTCCTGCACGAACGCCGATCCTGGATTGGCCGGAAGCATCTTCGCGCCGAACGTCTTTGCGTACCATGCTTGCATTTCAGTATTCATCTGCCCGAAGAAGTGAATGTGGTGAAGCTGAATCGGGACCTTTTGCGATTTGACTTCGACAAGCTCTACTTTGACATCGTCCGGACCGAGCGCAAACGCGATGTGGGTCGTCGGACTGGCGGCTGCGATGTCGTCGGTCACCTTCACATTGGCGGCCACCGAATCGGTGGTGATCATCTGGAAGCCGTTTGCCTTGATCTTCGCCACGAGCGGCTTGAGATCGGACACGGAAAAGCCGATGTGGTTCACCGTCGTGCCGATCGAGCCGCCCGCCGGCGCCTGCATCGGGCGGAAAAAGATCAGCACATTGGGGAACTTGATAATTTCCTGTTGCCGCTCCCCGGAACCGATTTTGACCACCGTGCCGCCGAGAGTTTCGGCGAAGAACTTCTTCTGTGCGGCCATATTCGTCGTGTTCAGATGGTGGTGCCCGTACACGACCGGGCCTTCGCCGGCAACAAGAATCTGTGCATCGGCAGCCGCCGGCACGAACAGCAGGATGGCTAGCCCGATTCCGGTAAACAAACGTTTCATGACCGCCAAGTCTAACAGGAACCGCCTGGCGTTGGGTGCTCAGCCCGCCACTTTCTCCATAGATTCCGGCCCGCAGATCCGCTCCACCTGCGAGCGGAACTCGCGGTCGGGCCGCACGCGCTCGGGCACATCGAGAAGCACCGAAAATTCGCGCGGCAACTCGAGGCGCAGGCGCACCTGCGTTTCGCCGCGCTTGCGCTCGAACAGTTCGTGGAGAGCGGCTGCTTTATCGTTCGCGCCGTTGCGTCCCAGCCATACCCGAATCGCAATTACCGAGGGCAGGTCAACGCGCACGTTATCGAGCGAAACGATTTCCTGCACGGAGATCTTCGGGGGCGCGTTGTCTTCCGGCAGCGCCAGGCCGCGGATGAAGACGGCGCGATCCTCCACCACTTCCGCGGCAAGGCGCTCGTAGCTGGCCGCGAAAACCATGGCTTCGACCGACCCGTTGCGGTCTTCGATAGTCATCGAGGCCCAGGGCTTGCCTTCGCGATTGCGCTTGCGTTGAATGCCGGTGAGCACGCCGCAGAGCGCCACCTCCGCGCCTTTCGCGAGGCCTTCCAGGCATCCGCTATCGTGGGTGGCGAGTTCCGGGATTTTATCGGCGTAGCGATCGAGCGGATGGCCGGTGACCCAGAAGCCGAGCATCTCTTTTTCGGCCGCCAGCTTTTCCTTGTCGGTCCAGTCGGGAACGGTGGGAAGCGGCGCGGCATGATGCTCTTCGTGGCCGAGGATTTCGCCGAACAGGCCGGCCTGGCCGCTTTCGCGGTCGCGCCAGGCGCGCTGTCCAGCCTCCATGGCGGCATCGAGCGCGGCCATCTTCTGGGCGCGCGTTCCTTCGAGCGCATCCAGGGCGCCGGCTCGGATCAGGCTCTCGATCATGCGCTTGTTGACCGCGCCCAGATCCACGCGTTCGCAGAACTCGTAGAGCGAGCGGAAGGGGCCGCCTTCGCCGCGCGAGCGCACAATGGCCTCTACCGCCGATTGGCCGAGGTTCTTCACCGCGCCCAGCCCGAAGCGGATGCCGCGGCCCCCTGCCGCGCGCTCGTCGGGCGTAAAGCTCCATTCGCTGTGGTTCACGTCCGGCGGCAAAATGGTAATTTCCATTTCGCGGCATTCGTTGATGTACTTCACCACCTTGGCGGTGTTGCCGGTTTCCGAAGTGAGCAGCGCGGCCATGAAATCCACCGGGTAGTGGGCCTTCAGGTACGCCGTCACGTAGGCCAGGTAGGCATAAGCCGCCGAATGCGATTTATTGAAGCCGTAGCCGGCGAACTGCTCCATCAGGTCGAAAATCTTCTCGACCTTCTTCTGCGGGAAGCCGCGCTCCAGGGCGCCCTTCAGGAATCGCTCGCGCTGCTTCGCCATCTCTTCGGCCTTCTTTTTGCCCATGGCGCGCCGCAGGATATCGGCGTCGCCCAACGAATAGCCGGCCAGGCGATTGGAAATCTGCATCACCTGTTCCTGGTACACGATCACGCCGTAGGTTTCTTCGAGCAGTTCTTTGAGTTCCGGCAGATCGTACTGCACGGCGCGGCGGCCCCATTTGCGCTCGATGAAATCGTCGATCATACCGCCCTGAATCGGTCCGGGGCGGTAGAGAGCATTGAGGGCGGTGAGATCCTCGATGCGGCTGGGTTGATAGCGGCGCAGAATATCCCGCATGCCGCTCGATTCGAACTGGAACACGCCGCTGGTGTAGCCCTTGCCGAAAATCTCGTAGGTGGCTGCGTCATCGAGCGGTAGATCCTGCGGTTCGATGCGGATCTTGTGCCGCTTCTCGATCAGCCTCAGGGCATCGTCGATGAGGGTGAGCGTGGTCAGGCCGAGAAAATCCATCTTCAGAAGCTGGAGTTTCTCGAGATCGCCGCCATCGAACTGCGTCACGATTTCGTCGCGGTTGGTTTTGTACAGCGGCACCAGTTCTTTGAGCGGCTGGGGCGAAATCACCACGCCGGCGGCATGCACGGAACAATTGCGCGCCAGGCCTTCGAGCCGCTTCGCGACTTTCAGGACCTCGTCTACGCGCGGATCTTTTTTGGCCGCTTCGGCGAAGCCCGGCTCCTGCCTGATGGCTTCATCGAGCGAAATGTTTAAAACATTTGGCACCATCTTCGTGAGGCGCTCGACCTCGGCGAAGGGCATCTCCAGCACGCGCCCCACGTCTTTGATGGCGGCGCGGGTGGCCAGGGTGTTGAACGTGATGATCTGCGCCACCTGCTCGCGGCCGTACTTCTCGGTGACGTATTGGATGACTTCGCCGCGGCGGTTCATGCAGAAGTCGATATCGATATCCGGCATGCTGATGCGCTCAGGATTCAAGAAGCGCTCGAACAGCAGCCCGTATTGGAGCGGATCGATATCGGTGATGGACATGGCGTAACCGACCAGGCTGCCGGCCGCCGATCCGCGGCCCGGCCCGACGGGAATGCCCTTCGATTTGGCGTAGCGAATGAAATCCCAGACGATCAGGAAGTAGCCCGAGAACTTCATCTTCTGAATCATCCGGATCTCGCGATCCAGGCGTTCCGCGTATTCGGGCAAATCGTGCTTCAAGCGGCCCTGCGCGCGCATGGCTTCGAGGCGCGGGCGGCGCGCTTCGAAACCCTCGCGGGCGGCGTATTCGAAATAGGTATCGGTCGAGTGGCCTTCCGGGACGTGAAATTTCGGAAACGGCTCCTTCACCTTTTCGAGATGCACCTGGCAGCGTTCGGCGATCTCGCCGGTGCGGTCGATGGCGTCTTCCAGTTCGCCGAACAGCGCCATCATTTCGGCGCGCGATTTCAGATAAAAATCCGGGTGGTCCCAGTGCATGCGATTGGGGTCGCTGAGGAACTTGCCGGTCTGGATGCACAGCAGGATTTCGTGGGCGCGCGCATCTTCTTTGCGCAAATAGTGAGAGTCGTTTGTGGCCACCAGCTTCAGGCCGGTTTCCTGCGAGAGGCGGACCAGTTGCGGGGTGAGGCGCTTATCCTGCTCCAGTTGATGGTCCTGCACTTCCAGGAAAAAACTGTCCCGGCCGAAGATATCGGCGTAGGTGAGAGCGAGGCGGCGGGCGTCGTCGTAGCGATCGGCGAGGATGGTTTCGGCGATGTGGCCGCGCAGGCAGGCCGACATGCCGATGAGGCCCTTGGAATGCCGCGCCAGCAGATCGACATCGATGCGCGGCTTGTAGTAGAAGCCGTCGAGATAGCCGGTCGAGACCAGGTTGATGAGGTTGCGGTAGCCTTCCTGGTTTTCGCACAACAGCACCAGGTGGTTGTAGCGATCGGTTTCGGAGCGGGTTTTGTGGCTCTGCCGCGCCACGTAAACTTCGCAGCCGATGACGGGATGCACGCCGGCGGCTTTGGCGGCGTTATAGAACTTGACGGCGCCGAACAGGTTGCCGTGGTCGGTCATGGCGACCGCCGGCATCTTCTGTTCGACCACGATCTTCATTAACTGGTCGATATCGCAGGCCCCATCGAGCAGGGAATAATCCGTATGACAGTGCAGATGGACGAATGACATTACGTAAGCTCGTCTGGGGGAGGAGGAATGTTTCTATTTTAACCGGTCCGGGCGAGTTGGGGCTGCCGGACTCCCGCTGTTCTCACGGAATCAGATGGGGCGGGACGAGTTTGCGGCGGGCGCATCCCAGGAACTTATTGTCGTCCGGGCCCGGGGGCAATTGCAGCGGGAGCGCCGGCGCCGCCCAGAAGGCGGAGGCGCGATTTAACGGGTGGTGCTGTGCGCGGAGTAGGCCCGGTTGGGCATCCGGACCCAACGTCTGGCAGCTACTCCCTCTTGCCGCGGATTCCGTTCCTGCGACCGATCCCACAGAACCGGGAAGACGGTTCCGCACTCGAAACATACGTACCGGCCATGCATCGGCCAGGTGGTTCGCTTGTGGGCGAACCGGCACCAGAACTTTCTCGACCCTTTCAACATGCTTCCCTCGCTGGTAAAAGTGACACGGTGACAGCTTTCGCATCAAAAATTCTGCAATTGAGGTTCCTACGTTTCCGCACGTTCGGATAAGTTGATGAATTTTTAACTTGAAAAAGAGACAATCGGAGGGGCGCCGGGCCGGGCGGGCTCATGCCGAAGTTCCGGATGGGGAGCAGGCCGGCCGCTACTCCGGCGCGCTGGATGGCGGCACGATGCCTTTCAATCGCAGGTAGACGCACATATAGCCATACATTTCGCTGGAGTGGCGGACCATATTGTTCAGGGTGGCGAGCTTGGTCCGCGCCGGCTCGGGAGGGAAGGGGCCGCCGAAACGCGAGCCGATTTTCTCCATGGCCGCCGCGTCGGAGAGCGAATCGAAAGCGGCATCGCAGGGGGCGAGTGCCAGAACGACAAAACGGCTCATGGACTGCATCCTATCGGGCGCCCGGCTACCGGCACACAAAACTCGCCGCATCCTCGATATTGCCCTCCCCTTTGTAGTAGGCCTGCTTCGGATATGCACAGAGCGGACGCGTTCGGCCCGGCCATGGCGATGCCGGCCCCGCCGTGGCCACAATCCGTTCCGGCGCCTTGCCTTTTTCCACCCACTCGACCAGCGCGCCAAATGCATCAAACTGATCGGTTGCCGGGCCGCCCGTGCAGTGATTCATTCCGGGCACGGCAAACAGCCGCACGAATTCCGCGGCGCGGCCGTGGTTCACGCGGTTTACTTCGTTCCACCATTGGGCCGTGTCGCGGTAGGAAAACACCGGGTCGCTTGCGCCATGCACGATCACCAGTTTGCCGCCGTGCGCGCGAAACGGCGCCAGATCGGTGGAATCGGCCTTCATAAATTCCAAAACCGATTCGCGATACTCGCCGGTTTTGGCCGAAAGCTTCGGCGCTTCCCGCTCGAAGTCGACGGCCAGCAGGTGCTCGAGCGGCGCGCCGCCGGTGGTCGCCACTTCGGTTGGTGGCGTGACAAATAGTGTAGACACCGAAGCGCTGCCCAGCGTGGCGATAATGGCCGAATTGGCGGGTGCATCGTACATGCCCATTTTCCACACCCGCCAACCCGGGCTTCCGATGCCGGCGTCCCATTGCCAGTCCGAGTAGAGCAATTCGCCCTGCGCGTTTTTCGGACCGGCCATGATTTTTTCGAGCGCCTTGGCCTGCGCGGCTGAAAGACACGAGCTTTGTTTTGCGCCGGAGCACGTGATGGCGGCGAGCTTCGGAATCACCCGAGCGGTAGCGCACCCGGTGAGATTTTCGATGATGCCGTCCTTGAGGCCGTCCAGTTCGTCGCAGGCCGCCAGCACCGCATCCGCGGCCAATTTCAAATCTTCATCCGTGAAAGTCTTATTCAGGAACGGTTCGCCATTGCGGTCGGAAATGCCGGCCGCCTTGGCCACTTCCGCCAGCGCCTGCGCGTCCCAGGAGTGGCCGAATACGGCCGCTTTCGGCAAATGGAAACCCGGGGCGCATGCCAGGATGCCATCGAAATAGGCCGGAAACCGCTGCGACATCATCATGGCTTCCCGCCCGCCTTCCGAGCAGCCCACGTAATAGGAGCGCTCCGGCGCTTTGCCGTAATAGGCACGGATGAGCGCCTTGGCGGCCTGCGTCACCTGGTCGTAGGACCGGTAGCCGAAATCCACCCGCGCCTGCTCATCGAAGCCGAATGTCACCGTGCCGCCGCGCCGGGGGTCGTTATTAACGGCGTTGTCGTGCCCGGAATCCTGAGACACCACCGCATAGCCCAACGCCAGCGCATTGGTGGCCTCGCGGCCTTGCAAATTCCCCAGCGCCATTCCCAGGTTGCCGTTCGATCCGCCGCCGCCTTCGAAAAAGAAGCGGCCGTTCCAGTTGGTGGGGAGGCGGAGGTGAAAACGGATGGCGTACCGCTGGCCATTTGCGCCGGTGCGCTCATCCATTTTGCCCAGCACTTCGCAATGCTCCGGCTGGGCGGGCAGATTACGCCCGGCGGCCTTGGGAGGATTCAACTTTGTGGAGGTCAGCACAGTGGTGGGGTTGGGCAGCGCCTTGGCATCGAGGGCCGCCAGGCCGGCGCACTTCTCCGCGCCCGGAGCGGCGCTTTGGGCGGCGGCCAGGCCGGCCCCCGCGGCGATTAGAATTAGCACCCGGATTGACATGCGTTCAACTTTACTACAATAAGATTCGAGCTTCCTGCCATGAAAACCTATTTCCTCCCCTTATGCCTCGCGGCGGCTGTCGCATACGGGCAGACGCCGGCGCCTCAAACCGCGGCCAATCCCGCCGGCTCCGGCAGCCTCCAACCCCAATGGTCCGCCACGACCGATGGCCACGCGGTGCTGAGTTGGATCGAGCCGGCCAGTGGCGGCTTCGCCTTGCGCTATGCGGTACGCGGCCCCTCCGGCTGGTCGGAAGCGCGCACCATCGCCAGCGGCCGCCACTTCTTCCATCACCCCGCCGAGGCGCCCGAAGTGCAACAGGTGGCCGCCAATCTCTGGATGGCCCATTGGGTGGAAAACAAGGAAGACAGCGAAGCCGAATTCGTTTACGTTTCCACCTCCAAGGACGGCTCGCACTGGAGCGCTCCCAGCATGGTCAACAAGGATCGCAGCGACGTAGAGCACGGCCTGGTTTCGATGGTCGCGAGCGGCAACGGCGAAGCCTCGCTGTTCTGGCTTGAAACGCCTCAGGGGGAAGATGGTCCCGGCTACCTGATGCACAGCGTGGTGAACGCGCAGGGGCAGGTGACCAAAGAAGAGCGCCTGGAACCCGATGTGTGCAACTGCTGCCCCACTGCCGTGGTTCGCACGGCCAAGGGCCTGCTGGTAGCCTACCGCGACCGCACGAAGGACGACATCCGGGACATCTCCGTGCTCCGCTTCGAAAATGGCCGCTGGTCTCAGGCCAAAAACGTCCACGCCGATGGCTGGAAACTGAATGCCTGCCCGACCAACGCCGCCGCCCTGGCATCCCGCGGCGATCGCGTTGCGCTGAGCTGGTATACGGGCGCCCAGGATATGCCGCGCGTCGAAATGGTCTTCTCCTCCGATGGCGGCGCTACCTTCACCAAGCCGGTTCTGGTCAGCACCGGCCACGCCTACGGCTATACTTCGATCGCCCTCGCGGAGGACGGCACGGCCTATGTTTCCTGGCTTGAACGCGGCAACGGAAACGCGGCCGAAGTGCTCGTCCGGGCGGTATCGGCCAACGGGACCGCCGGGCCGGTGGTGAAAATTGCCGAGGGCGGCCGCATGGCCCTGGGGTATCCGCGCGTCATCAATGTGGGCCAGGAAACCTGGGTCGCCTGGGGCAGTCCCAAGGATTCCAGAATCCAAACGGCTATCCTGAAGCGGTAAACGGTTGGAGCCGTCCGGCAAGTCCTCGCCGAGGCCGCCATCGCCCGCCGCTACGGCCTCTATCGCAATGCGCTGCTCACGCTGGTGAAGCGCGTGGCGCATTTTGCGCAACATTGAACCGTGGCTGGAAGGCCGCACGATCCTCATCGCCCACCGCCTCTCCACGGCGCGCAAGCTGGCCGATGAAAATGTGGCGCTCGATAAAACCGGCATCGCCGAGCGCGGGACTCACGCCGAACTGATCGCCCGCGGCGGCGGGTACGCTTATACCCGGCGCGCGACTACCAGCGTGATATCGTCGCCTTGCGGCGCGCCCATGGTGAAGTTGCCCAGCGCTTCCATTACCGCGTTCACAATCGCTCCGGCGGGCCGCGCGCGATGGCTGCGCAGCACCGCCGCCAGCCGCTCTTCGCCGAACTCCTCTTCGGAGATGTTGTTGGCTTCGGTCACGCCATCGCTATAGATCACCAGCACGTCACCGGAATCGAGACGCGTGCTTTGCCGCTCGTATGGCGCGAACGGAATCATTCCCAGCACCGGCCCGCCGCCGCTGAGCGGTTCCACTTCTCCGGAAGCGCGCACCAGAAACGGCGGGTTGTGCCCCGCGTTGGCAAATGTCAGTTCGCCGGTGGCCGGATCGGCAATGCCGTAGAAGAACGTGATGAAGCGGTTGGAGGGGCAATTGGCGCAGGTGGTCTTGTTGAGCCGGCTCACCAGGGCTTCGGGCGAATCTTCATCTTCCGCCAGCACGCGCAGCCGGGCGTCGAAGGCCATCACCATCAATGCCGCGGGCATCCCCTTGCCGGAGACATCACCCAGCGCGAGGCCGACGCGCCCATCGGGATAAGTGAGGAAACCGTAGTAATCGCCGCCCACCGTGCGGCAGGGGAGGTTGAAGCCGGCCAGTTCGAATCCCGCCACCTGAGGCGGCTGATCGGGCAGAATCCCCTGCTGGATTTCGGCCGCCTGCGTAAGGTCGCGCTGCAGAATGCGCTCGGCCTGCTCGATTTCGGCCAGCCGCGCGTGCTCGATGCGCACCGCGGCGATATTGGCCATCACCGTCAGCAGGCTCAGGTCCTCGTCTTTAAATTCGCGTAGGATGAAGGGCGAATCCACATAAATCAGTCCGATGATGCGATCCCCGGTCTGCAGCGGAGCGGCCATCATCGTATGGACGCGTTGCTCCACGATGCTCATGCGGCCCTTGAAGGCGTCATCGAGCGCGGTGTTTTTCACCAGCAAGGAGACCTTCTCTTCGATCACCCGGTCGCGCACTTTGGTGGAGATGCGGAAGCCTTCGCCTCTATGGGCTTTGGCCACCAGCTCTCCATTTTCCAGAATCAGCACGACGCCGCGCTGCGCATTCACGGCCTGAATGGCCAGGCCCAGAATGACTTCGAACAGTTCCTCCAGGGGAAGATTCTCCGAGAGCTGCCGGCCGGCTTGAATCAACGCCTCTAAGGGCGCGGAAGTCCTGGCGCCGCCGCGCTCGAACAGCATGGTCTGGTTGGTGAGCGCACCCTCGAGCGTCACGGCCGAGGAACTGGTGGTATCTCCCGGGTCGCCCTCGAAAACCACCACGCCCGGCCGGGTTTCGGATTTGGAATCGCCGGCTTCGGCCGGCGCATAGACAATCGTCAGATGGCCGGCGCTGATGCGGTCGCCGGGCTTCAGCGCCAGGCGCGCCTTCAGCGGAATGTTATTCACCAGCGTACCGTTCTTGCTGCCTAAGTCCTGGACGGTCCACTCATCGCCGCCTTGCGATTCGAAAGCAAAGTGCCGGCGCGAAAGTCCGGTGTCGTCGGGAAAGCTGAGATCTACCGCGCTCGAGCGGCCCACGGCCACGCGTTGGCCGGTCAGCCGCATCGGGCTTACGCGGCCATCGGGCTCATAGATCAGAAGTTCACGGCTCACAACGAACATCTTCCCGCGCGGTTACGCGCTTACACAAGCCATATCGGATTGTCCACACATTATACGGGCCATGCGCGGAATCATGCCAGACTATACCCAGTTCTGGCAGGCTATGACCTTCGAGACAGCGGTACGGGGACTAACTTCCTTGCGGGCGTGCGCCCCAGATCCCAGGCGCTACTCCCATTTGCAGAAATTTACCGTGCGCACAAACGAGCTTTACACCTTCGCTCTACATTGGAAGTGAGAGGTAACACCACTCATTATGAAAAGGCAATTTATTAATATCCTCGGAGCCGGCGCACTCGCCGCCGGCATGGCATTTGCTCAAACCAGCGGGGCAACCGCGCCCACTAACGAGCCTTACACGGCGACGGAAGGGGCCCAAGGCCAGGCGCAAGGAGCGCATGGCCAGATGATGCAAAGGCAACTCGACCGGATGACTCGTGAACTGAACCTGACTCCCTCGCAGCAGTCGCAGGCTAGATCCATTTTCAGCGAGGCCCGTCAGGAGGCCCAGCCAATCAGGGCGCAACTCAGGGAGAACTCGCAGGCGATGCGGAGCGCGGTGAAGGCCGGTGACATGTCCGAGATCAACGACCTGTCCGCTAAGCAAGGCAACTTGATCGGACAGATGGCCGGTATCCACAACCGGGCCGACGCGAAATTTTACCAGACGCTCAATCCGGAACAGCGCACCAAGTACGATCAACTCCGTCAGCAGTCGCGCGAGCGCTTCCGGAGCCGCACGCAGAAGGCCCATCCGGCCAGCTAATCGCGCTCAACCCGACCTCGGAAGCGGCGGGCGGCGCTCGCTCACGGGCGCGGCTCAGCCGCTTCATCCAATTTCAACGCGGCCAGAGAACCGGACATACGCATCTGTTTCGCGCCGTTTGTCAGCACGATGAGGAGGCGGCCGTCATCCTGGGTTGCGCCTCGCCCCACATAGACGCCGTCGTCGGTGCGCAGAGACAAATCGATCAGCCTTAAATTAGCCAATAGCTGCGGGCCGATACCGGAGGTGCGCAGGGTGCCTTCCGCATCCATGCGGGCGCCCTGCCAGGCGAGCCCCGTCACTTTGGCGGTTAACTCGTAAGAGGGCGCGCGCGGGCTCAGGCTTCCGGCCAGGGTCCCTTCGATCGTTGCGCGATCCAAACGCGCATCGAATGCCGCTACATTCACCCGCGCCGCATCCCACACCACGCGCGCGCGCAGGTTTTTGAGGTGAATTGCATCGGCTTCGAAATCGCCGATCTGCACGGTGCCCTCCACGTGGCGCTGGCGCAGCCACTCGGGCGTACCGCCGCGGCCGAGCGCGCGGGCGAGCAGGCTGGCCCCGGGATGCAGGGTGGGCAGCAGTTCGGCTTCGAGATCGGCCGCCGCCAGCGTTTCGGCGCGGAGGCGAATGCGGTGCGGCCTGTGGGCGCCCGGTTCATAGCGATACTCGCCGCTGAAGGAGATCGCGCCGGTGCGCGCCACCAGGTGGTCCAGCGCCACGCGACGCCCGTCGATGCCGACTCGCGCCGACCGGATTTCGAGCGGATGGCTCAAACCGGGGACATTGGCCTCGGCATCGGAGAGCAGCAGGTTTCCGGTCCAGCGAGTGGCGTCCGGGTTGGCCGGCTCGCGGTGGTAGCGGAGTTGCCCGCTCCAGCTTCCGGAACTGAGCTGCTCGAGCCAGGGCACGCCTGTCAGCCCGGCCTGGGTGCGCAGCGTGGTTACCTGCATATTTTCCGAGGAGATGGAGAGATCGAGGGCGTCCTCGCTCATCGAGTACAGGGCTTCGACGCGGGCCAGTTCGCCGCCGGCCGTGCGCACTACCGAGGGGGCCAGCCACAGCTTGCCGCCGCCCGCCATAACGTGGACCTGGTCGAGCCGCAACGGCTGCGAATCGGGCATATCCAGCGAGGTATTGTGCAGCACCAGCTCGCCTTGCAGACCGCCCGGGTTGGAGTAGCCGATCGCGCCGTCGATGCTGCCATCGATCCGCAGCCTGGCCGGAAGCCGCACCCCCATATCCGCCGCCAGTTGCAGCACCGGACGTATGGGAAAGCGGTTCCAGGTGAAGGTGGCGGCCCAGCGTGGGCGGGAAAGATAGTCGCTCGCCCGGAAACGCGCCGTCAGCGGCACAACCGAGGATGTCGACTGCAATTCGAGCCGCTGCGCCACCAGATCCAGGCGGCCCTGAATGTCCATGGGCCAGCCCTGGCCTTTGGGCGGCAACAGGTCCCAGCGGTGAACGTCTTCAATCGTGAGACGCCCCATGATCCCAATACCGTTCAACGGACCTGCCAGGCGCAGGCGCGAAGTGACCAGCCCATGGACTCCCGAAGGGGCGCTCATCAGCACGGCCAGCTCGCTCAGTTGCGCGCGATCGAGGCGCAGCTCCATGTCCACGCGCTCCGGCTCGATGTACCACTTCCCGTTGAGGGCGAACGAGCCGAGGCCCAGCGCCGGTTCATCGGTGCGCGCCGCGTCCGCTTCTCCCGAGACTTTCCAGCCTCCGCGGCGCGACCGGGGAGGCGAAATATCCAGATCGGCGTTCATCAGATAGAACACGGATTTGGTGTCGCCGAATTTGAAATTGATGCGCCCGTCGCGCACCTGGATGGCGGGCGCGGTGCTCATCACGGAGCGATTCAGGAAGGAATTGAAATTCCAACGGTCTCCCATCTTCGCCAAATTGAGGGTGGCGTCTTCCAGGCGGATCGATCCCACCACGAACCGGCCGAACAGCAGCGGCCAGAGCGCCGGGCGCACCACAACGGTATCCATGTAGGCGGCCGGTTCGAGCCCAATCGAGGGATCTTCGGCCACCACCACGTCTTCGGCCGAGAAGCCGGGGCCGCGCCACAGGCTGAAACGGACGCGTCCGCGAATTTCCACTTTGCGGCCCAGCGCGCGGCCGAGCGACGCGCGCAGCCGCTGGCCGTAAGAGTCGGCGCTGATGCGCGGAGCCACGAGCGAGCCGGCAAGATAGAAGCCCAGCGCCACGCCCACTGCCCGCGCGAGCAGCCGTGGACGGATTCTCATGCCCGCACCACCAGTTCGCGGTAGGCTTCGGGATCGTCGATATCGGCCACCACGCCGGCGTCTTCCAGATCGAGAAATTCGGCTTCGGCGAAGTGGCTATGCACCAGGTCGCGGGCGGCGGCATCGGCGGCGAGCGCCAGAAACTCGGGGATGAGCGCGCGCGAGAACCAGATGGGGTGGCCGCGTTTGGCCCGGTAGCGGGGGATGCGCAGCAGCGGCCGAGGGCGCTCGAGCAGGCGGTCGAGCGTAGCCGGGGAAACCGCCGGATGATCTACCAGGGTGAGCAGCACACCTTCGGCGGGCTCCGCGGGGCTGGACAAGCCCAGCGCGCGCAAACCGCACTGGAGGGAAGTGGTCATGCCGCGCTCCCAATCTCCGTTTACCACGAAAGTTGCCGGCCGTTGGGCGGCCTCGCGAATCCGGGCCGCTTGCGAGCCCAGAACCACGATCACGGGCGAGCAGCGCGCCTGAAACAGGCCGATTAACGTATCCAGAAACGTTTCTTCCCGGTAGCGCAGCAGCGCCTTGGGAAACCCCATGCGGCGCGATTGTCCCGCCGCCAGAATCAGGCCGGCGGGGCTCACTTTGCCAGTACTGCCTGTAAAGATTCGTCCGCGAAAACCGACAGCGACAGGGCCCGCCAGTTCGATTCCGCCTTGCGCCGCACCGCGATCATTTCGGCCGCCACGGAAATGGCGATCTCCTCGGGCGAAATCGCGCCGATGTCCAACCCCATGGGAGCATGCACGCGTTCAAAGGCCTCGCGCGGAATGCCTTCTTTCCGCAACTCGCGAATGACGTTGATCACCTTGCGTTTGCTGCCGATCATCGCCAGATAGCGCGCGGGCGTCGCGAGCGCCAGCTTAAGCACCCGCATATCGTCGCGGTGGCCGCGCGTCACAATAATGATGTAACTGGTTTCGTTGACGATGAGCCGGGGGAAGATCTCTTCATATTCCGCCGCGTGTACTTCGAGGGCCTCCGGGAAGCGCTCGCGGTTGGCGAAGCTTTCGCGGTTATCGACCACCACCGTGCCGAAGCCGGCCAGGGTGGCGACTTTCGAAAGGCTCTTGGAGATGTGGCCCGCGCCGAAAATGAAAGCGCGCGGCAGCGGCAGCACCGGCTCGACGAAAACATCCAGTTGCCCGCCGCAAATCAAGCCGTTGTCGTAGGCGGCATCCTGCCCCAGGTTAAAGCTCAAGTGCTTCGGCCTTTCGGTTTCGATTACGTCGCGAGCGGCGTTCCAGACCTCGGCCTCGACGCAGCCGCCCCCGATGGTGCCGATCATCGAGCCATCCTCTCGCACCAGCAGCTTGGCGCTCTCATAGCTCGGAATCGAGCCGCGGACGTCCACAATCGTCGCCAGAGCGCATTTCTGGCCCAGGTTGCGGAGCCGCACCAACTCTTCGTAAACGTCCACTGTGGGAATTATATCCGGATTGGAGCGGGGAGAGGGCTCCGCCGGCTTGCCGACAAGACTACGCGTGCCGTGGACCTCAAAATGCTATCCTGTTTCCGCGTCCATGACGATTGCCGGTATCCGCGCGTTCCTACTTTCATACCCCTTTCCCGAGCCGATCCTGCTCTCTTTCCATGGCGGCGAGCGCACGCTGCTGAAGCGTGACGCCATGCTCATTCGCGCGCACACCGATAACGGTCTGGTCGGCTACGCTCCCGGTCCCGGCAGCGAGCAGGCGCAGGCCATCATCCAAACGATCGTCGCTCCCTTTCTGGAAGGCCGCCGCCTCACCGATCCCGATGCCCTCCGGATTCAGTTTTTGGCGGGCCCCGGGTGCGACCCGGATATCGCGAAGACATATTGCTCGGTAGAAATCGCGCTTTACGACCTGCTCGGCAAAGCCCTGGGCGCGCCGATTTCCGAACTGCTTGGCGGACGCGTCCGCGACCGCATTCGCGTCTACGGCAGCGCCGGCATGTATCTTGCCCCCGAAGCCTATGCCGGCGAAGCCGCCGCCATTCGCGAGCACGGTTTCACCGCTTACAAAATGCGGCTGGCGCACGGACCGGAGCGCGACCTGGAAACCGTCCGCCTCACCCGCCGCGCGGTTGGCCCGGATTTCGACGTGATGGTGGACGCCCACACCTGGTGGCGGATGGGCGACAAAAACTATAGCCTGGAAACGATCGAGCAGCTTGCCGCCGAAATGGCCGCGCAGCGCATCGCCTGGCTGGAAGAGCCGCTGCCCCCGCACGACCACTCCGCCTACCTCTCGCTCAAAGAGAAGGACCTCGTGCCGCTCGCCAGCGGCGAGCACGAGCCCGGCGAAGAAAGCTATCTCGATCTCATCCTCAATCAGGCCGTCGATTACGTGCAGATGGATATCGGCACGCAGGGCGGCTACGCATTCGGGCGCCGCCTGCTTCCCCACATCGGGACGCAAGGCCTGCGCTTTGCCTTCCGCAGCTCCGGCACGGCGCTCGACGTCATCGCCGCCGCTCACCTGGGCATCTGCTGGCCGGATATCGTGGCCGACTGGCTGGAGTATCCCTGCTACACCAATACCGCGCTCCCCGGCATGTACCCCTTCCCGCTGGCTGCCGAGATTCTGCGCGAGCCGCTCGAACTCGATCACGGCGATTTGATCGTGCCGCGCGCGCCCGGCCTGGGCGTCACGGTGGACGAATCCGTAATTGACCGCTACCCCTGGATTCCCGGCCCCTGGTCCTATTTCCGTACCGATTCGCCGCCCGCCCGCCGGGCTGTCACGGCCGACCGCATCGCCTCCCGGCAAAGCCCCAATTGAGAGCGCGTATCGTCTAAACATGCGCGGCATCGGTACCAGTACAGGCGGCAGTACAATCGAAACATGCCGGAATTTTTAGAGATTGCCGGGCGCCAGTTCCGTTCCCGGCTCGTGGTAGGCACGGGCAAGTACCGCTCCTTGCCCGAGATGAAGCGCTGCCACGAAGCTTCCGGGGCCGAGATGGTCACGGTGGCCGTGCGCCGCGTGAACCTCACCGACCGCTCCAAGGAATCCCTGCTCGATTACATCGATCGCTCCAGCCTTTTCATCCTTCCCAACACGGCCGGCTGCTACACAGCCGAGGACGCGATCCGCACCGCCCGGCTTGCGCGCGAAGTGGGCCTCTCCAACTGGATCAAGCTCGAGGTCATTGGCGACGAAAAAACATTATTTCCGGATAATGTCGGACTGGTCGAAGCCACCCGCGTGCTGGTCAAGGAAGGCTTCGTTGTCCTGCCTTATACGAATGACGATATCGTCAACGCCCGCCGCCTCATCGACGCCGGCGCCGCTGCCGTAATGCCTCTCGCCGCCCCCATCGGTTCCGGACTGGGCGTGCAGAATCCGTACAATCTTCGGATCATGCGCGAAACGATCACGGAGGTGCCGCTGATCGTCGATGCCGGGGTGGGCACAGCCTCCGATGCCGCCATCGCCATGGAGTTGGGCGCCGATGGCATCCTCATGAACACCGCGATCGCCGCCGCCGAGGACCCCGTGCGGATGGCGCGCGCCATGAAACTCGCCGTCGAAGCCGGCCGCCTGGCCTACGAAGCCGGCCGCATGCCCCGGAAACTGTACGCCGCCGCCAGCAGCCCGCTGGCCGGCGTGGTCGGAACGTAGGCTTTTCCAGTTCCTGTGAACCCTGTTTCCCCGTTCGCCAAAGCCGCCCAATATATCCGGATCCAGGATTTCGCCTGGTTGGTATTATTCGCGGTGCTGGTCCCCACCAGCGAGTTTCGGGACGTCTACGTCATTGCGCCGCTGGCGGCTCTGGCTGTGGTGCAGATCCTGGAGCCGAAAATTCCAGCGCTTGCCGAGGCGCGCGGCCGCATTCTTTGGATCGTGCTGAAACTCATCCTGGGATACCTTCTCATCGGCTTTTCCGGCTCGATCCAAAGCCCGTTCTGGCTGGTGCTCCTGCTGCCGGTCGTCTCCGCCGCCAGCGCCTTTGGGATCATTGGCACGCTGCTGTTCACGGTCATCGCCGCCGGCGCCTATCTCTCATTTCTTCTGTACATCAATTTCTCGCAGTTCGCTCTGGAATGGCCGGAAATGAGCATTCTGGTTTCGCGCGTCACTTTCCTGGCCATGGTCGGCATTTTGGCCAACACTCTGGCCGAAAATCTGCGCGCGCAATCCGAGAAGAACCGCCGCACGGCCGAAGAGCTGGCGCGCGCCAACGAGCAACTTCAAAAAGCCGAAGAGGCCATGCGGCGCTCCGACCGGCTGGCCGCTCTCGGCCGGCTCTCCGCCGGCCTGGCCCACGAACTGCGCAATCCCCTCGGCACGATCAAAGCTTCCGCCGAAATGCTGCAGCGCGCGGTCCCGGCGGATAATGCAGTGGCCCGCGAAGTTTCCGGCTTCATCGCTTCGGAAGTGGATCGCACCAATTCGCTCATCACCCGCTTCCTCGACTTCGCCCGCCCCCTGCAACTTCGGCTCGATACAGCGGACCTCGCCCATACGCTCGATCGCGCCGTGGCCGCGGCGGAACGCGAATCCCCACGAGTCGCGATTTACAAAAATTACGATCCCGCAATTCCGGCCTTCCCCTTCGATGCCGAGCTCCTCGAGCGCGTCTTCTTCAACCTGATTGTCAATGCGGCCCAGGCCACCGAGCCCGGCGGCGCCGTCACGGTGAAAACCCGCGCCGTGGGAGGCAACATCGAAGTGGCCGTGATCGACCGGGGATCCGGCATCGATCCGAAAAACCTGGACAACATCTTCAACCCTTTCTTCACCACCAAGCCGCAGGGCGTGGGCCTCGGCTTGGCCATCGTTTCCAAGATCGTCGACGAGCACGGCGGTAAAATAGCAGTCGAAAGCGAGCCCGGGAAGGGCAGCGTCTTTCACGTGTTCCTGCCCCTGGCGGGCGCGGCCGCAGAAACATCCGCATGAAAAAACGCATTCTGGTGGTCGAAGACGAGGACAAGCTGCGCCGCGTCATCGAACTGCAACTCACCACTTCCGGCTTCGAGGTGGATAAAGCCGCCACCGCCGAAGAGGGCGTGAAAATCGTCGACCGCGCCGACCTCGTCCTCACCGATCTGCGCCTCCCCAACATGGATGGCCTGCAGTTTCTCTCCCTCATCCGCCGCCAGAACGCCCAGGTGCCCGTCGTTATCATGACCGCCTTCGGCAGCGTGGAAACCGCGGTAGAAGCCATGAAGTCCGGCGCCACCGACTTTTTGTTGAAGCCCTTCTCGCTCGATCACCTGATGCAGGTCGTCCACAAGGCGCTCGAAATCCGCGCGCTGCGCGACGAGAATCGCCAGCTCAAAGAGGAACTCGGCCGGCGCTACGAGTACGACAACATTATCGGCCGCAGCGAAGCCATGCAGGATATCTTCGCCACCATCGAGCGCGTCGCGCCCACCCGCGCCACCGTGCTGCTCTGCGGCGAAAGCGGAGTCGGCAAGGACCTGATCGCCCGCGCCATCCATTACCATTCACCCCGCCGCGACCGCCCGCTCGTTAAGATCAACTGCAGCGCCCTCCCGGAAAACCTGATGGAAAGCGAGCTGTTCGGCTACGAAAAGGGCGCCTTCACCGGAGCCACGGCCGCCAAGCCCGGCAAATTCGAGCAGGCCGACACGGGTACCGTGCTGCTGGACGAAATCGGCGACGTGCCCCCGGCCATCCAGGTGAAGCTCCTGCGCATTCTGCAGGAGCGCGAATTTGAGCGCCTGGGCAGCAATGTGACCCGCCACATCGACGTGCGGGTGATCGCCGCCACCAACCAGGACCTGCGCGCCGCCCTCGAACAGGGCACCTTCCGCGAAGACCTGTACTACCGCCTGAACGTGGTGCCGCTCAATATCCCGCCGCTGCGCGAGCGCAAGCAGGATATCGCTTTCCTGGCGAATCACTTCGTGCGCAAGCTGGCTCCCGATTCCGGCCGTAAAGTTTCCGGCATCAGCGACGCGGCGATGGAAAAACTAATCGGCTACCACTGGCCGGGCAACGTGCGCGAACTCGAAAACGTGATCGAGCGCGCCCTTATTCTCTGCCGCGGCCAGCAACTGGAAGCCGACGATATCAAACTGGAGATGGCGCCGCGCCCCCGCCCCGCCGCGGATTCCAACCAGCACCACTTCCTGCCGGAAGGCATGACCCTCGATCAATACGAACAGGAACTGATCCGCGAAGCCCTGCGCCGCGCCGATGGCAACAAAAGCCAGGCCGCGCGCCTGCTGGGCCTGACGCGGAATGCGCTGCGCTACCGGCTGACGCAGATGGGGCTGGAAGCGTAATCACTCTTCACTACGCTTCCTTGTCGGCGCAGATTCGAAATATATTGCCCTCGGGATCGACTGCATCGCACGCCTGACGGTGGCATCAATCCGTTCGGTTCATCAGAACGACCACAAGACGCTGGAGTACCCCGTGTGGGCGCGGTAATTTTGCAGAGGCACCGTGAGGCCGAATTGCTCGTGATAGTTGTAGAACTGCCAACCGGCGTTCCAGCGGATCTTGGGAGTGATACGAATGGAGAGGCGCGCGAGCGGGGATTGGTAAGTGAGCGGGAAGCTCGCGACTGAGGAGAAGAGTGACTGGACCGGGTCGCCGCCCACATCTTTAGCGATGGCGTATCCGGCGTAGAGACTGGCCCGGCGGGAAAGTGTCACATGCACGGCGAGGTTAGCGGCGTGGATGTTGCTGATGTAGAGCTGCGAGAACCCCTGAAAAAATTGGAGCGAGGTCTCACCGGCGAAGAAGGCAAGGCTGGAGACGGTATCCAGATGCAGCTTCATGTAACTGGCGTCGAAACTGAAGCGTCCCGCGGGGGACCAGGAAGCATCGGCGGTGTAATTGCGCGAATGAGAACTGTAGGCCGAAATCGAAAGCGGCGAGTTCACATTGTAGATCTCGCTATAAGCGGCCGAGAGATGCCAGCGGCGCGTGCGGTAATCGGCGCGGCCATCGAGAGTTTGATAATTGCGGTTGCTAATCGGAGTGAGCGGCAGGTTGTCGCGCCCGATTTCCCCGCTGAGCCGGATGGCGAGCGGCTTCACAGGCCGCACCTGCACGCCCGCTCTCGCGGAGTTCAAGTGATTGTCGCGCTGGTAAACCGTGTTAGCGAACGGCCCGGAAAGGGTAAAGCCTTCAATGGTGCGAATCAGCCGGTCGGAATAGCCGTAGCTGACAAATAAACCGAGCCAGGGAGTGACACGGTAATTAATGTCAGTTGTATTGGCTACGGTGCGCACGCCGAGATAGCGGAAGTCCATGGTCGCTCCCGAGCCGAAGCCGTTATCGAATTCGGTATAGGCGGAGTCACCCTGGATGCGGCTGCTGTGAACCGACGTGCTATTGGCGATGGTCAGGTTGCTGGTGGGGTAAAGATTGAAGTTGAAATCGCCCGCGGTGACGGGGCGCCGCGCATCGCCGCTAACCATGATCTGCCGGTTGGCGGCGGCGCCGAAGTTGAGGCCGGCGGCGGCTTCGTTGAGCGCGAAGTCATTGCGGCCGCTGTCATAGGTGATACGGGCGTCGATTCCCCAGTACTTATGGTTCGTGAAGAGATTGCCGAACCAGCCGGGATTCGAGCCATGAATCGGCTCGGAGCGGGAGAACTGGTTGAGGCCGGGCGGCGTGGGCACAAACGGATTTGGCTGGAAGCCGGTGAACGCAGTGCTCGCCACTCCGTTGTAGCCGGAATCGTCTTTGAAATAGTCCCAGCGGTGAAGCACGTTGAAGCGGAAGCCGTGCCACTCGCCTTCGGCGCCCAGGCGGTATTCGTTCCAGTGCCGGCGCACATTCATGAAAACGGGAAAGGCGGAGCCTGTGGCATCGAACTGCTGCACGCTTGAAAGCGCGGGGCCGCTCTGGGTATCGCTGCTGAAACCTAGATGAACGCGCACTTTGGATTGCGGCAGCAGGGTGAGATCGTGGTCTTGCAGAGTGCGCGTAGTGTTCATGAAGTGCAGGCCCGCCGAGATGGCGAGGCCGGGGTTGAAGTAGTCATTCAGCCGCCAGAGTAAGTTATACCGGTAAAGGCCGTTCTTTTCCACCTGGAGGCTGGCGGACTGGTAGGGGTCGTTGCCGAGTCCGAGGGTGTTGAGAAGGATCTTGTCGAAGTAATGACCGTGGCCGTCCAGGGAATCGACAGTCAGGCTGCTGCTGAGCAGGCGGATGCCGCTGCCATAGTTGACATCGGCGCGGTACTTATCGAGGTCGCCGGAACCGAGTAAGAAGCGATAGCCGGTTTCGAAGGAATTGGTAATGTTGTAATCGCCGATGGTTTCGCCGCGCGGAGGGCCGACTGGCTCGGGAGTGGGAGCGATTACCTCCTGGGAATAAATCGAGGCGCTCGCTAATAGAGATATGAGGAGTAGTTTCGGCACGCTACTTTACCTCAGAAAGAACATGTCACTATTCGAACCGTGGATGCGTACGTGGCAGTTGGTGCAGAACTGAAACCGCGGATCGAGCAGGTTGTGGATGGTGGAAAGCGGAGTGACGCCGTTGTTGCGGGTGCCGAAATTGGCCGCGCCGTTATGGCATTGGAGGCAGAGCGTAAACACCACCGGGCGGCGCAGCAGGCGGGTATTGGTGGAGCCGTGGGGATAATGGCAGACTTCGCAGCCTTCGACCCTTACCGGCGGGTGCTCAAAAGCGAACGGCCCGCGCTTATCCACGTGGCAGCGGATGCAAGGTTCTTCGTTGCCCAGAGATTGCTCGACCATGGGCGGCCGCTGCGACATGGCCCAGGTGGGCGAGAACGTTCCGTGGGGGTTGTGGCAATCCGAGCACTGCATGAATCCTTCGTTGACGCGGTGCTTCGAAGGCATATCGAACTGGGCGCGCACACTGGAATGGCAGCTATAGCAGAGTTCGGCTTGCGGTTGGGCCAGCAGGCGCCTGGGGGTGGCCGCGTGGTGGATGGAATGGCAACTGGTGCAGGCAACATCGTTGAGCGTGTGCTCGGAGCGGCGAATATTCACCTTGCCCAAGTCATGGGCATGGCAGGTGAGGCAGGCGTTCAAGGTCTGGGCGGGGGTAAGTTGGGAGAAGGCTACCGGGATGCGGGTTTTTCCCTGCGAGCCGGCGTGCGCCGCGCCGGGTCCGTGGCATGCTTCACAGCCAGCGCGCCCGGCCGGCTGCTTACCCGTGGCGATGCTGATGAAGTGCGGATTTTTGTAGAAATTCAGGTACACATCGGGGTGGCAGGCGCGGCAGACGTTGCTGCCCACAAACCCCGCGGGAGGCGGGGGCTGGGCGGCGGCGAGAACGCAACCGAGCAACGAAAGCAGTAGGGCGCGGTCCATACTTGGCCATGATACGCAAGTTGTTAACCGCGATTTGAGCAAATCCGGTAAGAAATTCGTAAAATCTCCGGCCCGGCGCCGCGCAGGGGTAGCCGCCGGGGAATTACACTGGAACTAGTGCACACGCACGCACACAGTCACCATCACTTGCCCACGGGCAGTGTGCTGCGCTGGTCCGCCGTGGCAACGGCTCTTTTCGTAGTCGTGGAGGCGGCGGCGGGGTGGCGTGCCCACTCGCTGGCGCTGCTCGCGGATGCCGGCCACAATTTCACCGACACCCTGGCGCTGGCGCTGGCATGGATCGCCAATTACCTGGAGACCAGGCCGGCCAATGAGATTAAGACCTATGGCTACCAGCGGGCCGGTGTCCTGTCGGCGTTTGTCAACGCTCTGACGCTGGTGGCGCTCTCGGCCTGGATTCTCTACGAAAGCGTCCAGCGGCTGCGCAATCCGCAGCCGGTGAGGCAGAATATCATGGTCGCGGTGGCGGCGCTGGGCGTGCTGCTCAACGGCGGAATCCTGTGGGCGTTGCGCACGGCGCGGCGGCGGGATTTAAACGTGCGCAGCGCGTTCGTGCATATGCTGGGCGATGCCCTGGGGTCGCTCGCGATTATCGGCGGCGGCCTGGCGATTCTCTACACGGGCTGGGTGCAGGTCGATCCGCTGCTTTCCATTCTGATCGCCGCGCTGATTGTCTGGACCGCGTGGGACATTATTCACGAATCGCTGAATATTCTGCTGGAAGGGCTGCCGAAGGGGTTGGAGCTGCGGGACGTAGTGGGGTCGATGCGGGCGGTGGAAGGGGTGCTGGATGTCCACGACCTGCACATCTGGAGTCTGGGATCGAGCACGCATGCCCTGAGCTGCCACGTGCTGATCGAGGATATACCTCCTTCGGCGAGCGACGCCGTGCTGCGCCGGTTGAACCGCATGCTGGCGGACCGGTTCCACATTGCGCACACCACAGTGCAGTTCGAGCACGCTTTCTGCGCGCTTTCGGAAAACGGGTGTGTCATCCCCACACACCCCGAACACCAGCACGAACATTAAGATGCGCGTGCTGGTATCCGCCGGGGAAGCATCCGGTGATCTGTATGCGGCCCTGGTAGTTGAGGAGCTGCGGCGGCTTTGGCCGAGGGCTGAGTTCTTCGGGTGCACCGGGCCGCGGCTGCGGGCTGCGGGGGTGGAGACGGTAGTCGATGCGGCCAGCCTGGCGGTGGTGGGGCTCGTTGAGGTCGTGGGGCACATTCCGCGGATTTACGGGGAATACCGCCGGCTGCTGCGGGCGGCGCGGGAGCGGAAGCCGGACGTAGCCATTCTGACGGATTCGCCCGATTTTCATCTGCGGGTGGCGCGCCAACTACGGCGGATAGGCATTCCCGTGGTCTACCTGGTGGCCCCGCAAGTATGGGCGTGGCGGCGGGGACGCCTGCCGCAAATGCGCCGCGACCTGGCGCACCTTTTGTGCATTTTTCCGTTCGAAGAGCGGTTTTTTGGGGAGGCCGGGCTGGCGGCTACGTACATCGGGCACCCGCTGGTGGGTCTGGTGAAACCTTGTTTGGGGCGGAGCGAGTTTTTTCGGAAACACGGGCTGGACGAGGGCCGTCCATTAATAGCGGTACTTCCGGGGAGCCGGCGGGGGGAAGCTGCGCGCCATCTGCCGGCGCTCATCGATGCGATGTGGCGGCTCCAGAAGCGGAGGGAGGGGCCGGCGCCGCAGTTTGTATTGCCGGCTTCAGAGACTGCGGGGGCGAAGTTTTTCCAGTTACGGCTGGGCGCGGCGCCGGTAACGGTGATTGAAGGAGAGAGCTGGGACGCGATGGCACACGCGGATGTGGCGCTGGCGGCCAGCGGAACCGTAACCATCGAGGCGGCCCTGTTGGGGACGCCGATGGTGACGTTTTACCGGGTGACGTGGCCGAGTTGGGTGGCGGGCAAGCTACTGGTGCGGGTACCGTTTTTCTCCATGGTGAATTTAGTGGCGGGACGCGCGGTGGTGCCGGAATTGATGCAAAGCCGGATGACCGGGGCGAACCTGGCCGCCGAGGCGGCGCGGCTGCTCAACGATGCGGAAGCGCGCCGGGAGATGAGGGCCGGTTTGGAACAAGCGCGCCGCCGCCTGGAAGCGCCGGTATCGCCCGCGCGGCGCGCGGCTTCGATCATCCAGGCTATTCTGGAAGGGCAAGCAGTCCATGCATCGTGATCTTCGACATTCGCTTCGCGCGCCGCTGACGGCGGCCGTCGCGTCCCTTTTTGTGTTTGCGGGGGCCGGCACTTTCGCCGCCGCGCAGGAGCGGCGCGGGCCGCGCATCGATGTGGATGCGTATGCGATCGATATAAGCATATCGCCGGATACGCAATCGCTTAACGCGCGGGTGACGATGCGGTTCGTGCCGGTGGACGACAACGTCAGCAACGCCACCTTCGAGTTGAACAACGCGCTGAACGTCTCGCGAGTGGTGGACGCGGCGGGCAAGCAGATTTCCTCGTCGCGCAACACGCAGGATTTCACCGTCCGGCTGAATTTCGATACGCCTCTGCCGAAGGGACAGCCCGAAACACTAACTTTTGATTACGACGGGAAGCTGACCGGGCAGGAAGATTCGCCGGTGTACGGGATCAAGTTCGCGGCGATTCACCCGGATTTTGCGTATTTTATGTATCCGGCGCGCTGGCTGCCGGTGAGCGGGTATACGACGGACCGGTTCGCGGCGAACATGCGCGTTACGGTGCCCCAGGGCTACACCGTAGTGGCGCCGGGAGCCGGCACGCAGGCGGCGGTGGGTGACAAGGTGGCCTACCAATTCCAGTTCGACCGGGCTTCGTTTCCGGCGGACTTCGCGGTGGTGAAGGGCGCCCCTCAGAAGGTGCAGGAGGAAGGCGTCACCACTTCGGTTTATTTCCGCGGGCCGGAGGCCAACCAGGCGCGGGCATACGGCGAAGATACGGGCAAGATTATGTCGTATTTCACGGGAATGTACGGGCTGCCGCCGTACGCGGATTTGACGCTGGTGGAAACGGAAGAGGGAGCGCCGAACGGTTACGCCGCGCCGGGCATGGTGTTTCTGGCCCCGAAAGGCATCGGCACAGCGCCGAATGACAAACTGCTGGCCAACCAGATTACGCGGCAATGGTTCGAGGATCTGGTTTCGCCCTCCACGCGTAATCATCTCTGGCTGAGCAATGGGCCGGCCACCTACGCGGAGGCGCTGTGGACGGAGCACACGGCCGGCAAGGGCGCGCTGGAATCGCGGATGCGGGACACGGTAATCGATGCGCTGACCGTAGATAATGTGCCGATCATCCAATCGGCCCGGCTGGAGGATTATTCGCCGGAGATGTGGGCGCTGACCGGGAGCAAGGGCGCGGCGGTGCTGCACATGCTGCGCTACGTCATCGGCGACGATAAGTTCTTCGCGGGGATCAAGGCTTATACGCAGCAGTACGCGTGGAAATCGGCCTCCACGGAGGATTTCCGTAAGGTGATGGAGACGGCTTCGGGGCAGGACCTGGGCTACTTCTTTATTCAGTGGATCGAATCGAGCGGCGCTCCCGAATTCAAGCTGGATTACACCATCTACCGCACGCAGAAGGGTTTCCGAGTGATGGGCAAGATTTCGCAGGACCTGGACACGTTCCGCATGCCGGTGGTCCTGAAGATCGATACGGACGGCAATCCGGAAACCAAGCGCGTCGAAGTGGTGGGCACCTCGTCGGAATTTTCGGTGGATACGTTCGGCAAGCCCAAGAGCGTGACTATCGACCCGGATAACCAGGTGATGCGCTACGGCAACGACGTGCGTGTGGCGGTGGCCATCCGGAAGGGCGAAGAGTTCATGGAACTGAGCGAGTTCGGCGAGGCGCTGCAGGAGTACCAGAAGGCGCTCACGACGAACCGGACCAGTTCGCTCGCGCATTATCGGATTGCCGAAGTGTTCTTCCTGCAGAACAACTATCAATCGGCCGCGAACGAATTCCGCGAAGCCCTGAACGGCGACCTGCAGCCGAAGTGGACCGAAGTGTGGGCGCACATCAACCTGGGCAAGATTTTCGATATCACCGGCCAGCGGGAGCGGGCGGTGAACGAATACAACCTGGCGGTGCGGACCAAAGACAACACGCAGGGCGCGCAGGCGGAAGCGGAGAAATACCTGAAGCAGCCGTACGAGCGGCAGCGGCGGGAAGACCAGTAGATTCGAGGAGAAAGGAGTCAGGAGACAGGAGTCCGAATCCGAAGGATGCGGCTCCTGGGGGGCCTGTCTTCCGACTCCAGT
Organism: Bryobacteraceae bacterium; assembly: GCA_035294665.1. Taxonomy (GTDB): domain Bacteria; phylum Acidobacteriota; class Terriglobia; order Bryobacterales; family Bryobacteraceae; genus PSRJ01. The sequence goes on along the minus strand of DATGKM010000186.1, from coordinate 15,726 downwards.
CTCCTTCTTTCGGTACCAGTACTCACGAGCCTCAGCCCCGTACGTACTATAAGACTCTTTCGGCCCCAATCTCTTGTATCCCTTTCAACGAACCTCTAAACTGTACGCTTGACCGGTATGCGGCGCACGCTCGTGCTGTTCGGGGTGGTAGCGGTGGCAGTGGTTCCGAACGCTGTAGCCAACGGCGTTTCGTGTACCCTGAATAGCGTTGTCCAAAGTTGCTACGAGCAGAACCAGGTGCCGTACAACGAGACGATCAACTGGCTTACGGGGCTGGGCGAGGCGTACGGCGGGCCGCATTCAGGGGCATGGACGACCTCGAACGAGGCGGTGAATGTAACGTTGAGTTCGACATCGGCCCTGCTGCGATCCGATAACACGGGTTTTGCATGGGACGGAAGCGTATGGACGCTACCGGATTTTGCGCCGGACGGAATGGCCAATATTGCCGGTTCCACCGAATACATATCGACTTTCGCCGGGCACTTCGGCGCGCCAAACCTGCCGAGCACGATCGCACCCTACGCGACGCCTTCCGCAGCGGACTTGGGGAGCCAATTCGGCGACGATCTGGTCGGCACGCTGGGTGGGGGGGCGCTGACGATCTCTTTTGCGACTCCCGTGACGAGCGCCGGATTCATGATCAGTACGCGCGATCTGACGAACTTCACGGCAACACTGCAGGGATACGACGCGGCCGGTAATCTAGTAGGGACATACTTGCTCTCGGCGATCGGGCTGGGTGGGACGTGCTCGGGCTTGGGCGATTTTTCTACCGGGAATCCGCAACCCTGTACGGACCCCTCATCGAGCTATTATTCGCCCGCACCTTTTATCGCCTTGCTGGGGCAGAACAACGACATCAGCAAGCTCGTGCTGTGGACGAACGACAGCAACGGGTTTTTCATCGACCAGATGTACGTGGATCAGCCGCAGGTCCCGGAGCCGGAGACCCTGATCCTGCTTGGGAGCGGCCTGTGCCTTTTCGGGTGGCTGCTGCGCCGGCGGGCAAGACGATCGCTTTAGCTGGTGTTCCTTGCTACTAACCAGTTGTATGTGCTCTACTAACCCGATGCGGCGAAGCTTTGCTGTACTTTTTATCGCTTTCTGGACATTGTGTTTACCTGCCGGCGCCCAAGTAGGGCCTCCCTCTCCGACAGAGCCGCCAATAACGGTTACCGTGCCCGCATCAGTTGCTTACTTACAGCCCTTCACGGTGCTGGTGACGCTGAACGGGCCCTCAACGGGCTCAGTCGTGTTAGAACTCGACGGCAGCCCCCAGGGGAACCCGGTTCAGCTCACGGAAAACTTGGCGATTGGCCAGCCGGTCACTTCCACCGCTACATTCACAATTCCGGGACCGCAGGTTTCCATAGCCGATCAGGCTCAGTTCCTTCACCCCGGCAATCACTTCATTGGTGTCCTGTTTTCAGGCGATGCCGCCAATTACTGGCTTCCGGAACTCGCTTCGGTCAATCAAGTGACCTTAAGCGTTCTACCAGGGGTGACGGTACAATCTTCCGCGAATCCGGCGACGGCGGGGAACCTGGTTCAACTGACCGCGATGATTAACGTGGGTGGGTCGACTGCGCCTACAGGAACGGTTACGTTCTTCGATGGAACCACGCAACTCGGCTGGCCGGTCGTGGTATCGAATGGCCAGGCGATTTTACCGGCACGCACGTTCAGCGGGGGGAACCACAGCATTACCGCGGTGTACAGCGGCGATGCCAATTACAGCGGGGCTACATCGCCGGCGCTGATTCAGATGGTGGGGCAGGCGTCCACCACGTTGAGCCTGACGAGCAGCCTCAACCCCGCGCCTCCGGGGCAGCCGGTGACCTTCACCGCCTCCTTGCAGTATTCGGCGCTCGCCGGCACTCCCACGGGGACCATCCAGTTTTTGGACGGCACTACGGTGTTGGCCACGCCGGCTGTTTCGGCGGGACAGGCGATTTTCAGCACGTCGACGTTGAGCGCGGGCACACATACCATCACGGCCACGTACAGCGGCGACACGACGTTTCGGGGATCGCAGAACACTCTGCTGCAGAGCATCGGCGCAGCTTCGGCTTCGATGCAAATGAGGCTCTCGACGAGCGCGAACCCCTCGGTATTGGGACAGAGCCTGGCGATCACGGCCACCTTTTCGCCGGCCGGAAATGGCACGCCCACGGGAACGGTGCAGTTTTTCGACGGCAACACGTCTTTGGGCACGGCACCGGTGGCCAACAATCAGGCCACACTAACGACCACCGCGCTCGCGGCCGGCTCGCACGCGCTTTTGGCGCAATACAGCGGCGATAGCGCCTTCCCCGCGACGGCGGCGACGATCGGGCAGGTCATCAGCCCGCTGGCGAGCTCGGTGAGTGTGACGGTCTCGGCCTCGACGGTTGCGGCGGGGCAGGCGGTAACGTTTACCGCTCGGGTCGGGCCGGCGCCTCCCGCCGGTTTCGCGGCACAGACCGGGCAGGTGCTTTTCCAGGACGGCCCCGTGCCGATCGGCACGGCGAATCTTACGGGCGCCACGGCAACGCTAAGTGTGAACACCCTGGCGGTAGGGACCCACACAATTACGGCGGTGTATTTAGGAGACACCACTTGGGGAGTGTCGCATGCGACCGTGAGCGTGACGGTTTCGCCGCTGTTCCTGACGAACGCGGCTTCGAATCTTTCGACGGCTTTTGCGCCGGGTGAAATCGTGAGTCTTTTCGGCGTGGCCGGGCTGAGCGGGGATCTTAGCGGGACGCCGCCTTTGGGGACTTCTCTGGGGGGAATCAGCGTGGTAGTAACGGATAGCGCGGGAACGGCGCGGCCGGCGCCGCTCTATGGCGTGTTCGCTTCGGCGAATCAGATCAACTTCGTGATTCCGGACGGAACGGCGGCGGGGCCGGCGACGGTGGCGGTAGTCAAAGTCGCAGGCGGGCCGGCGCAGTCTCTGCCGATTACCATTGCGGCCGCGGCGCCGGGGATTTTTTCCGTGAATCAGAACGGGCAGGGGACATTCGCGGGACAGATCGTGCTCGCGCACGCGGATGGGTCGCAGACGGTGGAGAGTTCGGCTACCGGGCAGAGCGGCGCTTACGTGCCAACGCCCGTCAGTTTCGCGGTTTCTAGCGATCAGGTGTTCTTGCAGTTGTACGGCACCGGGTTGCCCCAAGCGGGAACGGTGACGGCGACAGTCAACGGGACCAGCGTAACGGTGGTGTATGCGGGACCGCAGGGTCAGTACCCCGGTCTGGACCAGATCAATCTGCAGTTGCCCGCAAGCCTGGTCGGGGCGGGAACGGCCAACATCGCGATCACGGCCAATGGGCAGGCCGCCAACACGGTAACGGCGCTCATCCAGTAGGACGGCAAAAGGCGGAAGTCCGGCGGCCAATTCAGAAGTGCCGCCGCAGTTCCGCGAAGCGATCCAGCACCAAAAGCCGTCCGTTCCCATTCCGGATCTCCTGCCTCTCTAAAACCCAGGTGTGGGCGTGCGGGACGAACACGGCTTTCAATCCGGCATCGAGGGCGGCGTTGATGTCGGATTTGGGGCTGTTGCCGATCATCCAGGTGCGGGCGGGGTCCATGGATCGGTCCAGAACAAGCTGGCGGTAAGCCGCGGGGTCTTTTTCCTTCACGATGGCGGTGTGATGGAAGAACGCGGCCAGGCCGGAGCGCTCGACTTTGAGCTTCTGCTCCTCGGGATGCCCCTTGGTGAACAGGGTCAGCTCGTGGCGGAGCGAGAGATATTCAAGCGTTTCGGGCACGCCTTCGATGACTTCCATGGGGCATTCGAGGATGCGCTCGGCGAAGTTCATGACGATCTGGAGATCCTCTACGCGGACGGCGCGTTCGCACAGGCGCCGATAGCACTCGCGCAGGTTGCGGCCGAAGTTGAGGGAGCCGTAACCGTGGATTTTGTTATTGGTCTCTTCGATTTCATCCAGCACGGCGCGGATTTCGGCGGCGGAAAGGGAGGAATGGCCGAGGAAGGCGACGAATTCCTCGAAGGCCCGCTCGAAGTAGATGTTGTTCTCCCAGAGCGTGTCGTCGGCATCGATGATCAGGTGCTGGCGGGTCATATACCGGTTCAGGGCGAGGGGCGGGAGTTGGCGGCGCGCGGCGCGAGATGGAAAGGGATTTCGAAGACGGCATCCACGTCAATGGGGGCGCCGGCGCGCCGGGCGGGTTCAAATTCCCATTTGGCGAGGGCTTCGGCGGCGCTGCGGTCGAGGCGTTCATCGAGGCTGTGCAGGACTTCGACCTGATCGACTTTGCCATCCTTACGGATGACGGCGGCGAGGCGCACGGCGCCTTCGACGCGGTCCTCGATGGCGCTGGGAACATATTTGGGATCGACCTTATGGACGGGGTACGGCGGGGCAAGATCGGGCGGGGGAGTGGCGGAACTGCGAACGATCGGTTGCCCGCGCTCGGCGAACCACACCAACCAGCTTCCGGAGTAGCTGGTGACGTTCGGCATCTGCAGGGCCATGCTGTAGACGATGCGGCCGCGGAGGCGGGGATCGGGCGGTTCCGCGATTTCGAAGGCGGGCTTGTCTGGGGGGCGGCTGGCGCGGACCGATAGATTGGCGGCCGCGGCGAGCAGGTTGCGAGCGGAGGTGGGAGGCTCCAGGATGGCGGCGAGCAAGGCCTGGCGGTCTTTCGGTGCAGGGGTGCCGCTGCGGGCAAGCAGGCCGGGGATGGCGATCTGGCTGGGATCGGGTGCGTTATTGGAACCGTCGGGCCGGGGTTGGGGACCGGTGGAGAAGCCTGCTTCCTGTGAAGCTGTGGGAATAGGAACCTGGGGCTGGCGCGCCGGAAGCAGACCGGCAATGGCGAACGAGGCATCCAGGCGGTTTTGAGGGGCCGTTTGCGGCGCATCCGGCAGAGACACAGGCGGGGGCGGCGCCGGTTTGGCGGCTTCGGGCGGGTGGAAATCGCGCAGCGGTTTCGCCATGGGCGTGGTGAACAGAATGCGCTCCGGAGCGGGCATGGCGAGGGCCGGCGCGGCTGGAAGATTGAGCGGTGTGGATTGCGGCTGACGGACGGCCTCCACGGGAGGAATGAATGTTTTGCGGGCGCGTTCCACGGGTGGCAGCAGATTTTTGGGGAGGCGCGCGGGGTCGATCGCCGCCGCGAGTTCCGGGGCGGCGGGCAGAACGGGCACAGGCGCTTTCGCCGGCCATTCCGGGGGCGGGACGAAGGCGCGCGGCCGGGGACGGGCGGGCGGCGCCAGGGCGACGATGTTCGGGGAGGGAACCAGCCGCGGCTCGGCGAGCGGCGGAGCGGGAATCCAGATCAACTGTGGCGGGCGAAGGAGATCCTGCTTGCCGGCCACCAGCGTGTGGGGCGATCGGGTGAGGGCGCGCGCCGGCTGGCGTTGGCGGGACGGCTCGGCGGGCGAGATGGGCGGCAGCGTCTGCTTCAGGCTGTACCAGACGATGCGGGCGGCGTGGGGGCGAATGTGTATTTCGTAATCGCTGGATTCGCGGCCGGGCGAGCCGGGGAGCAGAGCCCACGCGATGGCCGCGCCGTGCAGAGCGAGGGAGCAGGCAAGCGAGAAGGCTTTGCGGATGCCGGTTGGATCGGCGCGGAGAACCAGCCTCATCGAACTACCTTTATAGTGGGCGGGCCGGCGGGCATTTCTCGGAAATGGCTGCGCGGGCGCGCGGACTACGTATCCAGATGCTTGCCGCCATACCCGTTGTTGGGAGCGAGGGCGCGCACGCGCTCCACGGCGCGTTGCCGCGGAATGTACTGCTCGAGAAAATGGTTCAGTTCGCGCAGGCGGCCGGTTTCGGAGGTCTGGCGAAGGAGAGTGCTGAGGAAGTTCAGGTCGGGAATGGCCTGCGCCAGTTGAAAACTGAGTTGTGGGTCTTGTTCATCCGGCTCGGGGATTTCCCGGGCCGCGGCCAACTGGCGGAGGGCATTGTAATGCGAGAGCACCTGCTGCTTGAGTTCCGGCGGCGCGGGGCGGAAATCTTCATCTTCGAAGAACTCGACCTCGGCTTGGAGATAGGATTTATCCTCGTTGAGCGAGAGAATGCGGAAACGGCGGCGGCCGCGAGTGAGAATATCCATGCGGCCATCGGGGTGCATCTCGGTGAGCTTTTCGACGATGACGGTGCAGCCCGCGTTGACGATGCCGTCTTCGCGCGCCAGCACGATGCCGAACTCGGAGTTATCGCGGATGGCGTCGCCGACCATTTCCTTGTAGCGCTCCTCAAAGATGTGCAAAGGCAGGGGAGAACCGGGAAAGACCACAACCTGCAGCGGAAACAAGGGAATGAGCCGCGATGGCATGGTTCTATTATGGCGTTTTTATGGCGTTTTCGCGGGCGGCAAGTCGGCCACCACCAGCGTGCTGTTTAATCCGTACGTTCCGGCTCCGCCAGTCGTCACGACAGTCACAGGCGGGCTTGAAGCTGATAATGACGTGGTTTTCGGGATTGGGGCCGGTGGCGGCGTGGAGGTTCGTTTCGGCCATCTGCAGGTTTCACTTCACCGGAACTGCGCTATGCGCGCTGGCTCTCCAGGCATTTTACGCAGACCGGGTTTGCGTACGGAACTTTGGCCAGCAATCAAGACCACGTGGAATTTCTGGTGGGCTTCAGCTTCTAGCTCTGATTTTAGGGCTCGCGCGGGCCGGAACCCTTGCGGTCCTCGCGCGCCGTCCGGTCCGGTTTGGAGGCCGGCGGCGGATCCTGCGGGCTTCCGAACACGATTTCCGAGACATCGGATCTCGAAAAGTACTCCAGGTGATCGTTCACAAGAAAGCTGACCGTGGTTGCGCTTGTCGCCCACCAGCGGCCCTCGATGCGCTTTCCATTCTTGAGCACGAGGGTGTCCGCGGAAGCGGCCAGCACCAGCGATACAAGCAGAGCGGATGCGCGAGGGATCATCTGGCGGACTCCTCGGGCGCGATGACGGCGGGCTGGGTGAGTGTATAGGTGAAGCGGGTTTCGGGGGCGATTTCGACGCCTTTGCCGGTGAGCTTGCCGGTAATGGCTCCGGCCGCCGCGCCGACTCCGGCTCCCACCGCGGCGCCCGCGGCGCCACCGGCCGCCGCGCCGATGGCTGCTCCCGCGCCTGCGCCTGCCGCGCCGCCCACGACGGTGCGCTTGGCCGGGGAGCCGGCTTTGGAATCGACCTTACCGGTTACCACGTTGTAGCGCTGCCCGCGAACGATCACGGCAACCAGGGCTGTGGAGAGGGAAGCGCGGTGAGTGAGGCCGGCACCCTGCGCCTCCACAATTTTCAATACGGCGCTGGTATTGGCCGGTACGACTTCCACGCCGTTCACCACGATGGGATCGTCCAGACTGCCCTGGTATTCGCGGGAGAGATCGGCTTTCTTCGACTCGATGCGATCGATGGTGCGGACGGCGATTTCGGTACCGATGGGGAGGGTGACGGTTTGGGAATCGGCCGGCTCTTTAGACGGGGTGGCGGGCGCGGCAGGGCGCGTTGCGGGCCGGGGCGGAGGCGTTTGCTGCGCGACAGCAACGGGCGGCGGAGCCGGTTTCGAAACCGCGGCGGCGGGCGGTGGGGGCGCTGTTTCGGACACTCCGAACTTTATGGACTGAATGCCGCTCACGGCGATGGCCTGGGAACTGCCGCCCGCCTGAATCCGGATCTCCTGCGTGTTCCCGGTCTCGATGGTCCCTGAGATCTGGCGGCCATCTTTCAGCGTGATCACATCGGCGAACGCCAGCGTGCCGAATTCGCAGAGTAGTAGAAGCAAGGCTGCTCTCATGAGGTCCTCCCAACAACTACGGAATGGCGCTCCAGTGCACGACACACTTTTTTTGCGGGCCGGAGCCGCGGTTTCTCAAGATGAGCCTTTGGGTCTGCTTTTCCGCGGGAACGAGCCTGGCATCCCACACCTTACGATCGTAATCGAGCTCGATTTGGACCGGCGGCAGATTGCGGAAAACATATTCGGCGTTTTGTGGAATGGGCGGGCCGGCGCATTCGAGCGTGCCCGAGCGGGGGCCCTGGTAGGACGCCGGGGTGGCGGGAAGCGGCGCCGCGGCCACAGGCGCGGTGTGGGCCGGATCAGGCGGGGGCGGCGGAACGGGGTTGCGAACGAGAGAGGGTGGCGGATCGGTGGGCCGGTTCACCGCCACCGATTCGGGCTGTGGCCGCGGGGCCGCGCGTGGCGGCGCGGAAGGTGGCGGGAATAGCAGCGGGCCGCTCGAATCGCGCTCCGGGGCCGGCGCGGAAGGAGTCCTCCTGCGCCCGAGCGATGCCTGGTTGTTGAAGCCGGGGGTTTCGCCGCGCAACTCGGCCTGCCAGACTTGCGCGCGGTAACTAACTTCCTGATCGGCGCTCTGCTTGTCCCGCGCCAGCAGACGCTCGGCCGTGGACTGATAGCGCGGAAGAATCCGGAGCGCGCTTTGGTGCCAGTTTCCCAAGTCGGGCATGTCGATCAGAATCCGGCATACGGTTTCTACCTGAACGGGAGAAAGGTCGGGCGGCGTGGGCGCGAGCAGGCCGGAAAGAAACCCATCGCCGCTCGACGGATAGCGCGTCATCAAATGTTCCAGCAACGGCGCGTATGTGGGATTGAGAGCGGCGTCGGTCCGCTGGCGCCAGGAGAATTCCACGACCCCTTTGGCCACCGGCTCCGTGGCTAGTGGTTCCATTACTAACGCTACGCGCTCCCGGTTGTCGCGCTTCCAGGCAGCGATCAATTCTACATCGAGGACAGCGCGAAACCAGGGTGTCCAGCCGTTTAAGGTGTCGAGCGTCTGTTGGCGATTTGAGGAATCTACCCGATCGAGCAGCGCACGAATCCGCTGATGCGCCACGGCTTGCGAAAATGGGGCGGGTCCAATCTCTTTGAACTGCGCCTCGACGGCAGAATTACAGAAAAAATACAAGCAAACGAACAAAGTTGATGCGCACCAAAAGCGCTTCATGCACGTATCATCACATAAAATGCGCACGTAGCGCGGCACGCGCGCCCTATTCGCCCATCAGCGCGAATGTCCAGACAGAGCCGCCCGCGGGCACTTTGCGCGACGCGTAACGGGTGGCGAGAATGCCGCCGATGCCGGAAGCGACGCTCACGTATTGGCGGCCGTTGCGCGTGTAGGTGATGGCGGTGGCGTTGACGCTCGATCCGGTCTGAAACTGCCAGAGAGTCTGGCCGGTGTCCCGATCGAGCGCCAGAAATTCGCCGGTCAGTTTGCCGGTGAAGATGAGGCCGCCCGCGGTGGCAAGCATGCCGGCGGAACCGGGCAAGTCGATCAGCGGGATCTCCCATTTCTTCTCGCCGGTGAGCGGATCGATGGCGGCGAAGTGGCCCACTACGGAACCCGGCTTTTCTTCCGGATAGCGCGCATCGACGCCGGTCGACGTTCCGCCGAGGGGCACCGGGCGTGATTTCGCGAGTTTCTGGATGCGCGCCACTTCCCAGGTGCTGGCGTAGATGAGGCCGGTACTGGGATCGAAAGCGATGGGAGTGGCGTTGGTGCCGCGCGAAGGCCAGATTTCCACTTCCTCGCCGGCCACGAAACGCTTATGCACATCGGTCAGCACAGGCCGGCCCGTGGCCATATCGATGTGCGTGGCCCAATTGACCTTCACGTAGGGATGCGCGGCGATGAGTTTGCAGTTGGTGCGGTCGAGCACGTAGAGGAAGCCGTTCTTGTTGGCCTGGATCATGACCTTCCGCATCTGGCCGTTTATGGGAATATCCGCCAGCACCTGCTCATCGGTGGCATCGACGTCGTAAACGTCGTTCGGGGTGTATTGGTAGTAGCAGACTACCTCGCCGGTTTTGGGGCGGATGGCGAGCACGCTATTGGTAAAGAGGCTGTCGAGATTCTGGCGGGGGCGCGGGTCGTACGGCTCGGCATTGCCTGTGCCCCAATAGACGAGATCGAGTTGAGGATCGTAAGAACCGGAGCGCCAGGTGGGGCCGCCGCCCTGTTTCCAGGCATCGGTGTTTTTGGGCCAGGTTTCCGAGCCAGGCTCGCCGGGCGCGGGAATGGTGTAGCGCCGCCACAACTTTTGGCCGGTATCGGGGTCCCAGCCATCCAGAAAGCCGCGGGTGGTGGATTCGCCTCCCGCCATGCCGGATATGAGGACTCCATTAGCTACAATTGGCGCGCTGGTGGCGTAGTAGCCCTCCTTGGGATCGGCGAATTTCCGGTTCCAAAGCTGTTCGCCGGTCTTCATATCGAGGGCCACGAGGTGATTGTCCATGGTGACGCGAAACAGCTTGCCGTTATAGATGGCCGCGGCGCCGCGGTTGATGGGCGTGCGGGTGACGCCCGGATCGAGCTCGACGGGCGTGCGCCAGATCTGCCGGCCTGTAGCGGCGTCCAGCGCGAAAGTCCACTTGCCATTGATGAGATACATCACGCCGTTGTAGACGATGGGCGCGGCGAGCTCGCCCTGGTCGTTCATCAGGCTGGTATTCCAGACCGGCACCAGGCGCTTCACGTTCGATTTATTGATTTGCCGCAGCGGGCTATAGCTTTTGCGATCAAAGCCCAGGCTTTCGGTGAGGACGTTATCGGTGTTCGCGCCGTCATGGATCAGCTCATCCATGGTTTGCGCCGGAATTGGCGCAGGCGGGAACGCGGCCCAAAAGCCGGCGGCCAGAAAAGAAACAATGGCCCAGATTTTCTTCATCGGTTGCCTCCCCGCTATTTCTCTTCGGCACAGCTTATCAGAGCCGGGCGCCGGCGTCGCTGGGGAGAATTGTCCAATGCAAGATGATACGGATTACGGCCTGTTTTGGCGCGGGCAGTTTGACTTCGCGCCCTGTTGGCGGAATAATGTACCAACGACTAATCTGTCTCCAGTGGGACCGGGTTGCCGGCCCGTGGAGACCACGTTTTTTCTTTTGGAGGGGATACCGGCCCATGCAAAACCGGTCGCAATCATTGATTCTTACGGCCACCGTGCTGGCGCTCGCGTCGGGTCCGGCAGTGGCTCAGAACCGGCAGCAGGCGCAGCCTTACCGCGCGCCACGCCTGGCTGATGGCAAGCCCAATTTGAACGGTATCTGGCAGGCGCTCAATACGGCGAACTGGGATCTCCGGCCGCACGCCGCCGCGCAGGGGCCGGTGTACGATCTCGGCGCCGAATTCTCCATTCCGCCCGGCATTGGCGTGGTGGAAGGCGGTGAGATTCCGTACCTCCCCGCAGCCGCCCAGAAGCAGAAGGAGAATTTCGCCAATCGCCTGAAGCTCGATCCCGAAGTGAAGTGTTACCTCCCCGGCGTGCCGCGCGCCACTTATATGCCGTATCCGTTTCAGATCGTGCAATCCCAGAAGACCATCATGTTCGTTTACGAATACGCGGGCGGCGTCCGCACCGTCTATATGGACAGCTCCTCCAAAGCGCCTGCCGACAGTTGGATGGGTTGGTCCGTTGGCCACTGGGAAGGCGACACACTGGTGGTGAATGTCACGGACATGAACGATCAGACCTGGTTCGATCGCGCCGGCGATTTCCACAGCGACGCGCTGCACGTGGTGGAGCGCTACACGCCGCGCAGTCCGGAAACACTGATGTACGAGGCCACTATCGAGGACCCCAAAACCTTCTCCCGGCCCTGGAAAATCAGCATGCCGCTGTATAAGCATGTAGAGCCGAACGCACAACTGATGGAATACAAGTGCCCGGAATTCGCCGAAGAAGTTCTTTACGGCCACCTTCGTAAGAAACCGCTCGCGACTCCCAACAACAAGTAAGGAGGGTTGGCATGAAAGCCGTCTATTTCTCTTTTTTCGCAGCCGCCATTACGGTCCTGTTCGCGGCTTCACCCGCTTCCGCGCAGAACGTGGCGGCAAAACCCGCGGCCGAAGCGGGCACATCCCCGTCCGCGCAAAATTGGACCCTGTCCCGCACCCCTTGGGGCGATCCGGATTTCCAAGGCTACTGGACGAACACCACGGATATCCCGATCGAGCGGCCGAAGGAACTGGGTTCGAAGGAGTTCTATACGCCCGAGGAATTCGCGCAGAAGCGAAAGGCGGAAGAAGCAGCGGCCAGTAAGCGCCTGGAAGGCCGCCAGACCGAACCGGGCACTCAGGCCGACGTCCACTACGATCTGGCGCAGTACGGCCTGGATCGCAGCCAGTCGAAGATCGCCACCAGCCTGCGCACTTCGCTGGTTACCGGCCCCACGGGCCGTATTCCGCCGATGCTGCCCGAGGCCCAGAAGCGCAACGCCGAGCGAACTGCCTATCAGCGCGCGCACCAGTGGGATGGCCCCGAAGGCCGCCCGCTCGCCGAACGTTGCATTCTGTGGCCGAATGAAGGCCCGCCCATGATGCCCGTGGGCTACAACGGCAATCTGGAAATCGCGCAGAGCCCGGGCTATATCGCCATCACCCAGGAGATGATTCACGATACGCGCATCATCCCCATCGGTACGAATCATCCGCATCTGCCGCCCAGCGTTCATCAGTGGATGGGAGATTCGCGCGGCCATTGGGAGGGCAACACCCTCGTAGTCGAGACCACTAATTTCACGGACAAAACCGCCTTCCGCGGCTCCACGGCGGACCTCAAGGTGATCGAGCGTTTCACCCGCACCGGCCCGGATAGCATCAAATACGAGTTCACGGTTTCCGATCCCAAAACCTGGGACCAGCCATGGAGCGCCGAAATCCCCATGAGCAAAATCGCAGGCCCGATCTACGAATACGCCTGCCAGGAAGGCAATTATGGCATGGCCAACAATCTGAGCGGCGCGCGCGCCGCCGAAAAGAAGGCCGCCGAGGGCAAGTGAACAGGATCATGCGTAAGAAAGTAGCACTCACCATCGCCGCTTTAGGTTTGTTCGCCACGGCCGCGCCCGTATGGGCGCACCACGCATTTGCCCAGGAGTTTGACGAAAAGAAGCCGGTCACACTGAAGGGCACGGTCACCAAGTGGGAGTTGATCAATCCTCACTCCTGGATTCACCTGACAGTCAAAAACTCCGATGGCAGCACCACGGACTGGATGATTGAGGGCGGTAGCCCCAACAATCTCTTCCGTCTCGGTTTCACAAAGGATTCCCTCCCGCCCGGAACCGAAATTGTGGTGGAAGGCTACCAGGCAAAAGATGGCGCGAACCGCGCAGTCGGCAAAAACCTGACCTTCGCGGCCACCGGTAAGCGCCTGTTCATGGGCGGTTCGGCCCCCGGCGCCAACGGCGAGATCGAAAAATGAGAAGCAAGGAGTCAGGCGTCAGTAGACTGAAGTCAGAAGCGCGGAACATTCTGGCTCCTGTCTTCCGTCTGCTGACTCCTTTGCTCCTATCTCCTTTTTTCCTTTCCGCCCAAACGTACACTCCCCCGCGCACGCCCGATGGCCAGCCCGATCTCCAGGGCGTTTGGACCAATGCCACCATCACTCCGCTCGAACGTCCCGCCGAGTTCGCCGGCAAGGCTTTCATGACCAAAGAAGAAGCCGCCGCCTACGAAAGGCGCGTGCTGGCCAACAACGATGCCGACCGCCGCGACGGCGGGGCTGAAGCCGATGTGGGCCGCGCCTATAATAATGCCTGGTACGACCGCGGCACTAAAACCGTTCCCACCCTCCGTACCTCGCTCATCATCGATCCGCCCGATGGCCACATCCCGCCGCTCACTCCCCAGCGCCAAAAGCAAATGGACGAGATCCGCCGCGCCGCGATCGGCCATTCCACTGACGGTCCCGAAAATCGCGCGCTGACGGAACGCTGCATCCTCTGGCCTACCGCGGGACCGCCCATGCTTCCCAGTTTTTACAATAATAACTACCAGATCGTGCAGGCCCCCGGGTATGTCATGATCCTTGTCGAAATGGTGCATGACGCGCGCATCATTCCGCTCGATAACCGCCCGCACCTGCCGGCAAGCGTTCACGAGTGGATGGGCGATTCGCGCGGCCACTGGGAAGGCAATACCCTGGTCGTCGAGACCACCAACTTCAGCGACAAAACCCGTTTCCGGGGCGCCGATGAGCACATGCGCCTGGTGGAGCGCTTCACGCGCATCGGCCCCGACACCATCAATTACGAATTCACTGTGGACGATCCATCGGCCTTCACCAAACCGTGGACCGCCCAAATTCCCATGACCCGAACCGAAGGCCCGATCTTCGAGTACGCCTGCCACGAGGGCAATTACGCCATGGCCGACATGCTTGCCGGAGCGCGTGCGCAAGAGAAGGCTGAAGCCGCCCAGGCCCCAAAGGCCGGCAATTAAAGGAGAACCGAGATGCGTATTCCGCTGGTAACCGCCCTTGCCGCCATCCTTACCGCTGCCGCCGCGCCGATTTGGGCGCACCACGCCTTCGCGGCCGAATTCGATGCCAAAAAGCCGGTGAAACTCACCGGCAAAGTCACTAAGGTGGAATGGATCAATCCCCACGCCTGGATTCACATCGCCGTCAAGAATGCCGATGGGTCCGACCAGGAATGGATGATCGAAGCGGGCACCCCCAACACTCTATTCCGCCGCGGCTTCACCAAGGACTCGCTCGCCATCGGCACCGATATCGTGGTTGACGGTTATCAGGCGAAGGATGGTTCGTTCCGCGCAAACGGCCGGGACATCACCCTGCCCGACGGCCGCAAGCTCTTCCTCGGCAATAACAACGCCGGCGAAGGCGCGCCCGAACAGAAGTAAGTCTGACTCAGGCTGAGGTTCGACGATGGCTGGTCCGGAGCGGCGTGTGACTGGGGCGGGGTTCAGTGTGAACAGTCTGGCCCGCCCGCCGAGGCCATTTCAGCCGCCGGTGCGGGCCTTGCCGCCGCCTCCAGTCTATCGGCCGGCTCCGGCTCCAATTCGCGCCCCCCATCCGATCCAGGCAAAACCCGCAAGCGCCGCGTCAGTGCAGCGTTCCCTTCACTGGCCGCCTCCGGCACTGATACCGAGGGGCACGCCTCCAAAACCGATGATCGCACCGGGACCTGTCCCCGTAACTGGGCAGTTCCTCCGGCAGACCGGATTGGCCGCCGCTCCGATCCGCACCAATCCTTCTCCCGCGTTCCGCGCGCCCGGCCACGCCACTGTCTCGCCAGTTCAACGGAAGGCTGGCGTGGCATTTCGACCTTTGGTAAGTGCCCGGACTGGGAGCACCGTTCAGTTGGCCCGGTGGAGCTTTGGCGCCAAGCAGTCGGAGATGACGAACTCGGAGTGGTTCAAGTCGGGAATGAGTACGTTCGGTTCGATCTTGTACGAGGACGAGGAAGGCGAACTTTTATCGCTCGAGACAGTAAAAAACGTAACTACCAAAAAATATGGCAAGGAACACGCCGAGGACGTCGCCATTCGTTCGCTGCTCGAGAATTTTTCAAAAGAGGAACTGGACGGACTGCCGGTTGTGCTGACATTGTCGAAGAGCCCCTGCAGTTCGAAATACGGCACTTCCAACAAACCGAAAGGGTGTGCTGAAGAGCTTGTGGACTTCGTCAGGGAATACGGTGTGAAGTTGACCATCATCTGCCGTGGACTGTACAAAGGTCTTGGGGCATCTAGGCAAGCCCTCGAGTGGATGGAATCTGAGGGTATTACCGTAAGTGGAGACGTTCGCCTCGGCCGGGAACAGCGGTACGGCTACTGACCGGAGTGACGCGGTTGGACAAAAGCGGTGGGGCGGGGCTTGTCAAGTATTTTGTGTAAACGCCATCTCCGTCGGCTTTCGGTAAGTGAGTTTCGATCATTTGAGTCGGTCTTTATCCCCCTCTATTTCCCCGTTTTCCTCCTGGATTCCATGTTTTCGATCGTCTTGGCCGGA